>NZ_JBMKJN010000025.1:0-64615 GCF_049236805.1 Enterobacter cloacae complex sp. XAL002
TTGAGGGGATTTTCGCAATGCGTATTATTCTGCTTGGCGCTCCGGGCGCGGGTAAGGGAACTCAGGCTCAGTTCATCATGGAGAAATACGGTATTCCGCAAATCTCTACTGGTGACATGCTGCGTGCCGCTGTTAAATCTGGCTCCGAGCTGGGCAAACAAGCTAAAGACATCATGGACGCAGGCAAGCTGGTGACCGACGAACTGGTTATCGCGCTGGTAAAAGAGCGCATTGCTCAGGAAGACTGCCGCAATGGTTTCCTGCTGGACGGCTTCCCGCGCACCATTCCTCAGGCTGACGCCATGAAAGAAGCGGGCATCAACGTGGATTACGTGCTGGAGTTCGACGTACCGGACGAGCTGATCGTTGACCGTATCGTTGGCCGTCGCGTACACGCTGCTTCTGGCCGCGTTTACCACATTAAATTCAACCCACCTAAGGTTGAAGGCAAAGACGACGTGACCGGCGAAGAGCTGACCACCCGTAAAGACGATCAGGAAGAAACCGTGCGTAAACGCCTGGTGGAATACCATCAGATGACCGCACCGCTGATCGGCTACTACACCAAAGAAGCGCAGGCGGGTAATACCAAATACGCGAAAGTGGACGGCACCAAAGCCGTGGCTGACGTACGTGCAGAGCTGGAAAAAATTCTCGGCTAAGCGCACCTCTCTCACCCGGAGCCCCGGGTGAGAAAAATTCTCATCTTACCTATTGCAGCAATGGGTTTCGTTTAAACGCATTTCCGCTACAATTGACAGCCTATCAAATGGTTAAGAGGCGTGAATGAGTCAGGCGAAAACCGGCATCCTGCTTGCCAATCTGGGCACCCCAGAAGCACCTACTCCAGCGGCGGTAAAACGCTACCTGCGACAATTTTTAAGCGACACGCGCGTCGTGGATACCCCAAGACTGCTGTGGTGGCCACTGCTGCGTGGCGTCATTCTGCCGATTCGTTCCCCGCGTGTGGCAAAGCTCTATCAGTCCGTGTGGATGGAAGAAGGCTCGCCGCTGATGGTCTACAGCCGTCGTCAGGAGAAGGCGCTGGCCGCCCGTCTGCCGGACATGCCCGTTGCGCTCGGTATGAGCTACGGTAAGCCATCCCTGGAAAGCGCCGTCGACTCTCTGCTGGCGCAGGGCGTTGAACACATTGTGGTGCTGGCCCTTTATCCGCAGTATTCGTGCTCCACGGTGGCTGCCGTCTGGGACGAACTGGCACGCATTCTGGCGACCCGCCGCCGTATACCGGGCATCACCTTTATCCGCGACTACGCCGATAACGAGCTGTACATTCAGGCGCTTGCCAGCAGCGCGCGCGCGTCGTTTGAAAAACACGGCGAGCCGGATCTGCTGCTGCTCTCCTATCACGGTATTCCGCAGCGTTTCGCGAACGAAGGGGACGATTACCCCCAGCGTTGCCGCGATACCACCCGTGAACTGGTCTCCGCCCTCGGCCTGCCGCCTGAGAAGGTGATGATGACCTTCCAGTCGCGCTTCGGCCGTGAACCGTGGTTGACCCCGTATACTGATGAAACGCTAAAAATGCTGGGCGAGAAGGGCGTGAAGCACATTCAGGTTATGTCGCCGGGCTTCTCGGCGGATTGTCTGGAAACGCTGGAAGAGATTGCCGTCCAGAACAAAGAGTTCTTCATGGAGGCCGGCGGAACGAAATACGAATACATTCCTGCGCTTAACGACTCCCCTGAACACATCGATATGATGGTGTCACTGGTCACCACCCGCCGCTGATCGCGTTACGGGCCGGGTTTGTGCTACCATTCCCGGCCCGTATTCTTTGCACAGTTCAGACCATGAAATTTCCCGGTAAACGTAAGTCCAAACACTATTTCCCCGTCGATGCCCGCGATCCGCTGTTACAGCAAATTCAGCAGGAAAGCGAAACCAGCGCTGCCTGGGTGGTCGGTATCGATCAGACGCTGGTGGACATTGAAGCCAAAGTGGATGATGCGTTTGTCGCACGTTATGGTCTGAGCGCCGGGCACTCGCTGGTGATTGAGGATGACGTTGCCGAAGCGCTGTATCAGGAACTGATGCGCGAAAATCTTATCACCCACCAGTTTGCTGGCGGCACCATCGGTAACACCATGCACAACTACTCCGTTCTGGCAGACGACCGCTCGGTACTGCTTGGCGTGATGTGCAGCAATATCGAAATCGGTGGCTACGCCTACCGCTACCTGTGCAATACCTCCAGCCGCACCGATCTGAACTATTTGCAGGGCGTTGACGGGCCAATTGGTCGTTGCTTTACGCTGATAAGCGATTCCGGCGAGCGTACCTTTGCCATCAGCCCCGGCCATATGAACAAGCTACGCGCTGAAAGTATTCCGGAAGAGGTGATCGCGGGCGCGTCTGCGCTGGTGTTGACGTCTTATCTGGTGCGCTGCAAGCCGGGCGAACCAATGCCGGACGCAACCATGAAGGCAATTGAGTATGCGAAGAAATACAACGTGCCTGTGGTTCTGACGCTGGGCACCAAATTCGTGATTGCCGACAACCCGGAGTGGTGGCAGGCCTTCCTGAAAGAACACGTCTCGATTCTGGCGATGAATGAAGAAGAAGCCGAAGCGCTGACCGGCGAAAGCGATCCGCTGCTGGCGTCTGATAAGGCGCTGGACTGGGTGGATCTGGTGCTCTGCACCGCAGGGCCGGTCGGGCTGTACATGGCGGGCTTCACGGAAGAAGAGAGCAAGCGGAAAACCCAGCACCCGCTGCTGCCGGGCGCTATCGCCGAATTTAACCAGTACGAGTTCAGCCGCGCCATGCGTCATAAAGACTGCATCAACCCGCTGCGTATCTTCTCCCACATTGCACCGTATATGGGTGGCCCCGAGAAGATCATGAACACCAACGGCGCGGGCGACGGCGCGCTGGCCGCGCTGCTGCACGACATCACCGCTAACGCCTACCACAAAACCAATGTGCCGAATTCCAGCAAACACACCTTCAACTGGCTGACCTATTCCTCGCTGGCGCAGGTGTGCAAGTACGCGAACCGCGTGAGTTATCAGGTGCTGAACCAGCATTCACCGCGCTTAACGCGTGGGCTGCCGGAACGGGAAGACAGCCTCGAAGAGGCGTATTGGGACAGGTAAAAGAAGACCCCTCACCCTGGCCCTCTCCCCAAAGGGGAGAGGGAATTTGAACACCCTCTCCCCTTTGGGGAGAGGGCTGGGGTGAGGGGACCAGGCCGCACAAAATTTACCCCGTCACCGCCTCTTCAACCGGCGGCTTCGTCAGCATTGTCAGCATCGTATTCGCAATCTCACGCTCACCCATCACCACCTGATTCGCGCCGCGCTCGGTAATGTACTCCACTTCGTCATCATAATGGGCGCGGGCTATGATTTCGATATGCGGGCATTTTTCACGGGCTGTGGCGACAATCTCGCCAGCCTCGTAACCGTTCGGGATAGTGAGCAGCAGCCAGCGAGCGCAGTCCAGATGCGCCAGATTCATAATCTCTTCGTTAGCCGCGTTGCCCAGCACCGCGCGGATGCCGCGCTCGCGAAGCTCGTCGACGCGAGTGCGTGACGTTTCAATCACTACAAGTGGAATGCCCTGAGCCATCAGTTTTTCACCCAGCAGGCTGCCGACGCGGCCAAAACCGACCAGCAGCGCGTGGTTGCAGATATCCACCGGGATCTGTTTCTCTTCTTCTGTCGCCTCTTCCAGCGTCAGCTCTTCGAGGGTTTCGGTCTTCTCGAGATATTTCTCCAGCAGGGCAAACAATACCGGGTTCAACATGATGGAGAGGATCGCCCCCGCCAGCACCAGATTTTGCCCAGCCTGTGGCAGCAGATTCAGGGCCATTCCCAGACCAGCCAGAATAAAGGCGAACTCGCCAATCTGCGCCAGGCTGGCGGCGATGGTCAGCGCCGTGCGCGGCGAGTGACCGAACATCCGCACCAGGAAGAAGGCGGCAACGGACTTACCAAAGATGATGATTGCCAGCGTACCCAGCACGGCCAGCGGCTGCTGGATGAGGATCATCGGGTCGAACAGCATCCCGACGGAGACAAAGAACAGCACCGCGAACGCATCACGTAGTGGCAGAGTATCGTGCGCGGCACGGTGGCTCAGCTCGGACTCGTTCAGCACCATCCCGGCGAAGAATGCGCCCAGCGCAAAGGAGACGTCAAACAGCTCGACAGCGCCAAAGGCAATGCCCAGCGCCAACGCAAGGACCGAAAGCGTGAACAGTTCACGCGAGCCGGTGGCGGCGCTGCGGGACATGATCCACGGCACCAGACGGCGGCCCACCAGCATCATGATGGCAATAAACGCCACAACCTTACCGATGGTAATGCTCATATCCAGCGCCAGCGAAGCGAAGCCGATATTCTCTTTTTCCATCATCCCGGCGACGGCGGGCAGCAGTACCAGCGTCAACACCATCACCAGATCTTCAACTATCAGCCAGCCAATCGCGATTTGCCCGCGCTGGCTGTCTATCAGCTGCCTCTCTTCAAGCGCGCGCAGCAGCACCACGGTACTGGCGGTTGAAAGACACAGCCCAAATACGATACCGGTCATGATTGACCAGCCCAGCACCGCCGAAAGCGCCATGCCCAGCAGCGTCGCCACCCCTATCTGGGCGATCGCTCCCGGTATGGCGATCGACTTTACCGCCATCAGATCCTTCAGGGAAAAATGCAGTCCGACGCCAAACATCAGCAGGATAACGCCCAGTTCCGCCAGCTCCGGTGCAAGTTTGGTATCTGCGACAAAACCCGGCGTAAAGGGTCCTGCCAGCACGCCCGCTAACAAATAGCCTACCAGGGGCGAAATACGCAGTTTGTTGGCAATCATGCCGAGGATAAAAGCGAGCACAAGTCCACCAACAATGGTGGTGATAAGCGGTGTGGCGTGGTGCATTCCGTCTCCTTTCGCGATGGGTGATCCATTTTTGGTGCAAATACCAAAAAGCCGATTAATAGTTTATGACAATTTTTACGCTTATGTTTATGAATAATTGTTGAAATCACAATAAAAAGGCAATAAGCACGAAAAAAGGCAGATTTTGATAAATTTGCTGAGGGGAGGGAGAGGAAAGCCTTATGGCATCAGGTTATCCGGCTGCCAAAGTTTAACTTTGGCAGCCGTGTAGTTACGCTTTATGACGGTTGTCAGGCAGGAATATGGTCAACATCCCCAGAAGTGGCAGGAAAGCGCAGATTTTATAGACCAGGAAGATGCTGGTGTGGTCTGCAACCATCCCTAACACGGCGGCGCCAAGGCCGCCCATGCCAAAGGCAAAACCGAAAAAGAGACCGGAAACCATACCGATACGTCCCGGCAGCAGCTCTTGCGCATAGACCAGAATGGCTGAAAACGCCGACGCGAGAATAAAACCAATTATCACTGTCAATATTCCGGTCCATTCCAGCGTTGCGTACGGTAAAACAAGCGTAAACGGCGCAACGCCGAGGATAGAGCCCCAAATCACATATTTACGTCCGATTTTATCTCCCACAGGGCCGCCTATCACCGTGCCTGCCGCCACCGCAAACAGGAAGGCAAAAAGATGGAACTGGGCGTTTTGTACCGATAATCCGAATTTTTGCATCAGATAGAAGGTGTAATAGCTGCTGATGCTCGCCATATAGAAATATTTCGAGAAAATCAGCACCAGCAGCACGCTGATGGCAAGGATCACCTTATTGCGCGGAAGGGGATTGGTTATCTTCGCGGCAGGTTTTCCCTTATTTACGCGATGCTGCGCGGCATACCAGCGGCTGATTTGCGCCAGGACGACAATCGCCAGCAGCGCGGCCAGCACAAACCACGCCACGTTGCCTTTGCCGTAAGGCGCGATAATTACCGCCGCCAGCAGAGGACCGAGGGAGCTACCAAAATTCCCCCCCACCTGGAACAGAGACTGCGCCAGCCCGTGGCGTCCGCCGGAGGCCATACGCGCCACGCGGGACGATTCCGGATGGAACACCGATGAACCGGTTCCCACCAGCGCCGCGGCAACCAGTACCGCCTCAAAGCTGCCCGCCATGGCCAGCAGCACCAGCCCGCTCAGGGTGAAGCACATCCCAATGGGCAGCGACCATGGCATCGGGTATTTGTCCGTCCAGTAGCCCACCACCGGCTGTAGCAGCGAAGAGGCCAGCTGGAAGGTCAGGGTAATCATCCCGATCTGCACGAAGGTTAATGAGAACTCAGACTGCAACAGCGGGTAGATCGCCAGAATCAGCGACTGGATCATGTCGTTGAGCAGATGAGAGAGACTGATTGCGCCTAATACTTTGAAGGAAGTGCGCGATTTCGGCGGCGACGCCGGAACGCCCTGAACAGGCTGGGTTGATTCACTGATTGCCATAAATACCACGTCAATTTGTTATTAGAGATGCAGGGAGTAATTATTATCCGACTAACATACTCGTCCGTGACATTTGAAGAAAGTCGCAATTCTGAAAACTTATTTGTCTATTCTTGTGAGTCACTGTAATTTTTGCGTTTGTCTATGGGTCAGGGAGAGAGAAGATGAAGTTAATAAAGCGTGGCGTCGCGCTGGCGCTCATCGCCGCATGGGGGCTGACAAGCCTGCCCGCGCAGGCGTATGAAAAAGATAAAACCTATAAAATTACCATTCTGCATACTAACGATCATCACGGCCATTTCTGGCGCAGCGAATACGGTGAATATGGCCTGGCGGCGCAAAAAACGCTGGTGGACGGCATTCGTAAAGAGGTCTCGGCTCAGGGCGGCAGCGTGCTGTTGCTGTCGGGCGGGGATATTAATACCGGCGTACCGGAATCTGATTTGCAGGATGCCGAGCCTGATTTCCGCGGCATGAATTTAATTGGTTACGACGCGATGGCGGTCGGAAACCACGAGTTTGATAACCCGCTGAGCGTATTGCGCCAGCAGGAAAAGTGGTCCAAATTTCCGTTCCTTTCCGCCAATATTTATCAGAAAAGCACCGGCGAGCGCCTGTTTAAACCGTGGGCGCTGTTTAAGCGTCAGGATCTGAAGATCGCGGTCATCGGCTTAACCACCGACGATACGGCCAAAATTGGCAACCCTGAATTTTTCACCGACATCGAATTCCGTAAACCGGCGGACGAAGCGAAGCTGGTGATCCAGGAGTTGCAGCAGAATGAAAAACCGGATGTGATTATCGCTACCACCCACATGGGGCATTACGACAACGGTCAGCACGGCTCTAACGCGCCGGGCGACGTGGAGATGGCGCGCAGCCTTCCTGCGGGCTCGCTGGCGATGATTGTGGGCGGTCACTCACAGGATCCGGTCTGCATGGCTTCTGAGAATAAAAAGCAGGTAGATTATGTGCCCGGCACGCCGTGCGCCCCGGATCGTCAGAACGGTATCTGGATTGTACAGGCCCACGAGTGGGGTAAATACGTAGGCCGTGCGGATTTCGAATTCCGTAACGGCGAGATGAAGCTGGTGCACTATCAGCTCATCCCGGTCAACCTGAAGAAGAAAGTAACCTACCCGGACGGCAAAAGCGAGCGGGTACTCTACACGCCAGAGATCGCTGAAAACCAGCAGATGCTCTCCCTGCTGACGCCGTTCCAGAGCAAAGGGAAAGCGCAGCTGGACGTGAAGATTGGCACGCTTAACGGACGACTGGAAGGGGACCGCAGCAAAGTCCGCTTCGTACAAACCAACATGGGGCGTCTGGTGCTGGCCGCGCAGATGGCGCGCACGAATGCGGATTTCGGCGTGATGAGCGGCGGCGGTATTCGTGATTCCATCGATGGCGGAAACATCACCTATAAAGACGTGCTCAAAGTGCAGCCGTTTGGCAACGTGGTGGTGTATGCGGACATGAGCGGGAAAGAGGTAATTGACTACCTGACCGCCGTGGCGCAGATGAAGCCGGACTCCGGAGCGTATCCGCAGTTTGCTAACGTCAGCTTCGTCGCGAAGGACGGTAAGCTCAACGATCTCAAAATCAAAGGCGAACCTGTTGATCCGGCGAAAACCTACCGCCTGGCAACGTTAAGCTTTAACGCCACCGGCGGCGACGGCTATCCGCATATCGATAACAAACCGGGCTATGTAAATACCGGGTTTATTGATGCGGAAGTGTTGAAGCAGTTTATCCAGCAAAATTCACCGATTGACGTGAACGCGTATGAGCCGAAGGGCGAGGTGAGCTGGCAGTAGTGCGGGTGTGTTGTGCCGGGTGGCGGCTACGCCTTACCCGGCCTACATTCGAATCGTAGGCCCGGTATGCGCAGCGCCACCGGGCAATTTTCTCAATCCCTGCGCGCAATATCCGCAAATTTCGCGTCCAGCATTTTCGCCAGATCGCCTGCGGCCAGTTCGATATCCAGCCCGCGTTTGCCGCCAGAAATATAGATCGTCTCAAATTCCTGCGAAGGCGCATCGATCAGGGTCGGCAGACGCTTTTTCTGGCCGAGCGGGCTGATCCCGCCGACCAGATAACCCGTAGTGCGTTGCGCAACCATCGGGTCTGCCATATCGACCTTTTTCGCTCCCAGCGCTTTGGCCACTTTCTTCAGATCAAGCTGTCCGGCGACGGGCGTCACTGCCACGGCGAGGTGCTTCATATCGCCATTCACCGCGACCAGCAGCGTTTTGTAAACCTGGTCCGCGTTCAGCCCCAGCTTGCGCACCACTTCATCACCAAAGTTGGTTTCGTTCGGATCGTGATCGTAGGTGTGGATCCGGAAAGAAATTTTGTTTTTTTCGAGTAATTTAACGGCGGGAGTCATGGCTATCCTTCTTACGACAGACGGTTCATGCCAGCAGCATACGCCTGACGTTTGTCTAAAAAATAGCACCATCTTGCGCAATAGTATTGGCAGTGATGGTTACTTTGAGCGACAATCGGCGTAGCCGAAGGTCACTTCGGTATAATAAAAACGATGAAATTCCTCTTTGACGGGCCAATAGAAATATTGGCCATTTTTTTATTTCAGCAGCGACGGCAAATTCCCTTCTCCGTACAAATGCAACGCGCCAACCGCGACAACATAACGACCGGCAGGCAGGGCAAACAGCGTCTCCCGCCACGCCTGGTTGCGCGCGTTCATCAGCACATCATACAACGATTCACTGAACGTCGACGGTAACGCCAGCTTACCGTCTGCGGGCGGCGCATCCAGCCACCAGCCAATCATCGTTTGCAGCAGACGCGCGTTGGTGTGCCAGTGGGTCAGGGTATCATCCAGCAGCATCTTGCCGTCATCAGGAAGCTGGCGAAGAAGCGCAATCTGGCTGTCCGTGCCTTCCAGTTCAATGACGGACAGGTTGCACGCCCTTGCCGCATTCAGCAGTTGATAATCGATACCGTAATCGCCGCGCAGCCCCAGGCGCTGCGCCTGGGTTGCCTGTAGCACCATGGCAATTTGCCACAGGGGCAGGGTGTCGAGCATTGAGAGCGAGACGCCGGACTCATCCGCAAGACGGGTAAGCTCAGCCAGCTGCGTCTCGTTAAGACGTTCAGCCAGGGGGCGGTCGCTTTCCAGCCCGGCAAACGGCGATTCATGGCCGGAGATGTCGGCTTCGACGATCAGCGCGTCGGCGCGCTTCAGTAGTTTAATCAGGCCGGAGGGCAGGGGGGACATATCCTGCGTGCCCATATGAATGCTTCCCACCAGGTGCAGTTGCTGCCCACCCGGAAGCGAAATATCCATACCGGGCCAGGCATAACGGCGGGGAAAAAGGGCGCGAAACGATGTTTTTATACGATTAAACAGACCCATACGCGCTCCATAAACGGAAAGGTTCATGCTAGCGCGTGGGGAAGGGGGGCGCAATAGGCGAAAGCCGGGCGGCGCTGCGCTTACCCGGCCTGCTTCCGGGATTCTACGCTTTCGGTTTAAACCGCAGCAGACGGTTAGCGTTGCTCACCACGGTAATTGACGAGAGCGCCATCGCCGCACCCGCAACAACCGGGTTCAGCAGGGTGCCGGTCAGCGGCCACAAAATCCCGGCGGCAATCGGAATGCCGAGCGAGTTATAGACGAAGGCCCCCAGCAGGTTCTGCTTCATGTTGCGCAACGTGGCTTTCGAAATCGCCAGCGCATCCGCCACGCCCATCAGGCTGTGGCGCATCAGGGTGATTGCCGCGGTTTCAATGGCGACATCGCTCCCGCCGCCCATCGCAATACCTACGTCAGCCTGCGCCAGCGCCGGGGCGTCGTTGATGCCGTCGCCGACCATCGCCACCTGACGACCATCACGTTGCAATTTCCTGATGGCGTCCGCTTTGCCATCCGGCAGCACGCCGGCTATCACCTCATCAATCCCGGCTTCTTTGGCGATGGCGTTAGCGGTAGTCGGGTTATCACCGGTTAACATCACCAGGCGATAGCCCGCGTGGTGCAGGCGTTGCAAGGCATCCACGCTGTCCTGGCGTAACGGATCGCGTACGGCCAGCAGCGCCGCCACCTGACCATCCCTCGCCAGCAGAACCGGCGTCGCGCCCTGAGAGGCCTGCGCGTTCAGCTCAGCGTCCAGCACGGACGTATCAACACCGTGTTCAGTTAGCAGTGCCTGGTTACCCAGCAGCAGCGTATGGCCTTCTGCTTCACCGCTGACCCCTAAACCGCGCAGAGTGCGGAAGTTGCTTACCTGCGGCAGGCGGGCATCACCGGCTTTCTCAAGGATGGCGCGCGCCAGCGGGTGACTGGAGCCTTGTTCCAGCGCGGCGGCCAGGCGCAGGGCATCCGTCTCCGTACAGCCAATGGTATTAACGGCCACTACCTGCGGTTTGCCCTCGGTGAGCGTGCCGGTTTTGTCAAAGACGAGGGTGTCCAGCGTGCTTGCCCGTTGCAGGGCGTCAGCATCACGGACCAGTACGCCAAATTCGGCGGCGCGTCCGACGCCAGAGATAATCGACATCGGCGTGGCCAGACCAAGGGCACAAGGGCAGGCGATGATCAGTACCGTGGTGGCGATCACCAGGGTGTAGACAATCTGCGGCGCCGGGCCGAAGAAATACCAGATTGCCGCGCTCAGCAGGGCAATACCGACCACCACTGGCACAAAAATGGCGGAGATTTTATCGGCAAGCTGACCAATTTCCGGCTTACTGCTCTGCGCCTGGCGGACCATCCGAATGATGCGTGACAGTGTGGTATGGCTGCCAACGGCGCTGGCGCGGAACAGCACGCTGCCGTCCTGTACCACCGTACCCGCATGCACCGCATCGCCCTGAGATTTCTGCTGGGGGATCGGCTCACCGGTCAGCATGGCTTCATCAAGCCAGGCATCGCCATGGGTGATTTCACCGTCGACGGGCACGCGGTCACCGGTGGTGAGACGCAGCGTCATACCGGGTTGTACCTCTGAGAGCGGAACGCTTTTTTCCCCATCGTCGGTGACCACGCGGGCCGTCGGCGGGGTTAAATCGAGTAATCTTTCCAGCGCTTTCGACGAGCGCTGACGCGCGCGGGCTTCGAGCATATGGCCTAAGTTAATCAGACCAATAATCATCGCGCTCGCTTCATAATAGAGATGGCGCGCCTCCATCGGGAACCACTGCGGCCAGACGTTAACGCTCATCGAATACAGCCACGCCGCGCCCGTCCCGAGCGCGACCAGCGTGTCCATCGTCGCGGTGCGGTTTTTCAGGCTCTTCCAGGCGCTGGTATAGAAATGTCCGCCTGCAAACACCATCACCGCAAGGGTAATCAGACCAATCACCAGCCACAGGGTGCGGTTGTCTGCGGTGACCATCATGTTGTCACCCATCATGCCCCACACCATCACCGGAATACCGACCAGCAGGGCGACGACCGCCTGCCAGCGGAAGCGCTTCATGGTGGCGACAGCCGTTTCCTGCTGGCGCTCGCGGCGCTCAGCATCATCTTCGATGGCCTCCGCCCCGTAGCCCGCTTTCTCCACGGCCTGCACTAAATCTGCGGCGGAGGCACTGCCCATCACCAGCGCAGTACGCTCCGCCAGGTTTACCCGTGCCTGTGCGACGCCCGGTACCGCCTGTAAGGCGTTTTGTACCCGGGAGACACAGCTGGCGCAGCTCATGCCGTTGATCAGCAGCTGTTGGCTGTCATCAATATCATCAGCTACCGGAAGCTCAGGAGTGGCCGCTGTCAGTGCTTCCGACGGGGATGATGACTCTGCCAGCGGTTTAGCCTTTGGGTGGCTTAACTCCGCCCCGTAACCGGCCTGTTTAATGGTATCAATCAGCGCGTCGGCACTGGCGCTGCCGGTCACGGCGGCATGATCGATAGTCACCTCAGCGCTTTCCACATCAGGACGCTGCTCCAGGCTTTCTTTAACACGTTTGACACAGTGGCCGCAGGAGAGGCCGTCCAGTGTCAGGTCAATAGTGTGAGACATAACAAAACTCCCGTATAATGTTCTGGTCAATTGTTGACCTTCACTCTGCTTTTCGCTAACTGTTATGAAGGTTAAACCTTCCATCAAGGGGAAGGTCAAGGGGGAAATGTGAATATCAGCGATGTTGCGAAAAAAACCGGCTTAACCAGCAAAGCGATTCGCTTTTATGAGGAAAAAGGGCTGGTGACGCCACCGTTGCGCAGTGAGAACGGCTACCGCAGCTATACGCAGCTGCATCTTGATGAACTGACGTTACTGCGCCAGGCAAGACAGGTAGGATTTAACCTTGAAGAGTGCGGCGAGCTGGTTAACCTGTTTAACGATCCGAAACGCCACAGTGCCGACGTGAAAAAACGTACGCTGGAAAAAGTGGCGGAGATCGAACGCCATATCATCGAATTACAGGCGATGCGTGAGCAACTGCTACAGCTGGCAGAATCCTGCCCGGGAGATGACAGCGCCGAGTGCCCGATTATCGACAATCTTTCCGGCTGCTGCCACCGTAAAACCCACGCCTAACAGGCTTTAACCCGCAGGGTAATGCCTTCTACCGCAATGACCTCAACCCGCGTGCCGGCGCTGAGGTCATCATCGGCCACCACCGGCCATGAACTGTCCCCCACGCGCATATGACCGCGTCCGTTGATCAGCGCGTTATCAAGCGTAAAACGTTTACCCACGATCTGCTGCCCACGCTGATTGAGATGCGCGTCGACCGGCTTCTGCGCCTTCACCCGTTTGTTCAGCCAGCGCCACCACAGCCAGGCGGCCAGCAGCGTCAGCACGGCAAACAGCGCGCCCTGCCACTCCCAGCCGACAGGCAGCAGCCAGACGACCAGCCCGGTAATCACAGCGGCAACACCGCTCCACAGCAGATAACCGTTGCCGCCAAGCATCTCGGCGGCCAGCAGCAAGCCGCCAAGGCTTAGCCAGAACGCATGAGGATGTGCAACGATGAGCTCAATCATTTTTTACGCTCGTTTCCGCTGTCTTTGATCAACTCGGCAATTCCGGCGATAGATCCCATCAGACTGCTGGCATCCAGCGGCATCATCACCACTTTGCTGTTGTTCGCAGAGCCGATCTCCTTCAGCGCATCGGTATATTTTTGCGCGACGAAGTAGTTCACAGCCTGGATATCCCCGGCGGCAATCGCCTCGGAAACCATTTGCGTCGCGCGGGCTTCCGCTTCTGCCGAACGTTCACGCGCTTCTGCCTGGAGGAAGGCAGACTGACGGTCGCCCTCGGCTTTCAGGATCTGCGACTGTTTTTCCCCTTCCGCTTTCAGGATCTCGGCCTGACGTACCCCTTCGGCTTCAAGAATATAGGCGCGTTTGGTACGCTCGGCCTTCATCTGCGCGTTCATGGAAGCAATCAGCTCTGCCGGTGGGCGCACGTCGCGGATCTCAATGCGGGTCACTTTGATCCCCCACGGATTGGTGGCTTCATCAACAATGTGCAGCAGGCGGGTATTAATGCTGTCGCGCTGGGAGAGCATTTCGTCCAGCTCCATCGAGCCAAGCACGGTACGTATATTGGTCATCGTCAGGTTGACGATCGCCAGCTCCAGGTTGCTCACCTCATAGGCCGCTTTCGGCGCATCAATCACCTGAATAAAGCACACCGCATCGATGGTGACGTTGGCGTTATCCTTAGAGATGACTTCCTGGGAAGGAATATCCAGCACCTGCTCCATCATGTTGATTTTACGCCCAATTCTGTCCATGAAGGGGACGATCAGGCTTAAACCCGGCTGAAGGGTATTGGTGTAGCGACCGAAACGTTCGACGGTCCACTGGTAACCCTGCGGGACAATTTTGACGCCTGCGCCCACGATAACCAGCGCAACGAAAATAAGGACAGGAACAACGATGAGCATAAAAACCTCCTGTTTTGCATGCCGTAACGAGAAAAATTGCGTATTTGTTGAACGTAAGTATATCGGTTAACGGGCGGGATTTCGCCCCTGTAAAGAGGTGGGAACCGGACTGGTAAAATTAAAACGCCCCGCCAGGAGAGCGGGGCGCATAGCGTTACTCTTCAGACCAGGAATAGCTGAAGTCGGTGATAAACCCATCCCCGGCGTCAGCGATGGCTTTCGATAAGCCCTGATAGTATTTTTCCAGGCCGATGGCCTCTATCTGCTGGATCTGCTCGCGAATGGGCGCGCAGAATAGTACTACATTGCCCGCTCCGACACGTTTGTTGTTCGGCGGCAGATCGCCGGTAATCCCCTTAAACCAGGTTCTGATCCCTTGCTTTAAGCTGTGCGGCGCTTTTGCAAGATCCTTCTGGCCAGTCAGCACCTGTAAGGTGGGGAACTCATTTGCATTGACGGCGGTTTTCATGCGTGCAAAGAACGCGGTAAAAAGCTCAAAAGAGCCGAGATCCGTGACGCGAGGCTTGGTGGTTTTTCCGTTTTTATTGCCCATTTTTCCGGCAGGGGCTGTAGGCGCCGGAACCACATTGACCTTATGCAGATCCAGACCAAACAGCAGATTGCAGTGCGCCCGGCGCTCTTTAAGCGGGTAGGACATTAGCACGTCAATAAACGCCGTCGCCTTCACATCGGCCAGGTCATGGTTAATCAGCCATTGCGAGCGGGCAAATTCCGCGGGGGAAACGAACCAGTCCGGCACCTCAGTAAAGCGTCTGGATTTACCCTTGCCGTCAAACTCGAGAAAGTAAGCCCCATCATCGAAAGCAAAATAGCAGTTTTTAAAGCTACCGATTGTGGTGTTAACGATGAGCGCCTTCTTAACAAAATCGACCACCTCTGCACCCATGACAAAACGCGTGAGTTCAGAAGAATTGATGACTTCCATTAATGTTTCCACATCTGGAACACCAGGCTTCAGGGAAGAGAACTCATAAAAGATATGTGTCATGTTGCTGACTTCCTGTAGTTATAGAGGTGACAATTACCGAACAAAAAGTTTAACACTTGCGCTAGGTTAAGGCTATTCGCGCAGCGTAGCGGAAAGGATTATGCTAAAGGCTGTTCTTATCACAGCGGTTAACGGAATCGGAATGAATAATAAAAAAAATCTTCTGGATATCAGGGATGTTGGCTTTCGTGTGGGTGATAACACCATCCTTCAGCACGTCGATTTTTGTCTCTCTCCGGGCGAATTTAAACTCATAACCGGCCCCTCCGGCTGCGGCAAAAGCACCCTCCTGAAAATCGTGGCTTCGCTACTGAGTCCAACGGAGGGAACCATCCTGTTTGAAGGGAAAGATATCGCCACGCTTACACCGGAAAGCTATCGCCAGCAGGTGTCATACTGCGTGCAAACGCCGTCCCTGTTTGGCGACACGGTGTACGACAATCTGGTTTTCCCCTGGCACATCCGCAACCAAACGCCCGATCCGAAAAAGTTTGCGGACGATCTGACCCGTTTTGGGCTTCCGCCGGAGACGCTGACCAAATCGACTGCCGAACTGTCAGGCGGGGAAAAGCAGCGCGTCTCGCTGATCCGTAACCTGCAATTCCTGCCGAAGGTGCTTTTGCTGGACGAAATCACCAGCGCGCTGGATGACGCTAACACGCGCAACGTCAATGAGATTATTCATCGCTACGTCCGTGAACAGGATATTGCCGTGCTGTGGGTGACGCACGATTCAAACGAAATTAGCCATGCGGATGATGTCATCACGCTCAGGCCGCAGGGCGGGAAAATGGAGGAGGCTCACCGTGGGTGAACATAACATAACCAACGAATCGCTGGCGCTGTCGATGGTCCTGGTGCTGGTGGCGATTGTGGTCAGCTACCGGGAGAAGCTGGGGCTGGAAAAAGATATTCTGTGGAGTATCGTTCGCGCGGTCATTCAGCTCATCATCGTCGGCTATGTGCTGAAATACATCTTCAACGTCAATCATGCCGTGCTGACCCTGTTGATGGTGCTGTTTATCTGCTTTAACGCGGCATGGAACGCGCAGAAACGCAGTAAATACATCGATAAAGCGTTCCTCTCGTCGTTTATTGCCATCACCACCGGGACCGCGTTAACGCTGGCGGTACTGGTGCTCTCCGGCTCGATAGAATTTACGCCGATGCAGGTGATCCCCATTTCCGGGATGATTGCGGGCAATGCGATGGTGGCGGTCGGGTTATGCTACAACAATCTGGGGCAACGCTTCAGCAGTGAACAGCAACAGCTTCAGGAGAAGCTAAGCCTGGGCGCGACACCGAAGGTGGCCTCGGCGCGGTTGATCCGCGACAGCATTCGTTCTTCGCTGATCCCAACGGTGGATTCCGCCAAAACCGTGGGTCTGGTGAGCCTGCCGGGCATGATGTCGGGGCTAATTTTTGCCGGTATCGATCCGGTAAAAGCGATTAAATACCAGATTATGGTGACGTTTATGCTGCTCTCTACGGCGAGCCTGTCGACGATTATTGCCTGCTATCTGACCTATCGGAAGTTTTACAACGCGCGCCACCAGCTGGTGGTGACGCAGTTGAAAAAGACGGGGTAATATCGGCTTTTGTAGGCCCGGCAAGCGTTAGCGCCACCGGGCATTTTTGTTAGTAAAGCAATGCGTACAGCTGACGACGATACTTAGACGCCAGCGCGTCACCGGTGCCGAGCGCGGCCAGGATCTCCTGGAACATCTTTCGCGCCTGACCGTCTGCGGCGCCCAGGTCCTTCTGAAGGTGACTAAACAGCAGCTCCAGCGCCTCTTCATTACGCCCCACCTGGTGAAGCTGAAGCGCCAGCTGGCTTGCCAGCGCGGCATCCGCCGGGTTGTCCGCAACCTGCTGCTGAAGTTGCTGAATTTCAGGGGTATCCGCCGCCTGTTTCAGCAGGTCAATCTGCGCCACCAGGCCCTGATAGCGGGTGTCCTGATCCTGCATCGGCACCGTTTTCAGCACGGCTTCCGCGTCTTCGGGGCGGTGCAGCGCAATCTGGGTCTCTGCCAGCAGCAGACCAATCTGGCTGTTCTGGTTCGACAGCTGCCACGCGTCTTTTAACAGCGGCAGCGCCTCGTCGTACTTGCCTTCCTGCATCAGCGCCATGGCTTCCTGCGCTTTCAGCTCTTCTTCGCGCGGCAGGACTTTATCCAGCAGGGCGCGGATCGCCTCTTCCGGCTGCGGCCCCTGGAAGCCATCCACCGGCTGACCGTTCTGGAACAGGTAGACGGTTGGGATCGCACGCAGGCCAAACTGGGAAGCCACCATCGGTTCGGCGTCACAATCCAGCTTCGCCAGAATGAATTGACCGTTGTACTGCGCGGCAAGGCTTTCCAGGACCGGCGTCAGCTGCAGGCAGTGTTGGCTGCGTTCAGACCAGAAGTAGAACAGCACCGGTGTAGTCATTGACTGTTCGAGTGTCTGTTGCAGGTTAGCTTCAGTTATGTTGACGATATTCTGTACGGACATGCGGCATTCTCTTTTATCGGTTTACTCTTTACATGGGGGTAAGCGTCGTCGCTTCAACTCAACCCTGCAAAATTTTGTCCATCATCCGCCCCGGCAGCAGGCGTTTTAACCAGCCGACGGCATGGGTCACCAGCGTCACCGGATAGCGCATTTTAGGGGTATCGCTCTCAAATGCGTGGCGCACTTTGGCAACCACGGCTTCTGGCCCAAGCGTAAAACGCGCCGCGATACCGGGATTTTCGACCGGTTGGTCCGCCTGCGTCTGGTTAACGTTTTCCGTAAAGCGGGTGCGGATGGGGCCCGGTTCAATCAGGCTGACCTTAATGCCGCTGTGGCGCAGCTCCATGCGCAACGCATCGGACCAGGCTTCAAGCGCATATTTACTGGCAGCGTAAGCCCCGCGTCCCGGCGTGGAGATCAGGCCCATCACCGAGGAGGTCATGACAATCCGCCCTTCGCCGTGCGGCAGCATGGCGGGGAGAAGGCGCATGGTGAGCTGATGCGCCCCAAAAAAGTTTGCGGAGAACTGCTGCTCCAGCTGTTCCCGCGAGAGGGTCTGTAGCGGGCCGTACACGCCGTAGCCCGCATTGTTAAACAGACCGTAAAGCCGGTTGTTGGTCAGGGCGATAACCTCATCGGCGGCCTGCTCCACGCTCTCTGGCGAATCGAGATCCAGCAGAATGCCGGTAAATCCCAGCCCTCGCATGCGTTCGACATCTTCGGGTTTGCGGCAGGCCGCCAGCACCCAAAACCCCTGACGTTTCAGTTCAAGGGCGCTCTCAAGGCCAATTCCGCTGGAACATCCTGTTATTAAGACCGATTTTTGCATAACTTTACCTGTCAGGTTCTCAGCTGTTTGACGAGTCATGTTTTACTAAAGGAGCCAGCCGGGTTGCCATCCAGTCGGCAATGAACGGCTGGGCATCGCGATTGGGGTGAATGCCATCATCCTGCATCCACTGAGGTTTCAGATAGACCTCTTCCATGAAAAATGGCAGCAGCGGAATATCAAACTCTTTGGCAAGCTTAGGATAGATCGCGCTAAACGCCTCATTATACCGACGGCCGTAGTTAGCGGGCAGGCGAATTTGCATCAGCAGCGGCTGGGCGTTAGCAGCCTTAATGGTCTGCAAAATAGTCCGCAGCGTTTGCTCCGTTTGCTGTGGCTGGAAGCCGCGCAAACCATCATTACCGCCCAGTTCGACCAGCACCCAACGCGGTTGATGCTGCTTAAGCAGGGCAGGCAGGCGCGATAAGCCTTGCTGCGACGTATCGCCGCTGATGCTGCCGTTAACGACAGACGCCCGGGACTGCCATTTATCATTGAGCAGGGCGGGCCAGGCCGCACTGGCGGCCATACGATAGCCCGCGCTCAGGCTGTCGCCCAGAATCAATAACGTGTCCGCAGCCGCCGCGCGGAAGGTCATCAGCATCAAAAACAGGAAGGGCAAATGCCAGCGGAAAACATTGTTGAAGTTCATTGTCTTAAGAAGTCCGTCGGTCAGGGAGAACACGAGCTTTCCATCCTCACCGGAGTTGAACTCGTTGTCAAACGTGCCGAAACCATCGCCCTGATTGGCGAATCCGGTTCCGGTAAGTCCACGCTGCTGGCCATTCTCGCCGGGCTGGACGATGGCAGCAGCGGGGAAGTGAACCTGGTCGGCCAGCCCCTCCACGCGCTTGATGAAGAGGCGCGCGCCGCGCTGCGTGCCCGGCATATCGGGTTTGTCTTTCAGTCATTCATGCTGATCCCAACCCTCAACGCGCTGGAAAACGTTGAGCTGCCCGGCCTGCTGCGCGGTGAAAATACCCGCGAAAGCCGCGATCACGCCAAAGCGTTGCTGGAACAGTTGGGGCTGGGAAAACGTCTCGACCACCTTCCGGCACAGCTTTCCGGCGGTGAGCAGCAGCGCGTGGCGCTGGCCCGGGCGTTTAACGGGCGCCCGGAAGTGCTGTTTGCCGATGAGCCCACGGGCAATCTCGACCGTAAAACCGGGGACAAAATTGCCGATCTGCTGTTTTCCCTCAACCGCGAGCATGGCACCACGCTGATTCTGGTTACCCACGACCCGCAGTTGGCCGCCCGCTGCGACCGCCGCCTGCGGCTGGTGAACGGTGTTCTTCAGGAGGAAGCATGATTGCCCGCTGGTTCTGGCGCGAATGGCGCTCGCCCTCGCTGCTGATTGTCTGGCTGGCGTTGAGCCTGGCGGTGGCCTGCGTGCTGGCGCTCGGCAGCGTCAGCGATCGTATGGAGAAAGGGCTTAGCCAGCAGAGTCGGGAATTTATGGCGGGGGACCGGGCTCTGCAAAGTTCTCGCCCCGTGCCGCCGGGCTGGATTGAGGAAGCGCGCAAAGAGGGGCTGAAGGTGGGAGAGCAAATCACCTTCCAGACCATGACCTTTGCGGGCGACACGCCACAGCTTGCCAGCGTAAAAGCCGTGGATGACATCTACCCGATGTATGGTGACTTACAAACCAGTCCGCCGGGGCTAAAACCGACGGCCGGTACGGTACTGCTGGCATCGCGTCTGATGGCGCTGCTGAACCTGAAACCCGGCGACAGTATCGACGTCGGCGACGCGACCCTCAAAATTGCCGGGGAAGTGGTGCAGGAACCCGACTCCGGATTTAATCCGTTCCAGCTCGCGCCGCGCCTGCTGATGAACACCGCTGATGTGGCGAAAACCAACGCCGTCCAGCCGGGCAGCCGCGTCACATGGCGCTATAAGTTTGGCGGGACGCCTGCTCAACTGGAGGCGTATGAAAAATGGCTCCTGCCGCAGCTCAAGCCGGAACATCGCTGGTACGGGCTGGAGCAGGATGACGGGGCGCTCGGCAAATCCCTCGAGCGTTCTCAGCAGTTTCTGTTGCTGTCGGCGCTGTTAACCCTGCTGCTGGCCATTGCGGCCGTTGCCGTGGCAATGGGGCACTACTGCCGCAGCCGTTACGATCTGGTGGCGATCCTCAAAACTCTCGGCGCGGGCCGGGCACAGCTGCGCAAGCTGATTGTCGGCCAGTGGCTGATGGTGCTGGCGCTGTCGGCTCTGACCGGCGGGGCGATAGGGCTGCTGTTTGAAAAGCTGCTGATGGTGCTGCTCAAACCGGTCCTGCCCGCTGCGCTGCCGCCTGCCAGCCTCTGGCCGTGGCTGTGGGCCATCGGCGCGATGACGACGATCTCCCTGCTGGTGGGGTTACGCCCCTACCGGCTGCTGCTCGCCACCCAGCCGCTGCGCGTGCTGCGCCGGGATGTGGTGGCCAGCGTCTGGCCGCTGAAGTTCTATCTGCCGGTGATTATTGCGGTGGCAGTCGGGCTGTTGGCCTGGCTGATGGGCGGCAGTACGCTGCTGTGGGCGGTGCTGGCGGGCGCGGTGGTGCTGGCGCTGCTGTGCGGCGTGGTGGGCTGGCTATTGCTCAATCTTCTCAAAAAGCTGACGGTGAGATCGCTGCCGGTGCGGCTGGCGGTTAACCGACTGCTGCACCAGCCGTGGTCTACCCTCAGCCAGCTCTCGGCATTTTCGCTGTCGTTTATGCTGCTGGCGCTTCTGCTGGTGCTGCGCGGGGATCTGCTGGATCGCTGGCAGCAGCAGCTTCCGCCGGAAAGCCCGAACTATTTCCTGATCAACATTGCTCCCGAACAGGTGACGCCGCTGAAGGGTTTCCTGTCTGAGCATCACATTATTCCGGAATCGTTCTATCCGATCGTGCGCGCCCGCCTGACGCAGATCAACGGCCAGTCCACGGAGGGAAATAAGGATGAATCGCTCAACCGCGAGCTCAACCTGACCTGGCAGGCGAAACGTCCGGACCATAACCCGATCGTTGCCGGCACCTGGCCGCCGAAAGCGGGGGAAGTGTCGATGGAGGAGGGGCTGGCGACACGCCTGAACGTGAAGCTCGGCGATAGCGTGACCTTTACCGGTGATACCCAGGATTTCACCGCCAAAGTCACCAGCCTGCGCAAAGTGGACTGGGAAAGCCTGCGGCCAAATTTCTTCTTCATCTTCCCGTCGGGCGCGCTGGACGGACAGCCCCAGAGCTGGCTGACCAGCTTCCGCTGGGAAAACGGCAACGGCATGCTGACGCAACTGAACCGGGAATTTCCGACGGTGAGCCTGCTGGATATCGGCGCGATCCTCAAACAGGTCGGGCAGGTGCTGGAACAGGTGAGCCGCGCCCTGGAGGTGATGGTGGTGCTGGTGACCGTCTGCGGCCTATTGTTGCTGCTGGCGCAGGTACAGGTGGGCATGCGCCAGCGTCATCAGGAGCTGGTGGTCTACCGCACGCTGGGGGCCAGTAAACGGCTGCTGCGCGCCACGCTGTGGAGCGAATTTGCCCTGCTCGGGCTGGTGGCGGGCCTGGTGGCGGCCATCGGGGCGGAAACCGCACTGGCGGTGCTTCAGACGAAAGTCTTTGATTTTCCATGGGAGCCTGACTGGCGGCTGTGGCTCACGCTGCCTGTCTGCGGCGCGGTGCTGCTGTCCCTGTGCGGTGGCTGGCTCGGGACGCGGCTGTTGAAAGGTAAAGCGCTGTTCCGCCAGTTTGTCAGCTAGTTTACTTGCGTGATGATGACGCACCGGCATTTCTGCTGGTGTGTCATCACTTAATAGCACAAATCGTTAATGCCCATGCATTTAGTAGCACAAAACATTAAAAACCCGCCCACACAGCCCGAATCTTTCCGGTTAATATTCACCAGCTAAATATTTAGCAGCGTGTCTATCAAGGAAAAAGAATGACTATAAAAAAAACAGCGCTGGCGACAACGATCGGCGCAGCAGTGGCATTGGCTTCTTTCGCATCTCAGGCGGAAATCACCCTTCTGAAACAGGATCCGCAGGCGGGTAACCCGCTGAGCCGTCTGAACTTCACCGTTGGCGGCAGCATCCGTCCTCAGTTCCAGAACATGACCGGTGATGACGGCAAAAACGGCTACAAGCGTAACGGTTTTGACGGCGGAACCCGTTTCCGTTTCGCGGCAGACTACTACCTGTTCGATGACATCAGCTGGATCACCTACTACGAGCTGGGTGTGAACATTCCGGCGCAGTTTAACTGGGATAACCACTACGCCGACGGCGCGCACGACACCTCACGCCGTATGCTCTACACCGGTCTGAAGAGCGACACCTGGGGTACGCTGACCTTCGGCCAGCAGAACAGCGTGTACTATGACGTGGTGGGCGCGAAAACCGATATCTGGGACTACGACATGATTGGTCAGGCGTCGGGTAACGGGATCAACGGCGACTACGACGGCTCTTACCGTTCACGCCAGATGCTGAAGTACAAGAAAACCGTGGGCGATGCTGACATCTACGCATCCTATCTGTTTGAAGACAGCGAATACCTGCCGGGCAACGGCCTGCGCTACAAGCGTAAAGGCGGCGGTTCACTGGGTATCGATTACCACCTGACCACCGATCTGACCTGGGGCGCAGCGTGGAACTACACCCGCGCGGACATGCGTAATCCGGACAACGGCGACAGCAAATCCTACGACCAGAACATTCTCGGCACCGCACTGAGCTGGACGCCGGATAACTGGACCTTCTCCGCAGGCGGCGGCTGGTATCAGAACTTCATGACCACCAAAAAAGTGTCCGTTAACGACTACTTCGCCGGTGATGCATGGGGTATTGAATACTTCGCAGGATACAAATTCCCGGTCGGTCAGTATGCGGTGAAATCCATTCAGCCGTACTTCATGGGCGACCGCATTGAGTACGTGAACGGCCGTAACTACCAGCGCATCGACAACGGCGTGGGTATCAGCTTCCAGCTGGACTACGGTTTCCGCGTGGATTACGAACACGTGTTCACCTCCAGCACCGACAACCTGGGCGACATGAACCTGGTGCGTCTGCGTTACGACTTCTAAGTGGTTTGTTCCCCGGTGGCGCTGCGCTTACCGGGGCTACAAAAGCACGCGTAGGCCGGGTAAGGCGTAGCCGCCACCCGGCTTTTTTCAGCGATCAAGCCACTCGGCAATTTCTTCGTACGTCCCGCGAAAAACAATCTTCTCCGCTTTCTTCTCCAGCTGATAGCCGTACATCGGGTCGTAATAGTCCTTCAGCAGCGGCACAAGCCAGCTGAAGTGCGCGTCAGTGCTTCCAGAGCGCTGTTGTTCCAGCAGCGCGGAATCTAATAGCGCGGTAAATTCCGCGAATCGTTGCAGCCCCAGACGACGGCGGATGGCGAACAGGCCGTGATGCAGGTATTCGCTGTAGGCTTTCCAGCCCGCTTCTTCACCGTAGGCGGCAAAAAAATCGGCCCACATGTGGTCGAAATACTCTTCGCGCAGGCGCTCAAGACGGATCTCAAACGGATCTTCGACCACCACGACAGGCGCTTCCGCCATGCGGTCGCGCAGGCACTCCGGCAGGTGGTTAGAGCCAATCATCCGGCCCTCATCCTCCAGCACCCAGCGCGCGGCATCTTTTTTTAGCAGCTCGACGGCAAGGTGATTCTCGAAGCTCGCCTGAGAAAGTTGCGGGGTGAGCGTGCGGCCAAATGACGAGCCGCGATGGTGCGCCAGCCCTTCCAGATCGATGCCCTGCGCATGCTGCTTCACCAGCAGCGTTTTGCCGTTTCCGGTACAGCCACCGATAAGCACCATCGGTTTTTGTGACTGCTCAATCGTCACCTGAATTGCCGTCTGGCGCAGGGCCTTATAGCCGCCGCGGATCAGCGGATAATCGATTCCCGCCTCTTTAAGCCAGGCCTGGGAGATATGTGAGCGCTGGCCACCGCGCGCGCAGCAAAGGTAGCCCTCAGGATGGGCCTGGCTGGCTTCGCGCCAGGCGTTGATGCGCGCCTCTCGCGTCTCGCCGTTGACCAGGCTATGGCCGAGCGTCAGTGCGGCGTCCGGACCCTGGCGTTTATAGCAAGTGCCGACGGCGGCACGCTCGTCGTCGTTCATTAAGGGCAGGTTGAGTGCGGCGGGCATCGCACCCTGGACAAATTCGATCGGCGCGCGAACGTCGATTAAAGGGGTATCGGACGCGAGGATCGCGCGAAAGTCCGTTCCATCGTTCATGGTGGTTCCAGAAGAAAGCTAAGCAGCAATGGGCGGGAATTGTACGCCGGGGAAGGGGAAGGTCAACTCCCCGGCGGGGGTTACTTACTTCAGTTTTGACTGCGCCCAGACAATCCCGCTCGCGTATTCTGGCGGCAGCAGGGGAACAATCGCTTCCAGCGTGGCGCTCAGGCGGTCCGTGTCGGTATCGTTCAGGTTCAGGTGGCCGACCTTACGACCCGGGCGCACCGCTTTGTCGTACCAGTGCAGGTGCACCAGCGGCAGCTTCAGCCAGTCGTAGTTCAGATCGGTGCCGATCAGGTTGATCATCACCGACGGGCTGGTCACCACCGGCTGCGGCAGCGGCAGGTCAGTGATGGCGCGCAGGTGCAGCTCGAACTGGCTGATGGAGGCACCGTTTTGCGTCCAGTGGCCGCTGTTGTGCACGCGCGGCGCAAGTTCGTTGATCAGCAGACCCGATGGCGTGACGAAACACTCCATCGCCATTACGCCCACATAGCCCAGCTCATGCATGATGGCAGAGAGCATCTCTTCCGCCTGCGCCTGCTGGTCAGCATTGGCCTGCGGGAAGGCGACGCTGGTGCGCAGAATCCCGTCCTGATGCAGGTTATGCGTTAGCGGGTAAAAAACGGTGTGCCCGTCATGCCCGCGCGCGCCCACCAGCGACACTTCACCGCTGAAGTTTATGCCCTGCTCAACGATGCACTCGCCGTAGCAGTCGTCCGGCAGCTCGGCGGTGTCGTTCGCGCGCAGGCGCCACTGCCCGCGACCGTCGTAGCCGCCGACACGACGCTTCACGATCGCCAGATCGCCCAGCATGGCGAAGACGTCATTCCACTCGCTTTTGTCGGACAACAGCTGCCACGGCGCGGTCGCAAGGCCGAGCTTGTCGAACAGCTGCTTTTGCGTCAGACGGTCGGCGATGATCGGGAAGACGTCGCGGTTCACAAAGGCGTTATGGCGCGCCAGCTCGCGGGTCAGGGCGGTTTCCGGCCAGCGTTCAATTTCGGCGGTGATCACGCTCTGATGGAACGGCACGGCTTCCGGCTCGGCGTCCAGCCCGACGGGCCAGACGGCAATACCCAGCGGCTCACCGGCCTGACGCAGCATCCGGCCAAGCTGACCATTGCCAAGAACGCAAACCTGCTTCATGCTGCACCCCGCGGATCCGGGTTATCCAGCACCTCGTCGGTCTGGGCTTTACGCCACTCCGCCAGGCGTTGATGTAAGTCATTATCATGCGTCGCGAGGATCTGCGCGGCCAGCAGGGCGGCATTTGCGGCACCCGCCTTACCAATCGCCAGCGTACCGACAGGGATACCGCGCGGCATCTGGACGATAGAGTACAGGCTATCAACCCCGCTTAACGCGGCGCTCTGTACCGGCACGCCCAGTACCGGCACCAGGGTTTTGGCGGCAATCATGCCCGGCAGATGTGCTGCGCCGCCCGCACCGGCAATGATCACCTCGTAACCGTTCTCTTCGGCGCTTTCGGCGAAGCTGAACAGTTTATCCGGCGTACGGTGCGCGGAAACCACTTCGACGTGGTGCGGAACATTCAGGATTTCAAAGATTTCGGCGGCGAACTGCATGGTAGCCCAGTCGCTTTTGGACCCCATCACGATGGCGACACGCGCCGGATTATTGCGGGAAGACATGCGTCTTAAAACTCCTGTGGTGCGGAACACACTGCTTTCGAGGGCACAGAGAATAGCATGTAATACCGGCAAGGAAAACGGTTGCGTGGTCGTGAAATGGGCGAAAAAACGAGGAGGGTTAAAACGGGAAGGCGATCAGTTCCACACCTTCCGGCGTGACTTTGACCATCGATCCTTCGCTGTGCCAGGCGCCTAAAACCACACGATGGGCGGGCTCGCCGTTGGCGATAAGGGAATGCACATCGGGACGATGGGTATGGCCGTGGATCAGCCACTGAACACGATGCTTCTCCATCACCTTCACCACCGCCTGCGGGTTGACGTCCATGATGGTCATCGATTTGCTGCTGTTGGCGGCCTTGCTGCCCGCGCGCATTCTGGCGGCGATGCGGTTGCGGATAAACAGCGGCAGGGCGAGGAACACTTTCTGGATCCACAGGGTGTGAACTTTGGCGCGAAACGCCAGGTAGCCGGTATCGTCAGTGCAGAGCGTGTCGCCGTGCATGATCAGAATATTGCGGCCATAGAGGTCAAGCACCTGCTCTTCCGGCAGCAGCGTCATGCCGCTCTCGCGGGCGTAGCGCTGGCCGATCAGGAAATCACGGTTGCCGTGAATGAAATAGCAGGGGACGCCGGAATCCACCAGCGCTTTAATGGCCGCTGCCATCTCACGGTGCAGCGGGTTCGGATCGTCGTCGCCTATCCAGGCCTCAAACAGGTCACCCAGAATGTACAGCGCATCGGCGCTTTTCGCTTCACCGCGTAAAAAACGCAGAAAACCGGCGGTTATCGCCGGTTCTTCTGTTTGCAGATGCAGATCCGCAATAAAGAGTGTCGCCACGAATTACTCGCTGACGGTCACGCTTGTGATCACAACGTCTTCTTTAGGAACGTCCTGGTGCATACCGCTGCGGCCAGTAGAAACGGCTTTGATCTTGTCGACCACGTCCATGCCTTCAACCACTTCTGCGAATACGCAGTAGCCCCAGCCTTGCAGGCTTTCGCCAGAGAAGTTCAGGAAGTCGTTGTCCGCCACGTTAATGAAGAACTGTGCGGTAGCAGAGTGCGGGGCCTGAGTACGGGCCATTGCCAGCGTACCGCGGGTGTTTTTCAGGCCGTTGTTCGCTTCGTTTTTGATCGCTTCTTTCGTCTCTTTCTGGCGCATGCCAGGCTCGAAACCGCCGCCCTGGATCATAAAGCCGTTGATCACACGGTGGAAAATAGTGTTGTTGTAGAAACCTTCGCGGCAGTAGTCCAGGAAGTTTTTAACTGTTTCAGGCGCTTTGTCATCAAAGGTTTTGATTACGATATCGCCATGATTAGTGTGGAAAGTAACCATTTTTGCATCCTGTTCCGTTATTGTGGTGCGTCGACCCGTGCTCGGGTCACATATAGGGGCTTGTTATAGCATAACCACAGGACACGATCACCTTGCATTGTGTGCTGACCGTGCTCCGAATTATGGGTATTATAAGGAACAAACAATCCACACACGTGTTTACATGGAATCTTCGATGTTAAAAATCTTTAATACAATGACGCGCCAAAAAGAGGAATTTAAACCTATCCATGCCGGGGAAGTCGGCATGTACGTGTGTGGTATTACGGTTTACGATCTCTGTCATATCGGCCATGGCCGTACCTTTGTCGCGTTCGACGTGGTGTCCCGCTACCTGCGCTTCCTGGGCTATAACCTGAAGTATGTGCGCAACATCACCGACATCGACGACAAAATCATTAAACGTGCTAATGAAAATGGCGAAAGCTTTGTCGCGCTGGTGGATCGCATGATCGCCGAAATGCACAAGGATTTTGATGCCTTGAATATTCTGCGCCCGGATAGCGAGCCGCGTGCGACCCACCATATTCATGAAATCATTGAGATCACCCAAAAGCTGATCGAGCGCGGTCACGCCTATGTGGCGGACAACGGCGACGTGATGTTCTCGGTGCCGACGGACCCAACCTACGGTGCGCTTTCCCGCCAGGATCTGGACCAGCTCCAGGCCGGTGCACGCGTGGACGTGGTTGACGTGAAGCGTAATCCGATGGACTTCGTGCTGTGGAAGATGTCCAAAGCGGGCGAACCGAGCTGGCCATCCCCGTGGGGCGAAGGGCGTCCGGGCTGGCACATTGAATGTTCCGCGATGAACTGCAAACAGCTGGGCAACCATTTCGACATTCACGGCGGCGGTTCGGATCTGATGTTCCCGCATCATGAAAATGAAATCGCGCAGTCCACCTGTGCTCACGGCGGCGAGTACGTGAACTACTGGATGCACTCCGGGATGGTGATGGTTGACCGCGAGAAGATGTCGAAATCGCTGGGTAACTTCTTCACCGTGCGCGACGTGCTGAAGTATTACGACGCGGAAACCGTGCGCTACTTCCTGATGTCCGGCCACTATCGCAGCCAGCTGAACTACAGCGAAGAGAACCTGAAGCAGGCGCGCGCTGCGCTGGAGCGTCTGTATACCGCACTGCGCGGCACCGACAGGTCTGTTCTGGCCGCTGGCGGCGAGGCGTTCGAAGCCCGCTTCGTTGAGGTCATGAACGACGACTTCAACACGCCGGAAGCCTACTCCGTGCTGTTCGACATGGCGCGTGAGGTGAATCGCCTGAAGTCAGAAGATATGGCGGCGGCGAATGCGCTGGCGTCTCATCTGCGTAAGCTCTCTTCCGTGCTCGGCCTGCTGGAGCAGGAGCCGGACGTGTTCCTGCAAAGCGGCGCGCAGGCGGACGACGGTGAAGTAGCGGAAATTGAAGCACTGATTAAAGCGCGTCTGGAAGCGCGTCAGGCGAAAGACTGGGCGGCGGCGGATGCGGCGCGTAACCGTCTGACCGAGATGGGTATTATTCTGGAAGACGGCCCGCAGGGCACCACCTGGCGTCGTAAGTAAGTCCGTAATGCCCGGTGGCGCTTACGCTTACCGGGCCTACAGGTGAAAGTAGGCCGGGTAAGGCGTAGCCGCCACCCGGCTTTTTTTACCTTCTCTTCTTCCACCATAACACTCCCATCAGCACCATCCCCGGCAGCCACACCCACAGCAGTTCCGAGATAATCACCTGATGCCCGTACGGCGTGGTATAGCGCGACAGTGCAAACGGCGCGACCTTAATCACCTGCCACGGTGCAAAGAAGCGCTCATCTGACCAGGGCCACAGCCAGCCGACGCCTTTCCCGCCGGTGGTAATCGAATCCAGCAGGCTGTGCGACAGCAGCGACACGGTTAAAAACAGCCAGCAGCGCGACAGGCTGGCCCGGAACCATCGACGCCCAGCCAGCACGCAAAGTATGGGCACTCCAAAGGCAAACAGCAGCGAATGAGTGAAACCGCGGTGGCCGAAAATATTCCCGTAGGCGACACCGAATTTAAACGCCAGTACGTCAGCGTCAGGCAGCATGGCGAGGACGATCCCGGCAAACAGCAGGCGGGGTGGGATGACTTTGGTTCCGAGCCCTAAGCCCAGACACAGAGGTACGGCAGCGTGGGTGATAACGGTAGGCATTACATTTATCCATGGCAAATCATGGAAATATAGCAGTCATCTCGCGCTATAAGACCCATGCTAAATTCTGAATTTACGCCGATTCCCGCGCGATAAGCTGGCCGGAGAGGGTAATACGCTGCGTTTGCAGATCCGGCTCCTTCAGCCTGCGGATCATCAGCCCTGCCGCCTGGCGGCCGGTCTCTTCACTGGCAGACGAAACGTAAGTCAGTGACGGCGACGTGAGATTAACGTGAAGCATATCTTCAAAGCCGATCAGCGCCACCTGCTGAGTCAGGAAAACATCTTTGCCCACCGTGCGCCCCACCTGGTGAATGCCGGAGATCGAACCGATCATCGCGTCCGGCGAATGGCAGAGCAGGGCGGTAATCGTGTTGTTCTTCTCCAGCAGCTGGCGAGTCGCCATGGCCGCCGCCTGCGTATCATCGGTGCAGGCGGGAGAATATTCCTCACGCCAGACCAGGCCGTTCTGCGTCATCGCGCTGCGAAAACCGAGCAGGCGCTGCTCGCGAATACGGCACCCGTCGCGCCCGCCAATGTAGGCGATGGTGCGGTGCCCGCGCTCGATAAGATAACGCGCGGCCAGGTTCGCCGCCTGGCGGTTATCGCGCATCACCAGGTTGCATTTCTCTTCCAGCAACGACTGCGAAACCGCCACAAGCGGCAGCGGGCATTGGCGAATGTGTTCCGGGAGAGAGGCGGCGCGGGTGTCCGACGCCAGATAGATGACGCCCGCCACGCCCTGCTGCTTAAATGAGAGCAGGGTACGCTCAAGATGTTCGTCGTCGTTCAGCGGCTGACCGAGAAAAACCATATAACCCTGTTTCTCCAGCTCCTGAACGATGCTCGCCATCACTTTGATGGAAAAGCTGTCGCTGAAGTCCCGCAGGATCAGGCCGATTAAATTGGAGGTGTTGGCGCGAAGGTTGGCAGCGGCGACGTTATGAACATAGCCCAGCATTGTGATGGCGGCATTGACCTTCCCGATCGTCGCCTCTGAGATTTTCCCTTTCTGGCGCAGCACCAGCGACACGGTAGAAACCGACACGCCCGCATGCTTTGCAACATCAATAATGCTGACTTTCTTCAAAACCGCTCCCTGAAATTTACCGATTATCAGCCAGATAAGAGGCGTACCCCAGCGTACAGGAGACGCCTCCTTCAGGCATCTTATTATTTGCCAATCATCGTGGACATGGTCTGGGCGATAAACTGTGCTCTGGCCCCGAAAATCACCTGTATCCCGTTGTCGCCAACAAACACCACGCCGCGCGCGCCCAGCCCGTTCAGCCCGTCCCGGTCCACCGCTTCGCTCTTCGCCACTTCCAGACGCAGACGCGTGATGCAGGAGCCGACAGAATCAATGTTCTGCGCACCGCCCAGCAGGCCGATGATTTCGGTGGCAAGTTCGGAATCGGACTTGTCATTCGCGCTGGCGGTCACTTCGGTGCGGCCCGGCGTTTTCACGTCGAAACGGCGGATCACGAAGCGGAACGTGAAGTAGTAAATCAGGGCCATAGGGATACCGATGATAATGGCGCTCAGGAAGTTGGTCTGATAGCCGTTAAACGACGGCAGGATCCCGAACGACAGGTAGTCGATAAAGCCCGCCGAGAACGACTTGGCGATGTGCGCATGCAGCAGGTACATGGTCATGTACGCCAGGCCCGCCATGATGGCGTTGAAGACGTAAAGGATTGGCGCCACGAAGATAAAGGTGAACTCTACCGGCTCGGTGATGCCCGTCAGGAAGCAGGTGAGGGCGGCGGAGAAGAGAATACCGGCCGCAATTTTCTTATTCTTCGTATGCGCTTCATGGTACATCGCAAGGCACGCCGCAGGCAGCGCGAACAGCATCAGCGGGAACTCGCCCTGCATGAATTTCCCGGCGTTCTGGTAGGTATCGCTGCTGAAGGATTTCACCCCCTCTTCGAGCATCTTGAACCAGATGGTCTGGTCGCCGTGGATCACCTGACCCGCCTGGGTAGTGTAATCCCCGAACGAATACCAGAAGGAGGGATACCAGATGTGGTGCAGGCCGAGCGGGATCAACGCGCGCTCCACCAGCCCGAAGATAAAGGTCGAGGCCGCCTGGTTATCGCCGTTCACCACCACGGACAGGGCGTCGATCCCGGACTGAATATGCTGCCACACGTACGGCAGCAGCAGGCCGAGCAGGAACGACAGAAATGCCGTCGCAATCGCCACAAAACGCTTCCCGGAGAAGAAGCCGAGGAATTCCGGCAGCTGCATGGTATGGAAGCGGTTGTAGCACCAGGCCGCGAGAATACCGCAGATCAGGCCGCCAAAGACGCCCATCTGCAACGTCGGAATGCCGACGACCATGGCGTATTTCCCGCCCTGGGAGGCCATTTCCGGCGTAATGCTCAGCACGGTGCTGATGGTGATGTTGGTGACAAACACCGAGACCGCCGCAGAGAGTGCCGCAATGCCGGATTCCGAAGCCAGACCGACGGCAGAGCCGATGGCGAACAGCATCGGCAGGTTATCAAAGATAACCCCGCCGGCGTTCATCATCAGCGGCAGGTGGAACTTATCGCCGAAGGCCAGCAGCAGGCCCGCAGCGGGAAGCAGTGAAATTGGCAGCATTAAGGCGCGACCAATCATCGATAACTTAGACAGCGATTTAACAAACCCTGATATCAGACTCATGCTGATTTCCCCCGGAGTAGCGCTTTTTTCGCGCTGTTATTGTAAGTAGAACGTTTTAGTAGAACGTTCTACTTATCGTGGGGAAAGTCTGAAAATCGCGCAACATAATTTTCACGTTTCGCCAGAGGGAATAGTGATTATTTGAAGTTGATCGATAATTAACCGTGATGGGTGTGAGGGGATGTTTATCCCCTCTCCCTGTGGGAGAGGGTTAGGGTGAGGGCATCAGACAGCTCAGGCCGTCACGGTCACGCTCTGACCTGCAAAGCTCACGGTCTGGCCCGCGACAATTTTGCAGCGCTTGCGGGTTTCCACCGTGCCGTCTACTTTTACCTGCCCGTCGGCGATGACGATTTTCGCCTGCGCACCGCTTTCGCTCCAGCCTTCCAGCTTCAGCAGATCGCACAGCTCAACGTGCGGATGTTTACCTAAAGAAAAAGTTGCCATGATTACGCGTCCTCTACGTCGTGATACTCCTCGCACGCCTGCAAGGTATTCTGAATCAGTGTTGCGACCGTCATCGGGCCTACGCCGCCCGGGACCGGAGTAATATAGGATGCGCGCGCTGCGGCATCTTCATACACCACGTCGCCAACCACTTTGCCGTTTTCCAGACGGTTAATACCCACGTCCACGACGATTGCGCCCTCTTTGATCCACTCGCCCGGAATAAAGCCCGGCTTGCCGACCGCAACGATCAGCAGATCGGCGTTTTCGACGTGATGACGCAGGTTTTTGGTGAAGCGGTGGGTGACGGTGGTGGTGCAGCCCGCCAGCAGCAGCTCCATGCTCATCGGGCGGCCCACGATGTTGGAGGCGCCAATCACCACAGCGTTCAGGCCATAGGTGTCGATGTTATAACGCTCCAGCAGCGTCACGATGCCGCGCGGGGTGCACGGACGCAGGCGCGGCGCGCGCTGGCACAGGCGGCCCACGTTATACGGATGGAAACCGTCAACGTCTTTGTCCGGCGCGATACGCTCCAGCACCTTCACGTTGTCGATGCCCGCAGGCAGCGGCAGTTGAACCAGAATGCCGTCGATCTCTTTATCGGCATTCAGGGTGTCAATCAGTTCCAGCAGTTCTGCTTCGCTGGTGGTTTCCGGCAGATCGTAAGAGCGGGAGACGAACCCCACCTCTTCACACGCTTTGCGTTTGCTGCCGACATAAATTTGCGAAGCCGGGTTGCTGCCAACCAGCACAACGGCCAGCCCTGGGGCGCGTTTTCCGGCGGCTATACGCGCCTTCACTTTTTCCGCAACCTCAGAGCGCACCTGCTGCGCAATCGTTTTACCGTCAATAATCTTTGCTGCCATCAGAGAGAAGATTCCGTCTGTAACGTTAGAAAGGGGGGATTACCTGTATTTTGTCAGAAGCGAGCGCCGCTGTCAGTCACCCTTTACGAGATTTCATCGATGGCCCGCAAAACCCCTTCTCAGGGCATGGTCAATTTCTTAGAGGCGATTAGGATGTGACCTGGCAAAATGGCAGCGTTTTGACATATTACAAAATAGATTCCTGAGCTACTTTGTCCTCTCCGAAATAAGCCTTCAATTTTTTAATTGAACGTATTTCTTATTCCCGAATATGCGCGGGAAGGGTTATTTACATTTTAAAGGAATAGACATGAAACTCAGCAACATTGCTTCTACTGTTATTGCAACTCTGGCCCTGGTCGCGGGTGCCGCTCACGCAGAAGATCCGGTAGCACCTGTATCTGTAAACGGTGGTACGGTGCATTTTAAAGGTGAATTAGTGAATGCCGCGTGTTCAGTGAATACTGACTCTTCAGAGCAGACGGTTAATCTCGGCCAGTACCGTACCGCGAAATTCACTAAAGTGGGTGACACCACCTCCAATATTCCCTTCACCATCGAACTGAACGACTGCGATCCTGCGGTAGCGAAAACCGCTGCTGTCGCGTTTACCGGCCAGATCGACGCCACCGACAAAACGCTGCTGGCGGTAAGCTCCGGTAACAACGACAACTCCGCGAAGGGCGTAGGCATTGAGATCCTCGACAGCAAATCCTCCACGCTGACCCCGGACGGTGCAACCTTCTCTGCGGCGCAGAACCTGATTGAAGGGACTAACACCCTGAACTTCACCGCGCGCTATAAAGCCACGGCGGCGACCACCGCGCCAGGCCAGGCAAACGCGGACGCAACATTCGTAATGAAATACGAGTAATGCCTGAGTACAGGGATGTGGCTGGCCTCAGGGAAGAGGTCTTTTGATCGCCTATACCGGGAGCGAAGGATGACAAGGACTGGGATACTGCTGTGTGCCCTTGCGATTGCCTCAGCGGTAAACGCACATACCGTTGTCATAGACGGCGGCAAAGTACACCTCAGGGGAGAGCTGGTTAACGGCGGCTGCGCCGTGGCCCCGGACAGCCAGAATATGCGCGTGGATATGGGGCAATACCGCACAAACGCCTTTTCCGGCGTCGGCAGCTTTTCCACGGTTAATGTGCCTTTCACCGTACGTCTGCTGGATTGCAGCGTGGACGTCTCCCGCACCGTGGGGATCCAGTTCCAGGGAGTGACACCGGCAGAAGACCCGCAGGTTTTCCTGGCGACATCGCGGCCGGGGGAAAATGCGGTCAGCAGTGGTGTCGGACTGGCGCTTTTTGACGAACAGCAACGTCAGATCATCCCGAACGCGACGGCAGTGAGCTGGTTACCCATTAACACCCGCGAGCTGGTATTTCATTTCAGCGCCCGCTACCGGGCTATTTCCGAACACCCTGTACCAGGCACTATTCAGTCGAATGTCTGGTTTACGTTGATTTATCCCTGACGCCTGCGAACTAATTATTAAAGGTACGGTTGTGATGAACACCCTGATTAAACCTGGACTGTTTTTAACTTTTATTTTGATGATGGTTTCTGCCAGCGCGAATGCATCCGGCGGAATTGCGCTGGGCGCGACGCGCGTTATTTATCCGGCCGATGCAAAACAAACGTCGCTGGCGATCACCAACAGCAATAAACAAGAGCGCTATTTAATTAACGCGTGGATAGAAAATGCCAACGGGCAAAAGGAAAAAACCTTTGCCGTCACGCCGCCGCTGTTTGTCAGCGAGCCGGCCAGCGAAAACACCCTGCGCATTATCTACGCAGGCCCGGCGCTGCCTGCCGATCGCGAATCACTCTTTTACATGAACGTCAAAGCGATTCCCTCCGTCAGCAAAAAACATCAGGACGGCAACAACGTCCTGCAACTGGCCATTCTGTCACGCATCAAGCTGTTTGTTCGCCCGGCTAACCTGGCGATGCCGCCGGAAGAGGCGCTCTCACAGCTGCGTTTTGAGCGCGTCGGCAACCATCTTAAGGTGAGCAATGCCTCGCCGTATTACGTCACGCTGGTCAATCTGAAGCTCGGCGGTCAGACGCTGGAGAACCTGATGGTTGCCCCTAAAAGCTCGGCGCAGCAGGTGCTGCCTGCCGCAGCGAGCGGCACGCTCTCCTGGCAGAGTGTGAATGACTACGGTGCCATTACGCCGGCGCGTAGCGTCAGCCTGTGAGCAGAGACAGGGCGATGAACACTCAATGGCGTTACTGCCCGGTTGCGCTGGCACTGATGGCAACGCTCTGGCCACACGCTGGCTGGGGCGAAAGCTACTTTAACCCTGCGTTTCTCTCCGATGACGCGGCGAACGTGGCGGATTTGTCGCGTTTTGAGAAAGGCCACCAGCAGGCACCGGGCGTCTATCGCGTCGATATCTGGCGTAACGATGAGTTTATCGGCACCCAGGACGTGCGGTTTGAGCAAGCCGACAACACGCCGCCGGTCGCGGGCGGTTTGTCGCCGTGCATTACGCGCGCGATGCTCGATCGCTTTGGCGTCAATATCGCCGCCTTCCCGGAACTGAGCAACGTGCAGGGCGAGACCTGCGTTCCGCTCACCACGGCTATTCCGGGCAGCGAAACGGCGTTCAACTTCGCCTCGTTGCGCCTTAACGTCAGTCTGCCTCAGGTGGCGATGCAAAACAGCGCCCGCGGGTATATTCCGCCTGAACAGTGGGATGAAGGCATCCCCGCCGCGCTGCTGAACTACAGCTTCACCGGCAACCGGGGCAGCGACGACGACAGCTACTATCTGAACCTGCAAAGCGGGTTGAACTATGGCGCCTGGCGATTACGCAATAACGGCGCGTGGCGTTATACCGAAAGCAACGGCCAGCGGCACAGCAGCTGGCAAAATATTGGCACCTGGGCGCAGCGTACGGTCATTCCGCTAAAAAGCGAGCTGGTGCTCGGCGACAGCAACACCGGTAACGATGTCTTCGACAGCGTCGGTTTTCGCGGTGGTCGGCTCTATTCGTCCGACAGCATGTATCCGGACAGCCTGCAAGGCTACGCGCCTACCGTACGCGGAATCGCCCGCACCCCTGCCAAAGTGGTTATCCGCCAGAACGGATACGTGATTTACCAGAGCTATGTGCAGCCGGGGGCTTTTGCGATAACTGACCTTAACCCGACCTCCTCAAGCGGTGACCTGGAGGTGACGGTGGAAGAGAAGGACGGCAGCCAGCAGCGCTACACCGTCCCGTATTCCACCGTTCCGTTGCTTCAGCGTGAAGGACGCTGGAAATACGATCTGGTGGCAGGGGACTATCGCAGCGGCAACAGCGAGCAGGACACGCCGTTCTTTACTCAGGGTACGATGATTGCGGGTCTTGCCGACGGCTACACGCTGTACGGCGGAACGCAGCTGGCCTCGCGCTATACCGCCATCGCCATTGGCGCGGGAAAAAACCTCGGTGACTGGGGGGCGGTGTCACTTGACCTCACCCATGCCCGCAGCCAGCTTGCCGATGACAGCCGCCATGAAGGGCAGTCTCTGCGGTTCCTGTACGCAAAATCCCTTAACGGATTCGGCACCAACTTCCAGCTGCTGGGCTATCGCTACTCGACCAAAGGCTTCTACACCCTCGACGATGTGGCCTGGCGCACAATGGAAGGCTACCAGTATGGCGACGATCAGGACGATGACGGCGTGCCGGACGTGCAGAGCTATCACAACCTGACGCTGAATAAAAAAGGACGTTTCCAGCTCAATATCTCCCAGTCTCTTGGCGATTACGGCTCGGTGTACGTGTCGGGCAGCCAGCAAAGTTACTGGGGCACCAGCGAGTCCAACGTCTGGTATCAGCTCGGCTACGCAGGCGGGGTGAAAGGGGTCAGCTACGCCTTATCCTGGTCATGGAACAAGGCCGTCGGCATTGAAGGAACTGACCGGATCGCCTCGTTTAACGTCTCCGTCCCGTTCAGCCTGTTCACCCGTCACGGCTACCGTCGCGATAACGCGATCGACCGGGCCTATGCCACGGCCTCAGCCAGCCGCAACAGCGACGGTAATACCAGCTGGCAGACCGGGATCAGCGGAACGCTGCTCCAGGATCGTAACCTGAACTACAGCGTCACGCAGGGTCACACCAGCAATAACGGTGCCAGCGGCAGCGCCAGCGCTAACTGGCAGGCAACGTACGGTACGCTGGGCGTGGGCTACAACTACACGCGGGATCAGCACGACCTCAACTGGCAGCTCTCCGGCGGCGTGGTAGGGCATTCAGACGGCATCACATTCAGTCAGCCGCTGGGCGATACCAACGTCTTGATCAAAGCGCCGGGCGCGTCAGGCGTGAGCGTCGAAAACCAGACCGGCGTCAAAACAGACTGGCGTGGCTATGCGGTGATGCCGTACGCCACGGTGTACCGTTACAACCGCGTGGCGCTCGACACTAACACCATGAGCAACAACACCGACATTGAAAATAACGTTTCCAGCGTCGTGCCGACGAACGGTGCGCTGGTGCGCGCCAGTTTTGACACCCGCATCGGCGTGCGTGCGTTGCTCACCGTGAAGCGTGATAACCAGCCTGTGCCGTTTGGGGCGGTGGTGCGTGAGACGCAGAGCGGCGTAACCAGCATGGTGGGCGATGACGGGCAGATTTACCTGAGCGGGCTGCCGCTGAGCGGGGAACTGCTGATTCAGTGGGGAGACGGGAAGCAGTCCCAGTGTCGTGCGCCCTACAGCCTGCCAGAACAGAGCCTGCAACAGGCGATCACACTTAAGGGGATCCGCTGTGAATAAAATCCATTATCTGGGGCTATCCCTTCTGGCATTTTTGCCGCTATCTGAGGCGTTCGCCACCGTCTGCGTCAATGAAAATGGCGTGCCGACGGAGGTGTATTACGACCTGACGGATAAATTCAACAGCTCCAATAACCAGGTGGGGCAGATTGTTACACTCAGCGAGAAGTCCCAGTGGGTGGGCGTCAACGCCGTCTGCCCTAAGGGAACGTCCGGGAACACCACCAAGCGTAGCTATGTGACCGAATTCCCGGTCACAGGCACCAGCGATGGCTACCAGTATCTGAAGCTAAACGACTATCTGGACGGGGCGATGAAAATCACCGACAGCTACGCTGGCACGTTCTATCCACCCAGAAAGTACATTCAGATGGGGAGCCATCCGAACGTGTCTAAAAACAAACCGTTTGGAGTACAGGATTCCAGCCTCGTCTTTCGGCTTAAGGTGACCCGACGCTTTATCAATATGGTGGTGATCCCCCGGGCAATCATGTTCCGGGTTTACGTCACCACGACCTCCACGGATCCGCTCACCACGCCGGTTTATACCATCAGCTACAGCGGGACCATTCAGGTGCCTCAGAGCTGTGAGATTAATGCCGGAAATGTGGTGGAGTTCGATTTCGGAGACATCGGCGCCTCTCTGTTCAGTAAAGCGGGCATCGGAAATAAGCCGGAGGGGATCTCAGCGCAAAGCAAAACCATCGGCATAAAATGCACCAACGTCGAGGCGAACGCCATGCTCACAATGCGTGTTGAAGCGGAGAAGGTTTCAGGCAGTACGCTGGTCTCTGATAACGCGGATGTGGGTTTTGTGATTGCCAACAGTAATGGCGTGCCGCTGACGCCGAACAACCTGACCAGCAAAATCCCGTTCCGTCTGGACGATAGCGCACAGGCACAGGTGGGGATCCGCGCGTGGCCCGTCAGCGTGACCGGTAAAAAACCTGCCGAGGGGCGTTTTACCTCTCGCGGCTATTTACGCGTCGACTATGACTAAGGAGCAGGTATGCGAAACGGAATGCGGTATTTAGCCGTCGCGCTCTTTGCGCTTTGCTCCCCTGCGCACGCAGAGACGGCGCTTGGGGAAATTAACATTCAGCTCTATGGCAATATCGTGGATTTTACCTGCGTCGCAGAGGGGGACGACAGCAATAAAACCGTCACGCTCGGCACCTGGCCCACGAAACAGCTCCGCACAACGGGAAGCCGGACGCAGCCTGTACCGTTCACCCTGAAGCTGACCGGATGCCCGCCGGGGGCGGCTTCGATCACATTTACGGGGAAGATGGACGGGCATGATAACAGCCTGCTGGCGCTGAATGATGCCAGCGCGGCCAGTAACGTGGCCGTGGAGATCCTCGACCGGGATAAAACGCGCCTCGCGTTGCAGCAGGCCAGCCAGACGGTGTCCGTGGATGCGCAGGGAAATGCCGAACTGTCGTTTTATGCCAATTATATCGCCACGGCGGATAACCCGCAGCCGGGCCGGGCTGATGCCGATGCAACTTTCATGATTAATTATAATTAATCGTATCCCCTCTCCCTGTAACGGTTATATGTTGCAGGGAGAGGGAAGGATTACAGTAATTCGTGCGCTTTCGCGTAATCAATTAATTCAACGATACTTTGTACGCCCAGCTTGGAAAAGATATTAGACTTATGAGCGCTAATTGTTTTGTTGCTAAGTAATAATTGATCCGCAATCTCCTTATTAGATAATCCGTTCGCCAGATATCGCAGAACCGTCACTTCACGATTCGATAATGGCATATCCACAGCGGCGCCTGTCCGGGAGCCTATATGGTTTATAAAACTCAATGTTTCTGACGGGAAAAAAGAATAGCCCGTCAGTATCATTTCCACCGCGTTATAAATTTCCCCCAGATCTTTCCGCTTACTGACAAAACCATTTGCCCCGGCGCGGATGGCGCGCCCTGCGTAGAAGGCTTCAGATTTCGAAGAGAGGAAGAGAATCTTAATATCTTTATTTAAGTTTCTGATTCTTTTCAATAATACGAAGCCGTCCGTGCCTGTCATTTCGATATCGAGAATGACCAGGTCGATGGGGTGGTTGCGTATACAGTCAAGCACTTCGTGGCTGTCGCCTGACTTCAGTTTGACCTGGATGTTTTTATTTTTCTGTAGCAGGACTTCTATCGACATTCTGACGATAGGGTGTTCGTCCATAATGATAACGGATGCCGGTTTCATTTTTTATGCCTCAGATTGTTAAAAGCGTTATGCTGAGTTTTGTTAAAACTCTCGAAAAGCCGGAAGGATAATTACGCAGATCCTTGTACGGTAGATCCCTGGGAAGAGCGAAAGCATCCTTGTTTACGTAGTGGTGATATCAATGCCTGAGCGCAGTTATCTCATAAGGCTGTTATGGCAAAATGATTTTTCTTATTCGCGTGTCAAACACGTCTTATTATACCGTTTAAGTATTGTCCGAAAAGCCTGTAAATTAATGTCCATATATTGATGATTATTATCTTCTGTATCTGAATCGCTAACTTTTTAAAATTAGCAAAAATGTCCTGATATTGCATTTACCACACAGTTTCATCTTTATGTAATAACAAAAAATAAACGATCTTACTGTATGTTGATCAAATGTTAACAATACGCAGGTCGTGACAAAGTGTTTTCCGCCTGTCCGCTACCTCTGATGTCCGCTCTTTAGCGCGTCATCGCCTCATTTCTAACACCTCAGGCCAGGAGGATGATCCCTTCGTCAAAACAGCACTATCTGCTGATTTCTTCACCTCTCATCGCTTTTATTTACAGATAAATCGCTTGTTTTTACACCATTATCATCCTGTTAACGGAAACGTCAGAAACTTAACGCATGGATAAAACGACTCTCGTTTAGCGTACAGGCAGCATTTCGCATGGTTTAAGATGAAGAATTAGGAATAGTTATAAAATCGAAAGTTTTGTTAAAAAACACAAAAAATTAACATATATCCTAAGTATTTTCTTAAAGGTCTTTAGGAATTAAGGGGTTACTGAATACGTTAATACGTGAAATCTGAAAGGTTGTTGAGAAGATGTAGCAACTCATGACGATGATTCAGCCCAAGTTTCGCCAGGATGCAGCTGAGACGGTAAATAATGCGGCTATAGGGGCGGTTCTGTAACTGAGCAATCTGTCGCAGGGTGCTACCCTGCGATAGCGCCTGCAGGATCGGCCATTCATCACGTGAAAACCACTCTTTCCGGTGGCCGGCGGGTGACGGCGTTTCCAGCAAGGTTTGTTGCAACGCCCGCGGCGTAAGTTGCCGTTCAATCACATGAAAAGGGCCAGCCGCTTTGCAAAACAGGCGTGTATCGTAATCATCGGCGCGGATGAGCAGGTAGGGTGTCAGGTAGGGGGCGAACAGGCTGTGGCGTCGTAATCGGTCCAGCAGGTCAATAAGCGGCGAGGCGCGGCTTTCTACATCTACCACCAGACGTGATGAAGGCCACTGATTCAGATCGCTGAGGGCGGCTTCCAGGGTGGAATAGTCACAGCAATTGCTCAGGGGAGAGTGCCCGCTCAGAAAACCGGAACGGAAAAAGTTATCCTGTGTGACCAGAACGATAAAGGGAGCATCGGTTTTGCGGGTCTGGTTGATTGACTGGCTCAAATATTCGAGACGATCAAAAAATGGGAGAGCAAAAGGCGAGTGCGTTGAACCCGGTGAATCACTTCCTGTCCGACGACGCCGGTAACGGCGTACTGTCATTCGCATAGCTTCCCTCTTGGCGATGACCGTTCAGTCCTCCTGCCATCTCCAGGATGGCCAATAATATCCCTGACCGAAGCGCGCGCCAGCCTGAAGCGCAAACTTACGATCCGTTTCTGTTTCAATGCCTTCTATGAGTACATTTTCAGCAATTTTTGAACAAAGCGTGACCAGGTTTGCCAGCGCTGGCGTTGCACGTAAACGCCAGAAAGCGATCTTATCGATTTTTATTCCGCTTAACGGCATGCGGCAGGATAAAAACGCGCGCCCTGACGCTTCATCAATGTCATCCAACCAGATCCGATGTCCTTGCGCCGTCAACTGCTGAAGCGCACAACTCACCCTCAGACGTGCCGGGTCTGAGAGAGAAAAGAAGGAAGCAGGCTCCACGAGTTCAATGTTCAGCGGTGGGCTGTTAAGTTGCAGTAAACGCTGGAACATTTCCGGTATGGTCAGAACGGTTATCGGCAAATTTATGAAAAGGTTGTCGCAGGGAAAGGGTTTTTTTAACGCAGCGATCTGTGCTTCCAGCAGCATAAGCGCCCGGGCGGCGGACCAGTCGTGAAAAAAGCCTTCGCTTTGCTGATGCGGTGACAGCACGCTGAGCACTTCAGCCCCTACCGTGCGCGAAGAGGAGAGGGCGACAATGGGTTCAAGCTTGATGCCTGTAATGTCGTGTGAGATGTGCTGCACGCACGAGGGGAAACCTGTATGGTCTGGCGCTGTCACTCCGTCGTCCTGTTCATTTCCAGCCTCCAGGCGGCCGGGATACCGCAGGACAGTGTGAAGGGGAAGTAAACAGGAAAACAGCAGGCGTTACTTAAAAGCGGCTAAGCCTTTTCGCAGCCCGTAAAAGAGGGATAAATGTTGAAAAAACAGCCGTATTTACAATCAGCTAGTCATTAACGGCAGAGAAGGTGGAAAAGGCATTGACTCACTACGCATTGACCGTATAATTCCAGGCGTTTCACCACCGCGAAGTACACTCTTCTCCGTGCGCCCTTAGCTCAGTTGGATAGAGCAACGGCCTTCTAAGCCGTAGGTCGTAGGTTCGAATCCTACAGGGCGTGCCATTAACCCTCCGGCACTCAGCCGTTCCTGACCAGCCTGAATCGTGTTTTCATTACCTTTAATAACTGGCCTTCCAGGGTCATACGACACATTGACTTTTCCCCCAGCTTACTTGCCGGGGGAGAGCGCCATTAGTGCCCTGTAACGGCCGCGGCGGCGACCGGATGGTCAGCGTTAGCGACCACGGTCGCGCGGGCGACGGAATGATAACTACCGTCTGTTGCGGCTGCGACGGCGACAGGGTGATCGGCAGATACCACCGCCGTGGTGCGGGCGACAGGATGGTTACCTTCACCGGTGGCCGCCGCAACGGCAACAGGATGATCGGCGGAGGCGACGGCAGTCGCACGGGCTACCGGATGATTTGCAAATGCAGAAAATGATGCCGCAGTGAAAGCCAGAGCGAGAATGACTTTTTTCATACTATAACTCCTGATGTTTTCCCTGTATGGACAGGGACCATTATTTTAATAACGATGATTGGTACTTATTGAGAATTGTGCAATGGATATTGCTTCGTCTGAATCAAATACTCTGACAATGTATCTGGAAAACACGTTATTGATAATTGAAGTCAATATACCTTTCCAGTTTTAAATTGTTTATTTTTAAATTTATGGTCGTTTTGTGTAAAAATAAATTATTTGCCTGGTAAAGCATATTTAGCTAAAGGAGAGGATTTTTCGCCGGGCAGAATAGTGTCACCTTCAATGTATAAGAAAGGCTTAAAATGAAAAAATATTTACTCATCGCGTTGAGCTTTCTGGCTATCACCAGTCCGGCGAGTTACGCTGGCATCCGATCGCTGGTGGAGGATGGCACGGTTCTGCAGAGCCAAATTATTACGCATACCCGAGAAGGGTATCATCCGCTGCGTACCTTAACCGCGGGCACGATTGGTGGCGTAGTGGGTCACCAGTTCGGTAACGGCAAAGGGAAAACCGCCATGACGGTAGCCGGTGCAACAGCCGGGGCGGCGGCTTCTCATAACCGGCAGTCTAACGAATTGGCAGCACAGGAAGTGAAGTTACTTATCAAGACTCAATCCGGGCAGACTATTCAGGTGGTGCAGCACAATAATGGTTTGACATTTAACCCTGGCGACAAAGTTCGTATCATCACAACGGGTTCTAATACCACCGTGGAAAAATCATACTAAGCACACTATTATGATTACAAAAATGAAATACCGTGGTTTTCACGTCTGTTATAAAAATAACGATACACGATACCTGGAAATACTGGACGATATATTGTCCTGTAATGTAAAACGACTCAGCGTTCAGATGGTATTTAAAAGCCTTCCGCATACCCACGTCTCTTTACTGAATACTCCCTACGGACAGTTTGTATTAAAGATTTACTCCCCCAGGAAAAAAAGGATAGAAAAATTTTTCAAATCGTTTTTTACGCCTAACCCCAACGAAAATTTGATTGAGCGGATCGACTATGCCGGCAGGCAAGGTCATACCTTCCCGAATGATTTTTATCTCCTGGCTGAACGCCGGATTTTCAGATTCGCAAAAATCTCGCTCATGTTGTTTGAGTATGTCCCCGGTCCGGAGTTACGCGTTCTTCCCACGATCACGCCGGACATAAAGCGTGAAATCCGACACAGTATGCAGAAAATGCACAATCTGAAAATCATTTCCGGCGATGCGCACGGCGGGAACTTCATCCTGAGTGAAAAAGGAATAAGGATCATCGATCTGTCCGGGAAGCGTTGTAACGCGAAAAGGATTGTTGAAGACAACGTGACGGCCAGCCTGCGCATTGGTATTCCCATTGAATCCCACCGGCGTTGGGAAAAACGCCTGATCGCAAAAAAAATCAGACGACACCATAAAATCGTCCAGAGGAAGTATCTGGCGCGTTCAAATACCGCTTAAACCCTTTATTCATGCAGGACAACAGCCTGTTATAAAAGAATTTTCCCTGGTATATGGCATTTTCGCCAATCCTCTACCATGCTCATTACACCTCACCGTTTCGCGTGGGGGCTTTTCGTAGTTGCTCATTAATCTTAAGGAAAAAGTTTATGAAAAAAACGACTGCTATTTTGTTGGGCACCGCGTTTCTGTTTACCACCAACGCCTTTGCGGCTGAAATGATGACAAAAAACGAATTCGAAAAAGTTGAGTCTCAGTACGAAAAAATCGGTACCGTGAGCACGGCTAACGAAGTCTCTGTCGACGATGCGAAAAAAGAGCTGGTCGAAAAGGCCGATAAAGAAGGTGCTGATGTGCTGGTGCTGACTTCCGGTAATACAAACAACAAAATTCACGGCACCGCCGATATTTACAAGAAAAAATAACGCTTTAGCAACCACCCCTGTCTGGGGGTGGTTGTGCGCCGTACTTCTCCCCCGCATCGTTTTTAACCTCTTCTCGCGCAGTGCTCCTCGTTGACGCTTGATTACGTATATATAATGCGTATAGTTCTCATTTGCATTTCATTTGATAAATACTAAGGCCCGACAACGGGCCATTTTTGCGCGCACGTTAAGAGCTCATTATGAACAACACCACAATGCACAAAACGCTGCTGGCGATTGCCATCGGCGCGGTTACACACTCCGCCTTTGCGGCGGAAGAGAAAAAAGAGGACACCATCGTGGTCCAGTCCACGGCGGGGAGTGATTTCAAACCCGGCGGTGACCAGCTGCTTCCGGCCTTCCTCGACGGCCAGGTGGCTAATGGCGGACGTATGGGGATGCTCGGGCAGCAGAACGCCATGGACGTGCCGTTCAACATCATTAGCTACACCTCGAAGCTGGTGGAAGATCAGCAGGCGAAAACCATTGCTGACGTGGTCGCTAACGACGCGGGCGTGCAGTTCGTTCAGGGGTACGGCAACAGCGCGGAAACCTTCCGTATCCGCGGCCTGAAGTTTGACGGCGACGATATGACCTTTGGCGGATTGTCCGGCGTACTGCCGCGTCAGGTGGTGGATGCCCAGATGGTTGACCGCATCGAGATCTTCAAAGGGGCCAACTCCCTGATGAACGGCGCGGCCAGCTCGGGCGTGGGCGGGATGATCAACCTTGAGCCAAAACACGCGGGCGACATCCCGCAGGCGAAAGTGGGCGTCGACTACACCTCGGATTCCCAGATTGGCACCACGCTGGATGCGGGGCGTCGCTTTGGCGATAACGACCAGTTCGGCGCGCGGGTGAACCTTGTGCATCGTGAAGGCGAAACCGGCGTGCCGAACGACCGCCGCCGCACCACGCTGCTCTCTACCGGTCTGGATTACAAAGGTGACCGTTTCCGCACCTCGCTGGACCTGGGCTATCAGAAAAAAACCTTCCACGGCAGCCCGACCAGCGTCAACATCTCGGCGGTGGACTTCGTGCCTGAACCACCGAAGAACGATCGCAACTTCTCGCAGAAGTGGGCCTACAGCGATATCGAAAACGAATTCGGCATGTGGCGCAGCGAGTACGACATCACCGATAGCTGGACGGCCTATACCGGCCTCGGCGCACAGCACGCGCACGAAGAGGGGATCTACAGCGCGCCGAAGCTGATGGATAAAAGCGGTAATGCGACGGTCAGCCGCCTTGATACCAACCGCATCAGCGATTCCGTCAGCGGCATGGCGGGCATTCGCGGTAACTTCATGACCGGCTTCGTCTCGCACAAGGTGAATGTCGGGTATTCGGCGATGACCAAAAACGAAAAAATCGCGTGGAAAATGTCTGCCGCGGCGGATAACCCGACCACCAACATCTACCACAACACTGGCGTTGCTATGCCGGACAGCAGCAACTTCAGCGGCTCAGGCGGCAAATACAGCGATCCGCTGACCAGTGGGCGCACCCGCACGCAGGGCTGGCTGTTGAGCGATACCCTGGGCGTGCTGGACGACAAACTGCTGTTTACCGCAGGCGCACGCCATCAGAAAGTGGTGATTCGCGGGTACAACAAAATTACCGGTGCGGAAAACGACGCGGACGGTTTTGACGGTAGCCGCTGGATGCCAACCTACGGCGTGGTCTATAAGCCGTGGGAGGAAATTTCCCTCTACGCCAACCACACCGAGGCGTTACAGCCCGGTGAAACTGCGCCTCGCTCAGCAAACAACTACGGCCAGAGCACCGGTATCGTGCACTCTAAGCAGAACGAAGTGGGTGTAAAGGCGGACTTTGGCCGCGTGGGCGGCTCCCTGGCACTGTTTGAGATCAAAATGCCGTCGGCTATCCTCGACGACAGCGGCCACTACGGCCTGGACGCTGAACAGCGTAACCGTGGCGTGGAGCTGAACGTTTTCGGCGAGCCAATGCTTGGGATGCGTCTGAACGCCAGCGCCACCTGGCTTCAGGCCGAGCTGACCAAAACTAAAAACGGTGTGAACCAGGGGAACGACGCGATCGGTATTCCGAGCTTCTACGCCGTGCTGGGGGCAGAATACGATATCAAGCCGATTGAGGGCCTGACGGCGACCGCGCGCGTTAACCACTCCGGCACGCAGTATGCTGACCTGGCGAATACCAAAAAGCTGGACAGCTACACCACGCTGGATCTGGGCATGCGCTATCGCTTCGCGGTGAACCACAATGAAAACCAGATGACCGTGCGCGCAGGCATCGACAACGTGACCAACGAGAACTACTGGTCAAGCGTGGATGATTCCGGTACTTACATCACTCAGGGCGAGCCGCGTACCTTTAAGGTCTCGGTTGGCTACGAGTTCTAAGCGTTCCACCTCGTTATCCGGGGCAGGGACGCCCCAATCCCTTCGTTGTTGTGTTATAAAATTGTAATAAAAGCTTCTTACACTGGTCGCCACATCCTTACCTCTTGGCCAATGACAGGAAGCCGCTATGGGCAGACCCCTCAAATCCGTATTTAAAAAAGAACATCGCGACGATATCAGTAACCGCAGCGCTAACCCGGTATTCTCCGAGGTGGCAGAGGTGTTCCTCTCCCGCCGCCGTTTTCTCCAGATGGGGGCCGTAGCGGGGGCTGCCGTATCATTCCCGTATCTGATCACACCCGAGAATGCCATTGCCGCGGTCTCAAAACCGTCCGCGCTGGCAAAAGCGGTTTCCCTGGGCTTTACCAGCATCGACGTCTCCACGGAAGATACGGTCAGGGTGCCGGAAGGCTATATTGCCCGTCCGTTCTATCGCTGGGGCGATCCGACAGGCATCAAAAACAACATGCCGGCGTTTAAACCGGACGCCAGCAATACCACAGACGAACAGGCCGTGCAGGCGGGCATGCACCACGACGGCATGGCGTGGTTTAGCCTGCCGCAGGGGGGGCAAAGCCCGGAGCATGGCCTGCTGGCGCTGAACCATGAATACATCGACAACGGAATGCTGTTTACGGACGGTACGGCGAACTGGAGCCTCGACAAAGCCCGCAAGGGGCAGAACGCGATGGGCGTGTCGGTGGTGGAAGTGAAAAAAACGGGCAGCGGCTGGGAGGTGGTGCGTCCGTCTTCGTTCGCCCGCCGTATTACCGTCAATACGCCGATGCAGCTTACCGGCCCGGCGCGGCATCAGGACTTAATGAAAACCGCCGCCGATCCGCAGGGGGAACGCGTTCTGGGCACCATGCAGAACTGCGCCAACGGCCACACGCCGTGGGGGACCTATCTCACCTGCGAGGAGAACTGGTCGGACATATTTGTGAAAAAAGCCGATCTCAACCCGCTGGAAAAACGCTACGGCATTAGCGATAGCGATGAATCGTACCGCTGGAACGAGGTGGATGAGCGGTTCAGCGTCGATAAAACCCCTAACGAACCCAACCGTTTCGGCTGGGTCGTGGAAATCGATCCCTACAACCCGACCTCCACCCCGCGCAAGCACACCGCGCTGGGCCGCTTCAAGCATGAGGGGGCAGCCGTCACGCTCGCCGCCGATAATCGCGTGGTGGCTTATATGGGTGACGACCAAAAGTTTGAGTACATCTATAAATTTGTTTCGGATAAAAAATACGATCCCGCGAACCGCGAAGCCAATATGCAGCTGCTGACGTCCGGCACGCTGTACGTCGCCAGGTTCAACGAAAACGGCAGCGGCGACTGGCTGCCGCTTGTCTTCGGGCAAAATGGCCTGGATAAAAGCAACGGTTTTGCAAGCCAGGGCGATCTGCTGATTAAAACCCGTCTGGCGGCCGACGTGGTGGGGGCAACGAAGATGGATCGCCCCGAGTGGATAGCCGTCGATCCGCACGCCAGCGGCAGCGTCTACTGTACGCTCACCAACAACAGCGATCGCGGTAAAGAGGGCAAGGCACCGGTCGACGCCGCTAACCCGCGCGCCAACAACGTGTACGGGCATATTATGCACTGGCTCGAAGAGGGGGCCGATCCTGCCGCCTCACGCTTTAAGTGGGATATTCTGGTCATGGCCGGGCGCACCGACGGCGACGATCCGAAGGCCAAAGGCTCGATGCAGGGCGCGGAATTTGGCAGCCCGGACGGCCTGTCGTTTGACCATCAGGGCGTCCTGTGGATCCAGACCGATGTCTCCTCCAGCACCATCAATAAGAAAGCGTACGAGGGGATGGGCAATAACCAGATGGTGGCTACCATTCCAGGCACCAACGAGTATCGCCGATTCCTGACCGGGCCGCGCGGGTGCGAAATCACCGGCATTGCGTTTACGCCAGACAACCGGACGCTGTTTATCAACATTCAGCATCCAGGGGAGGGCGGGGATGATATTACCGACCCGGCCAACCCTCGCGCTGTTTCCAGCTGGCCAGACGCGAGTCCGAACGGGCGTCCGCGATCGTCAACGGTGGTGATCGTCAAAGCAGACGGCGGGATCATCGGGTCGTGACGTTTATCCGCCGGGCGCATGCGCTGGCCCGGCGTTAAGCTTGCTACCACCAGCATGAAGTGTTAAAACGTGCCCCTTCTAAAAAAGAGACAGGGGTAGGGCGTGAAAGACGCGTCATCCGCTTCAGGCCATGGTAGCGCTGAAGCTTCGTCGGATCAGAGTCCGACGCTGCAACGTGGTTTGCAAAATCGACATATTCAGTTAATTGCCCTTGGCGGCGCGATCGGTACCGGGCTGTTTCTCGGCATCGGCCCCGCCATTCAAATGGCTGGTCCGGCGGTTCTGCTGGGTTACGCTCTCGCAGGGATTATCGCCTTCCTGATCATGCGCCAGCTCGGCGAGATGGTTGTTGAAGAGCCGGTGTCCGGCTCCTTCGCGCATTTTGCCTATAAATACTGGGGTCCGTTCGCAGGCTTCCTCTCCGGCTGGAACTACTGGGTGATGTTTGTGCTGGTGGGCATGGCGGAGCTGACCGCCGCAGGCATCTATATGCAGTACTGGCTGCCGGATGTCCCGACGTGGATCTGGGCGGCGGCCTTCTTCATCATCATTAACGCCGTTAACCTCGTGAACGTGCGCCTGTATGGCGAGACCGAGTTCTGGTTTGCGTTGATCAAGGTGCTGGCGATTATCGGCATGATCGGCTTTGGCCTGTGGCTGCTGTTCTCCGGCCACGGCGGCGAGCGTGCATCGATCGACAACCTGTGGCAGCACGGCGGCTTCCTGGCGACTGGCTGGAAAGGGCTGATCCTCTCGCTGGCAGTCATTATGTTCTCCTTTGGCGGTCTGGAGCTGATTGGCATCACCGCTGCTGAAGCGCGCGATCCGCACAAAAGCATTCCGAAAGCGGTCAACCAGGTGGTGTACCGTATCCTGCTGTTCTATATCGGCTCGCTGGTGGTGCTGCTGGCGCTCTATCCGTGGGTGGAAGTAAAATCTGACAGCAGCCCGTTCGTGATGATCTTCCATGACCTGAACAGCAACGTGGTGGCTTCCGCGCTGAACTTCGTCATTCTGGTGGCGTCTTTGTCGGTGTACAACAGCGGGGTTTACTCCAACAGCCGCATGCTGTTTGGCCTCTCCGTACAGGGCAACGCGCCGAAGTTCCTTACCCGCGTCAGCCGTCGCGGCGTGCCGATCAATTCGCTGTTCCTTTCCGGCGCTATCACCTCGCTGGTGGTGCTGATCAACTATCTGCTGCCGAAAGAGGCGTTTGGCCTGCTGATGGCGCTGGTTGTCGCCACGCTGCTGCTGAACTGGATCATGATCTGCCTGGCGCACCTGCGCTTTCGCGCCGCGATGCGCCGCAAGGGGCGCGAGACGCAGTTCAAGGCGCTGCTCTATCCGGCGGGGAACTACATCTGTATCGCCTTCCTCGGCCTGATTCTGGTGCTGATGTGCACCATGGATGAGATGCGCCTGTCAGCGATGCTGCTGCCGGTGTGGGTGGTGTTCCTGTTTGTTGCCTTTAAACTCTCTCGAAGGTAAAAGCAAAACGGCAACCTGGTTGCCGTTTTTAGTGTTTGCCCCCTCTCCCTGTGGGAGAGGGCCGGGGTGAGGGCACCAGACCGCACCAAACCAGACCGCACCAAACCAGACCGCACCACACTACCCGCCTTCACGCCCGGTGGCGCTGCGCTTACCGGGCCTACATGTTCGGGGACGTTATTTAGTAGGCCGGGTAAGGCGAAGCCGCCACCCGGCACCTCCGCTACACCATTATCGTGACCCCTCTCCCAATTCTGTTTCGATCCACAGGATCTTTGTTTTGTAATCGATTACTTTTCATTTGAACTAATTTGTAATCGATTACTTTTTCCGGGTGAGGCTTATCATGGTGTCAACTGAGAGTAGTGAAAAGGCGATAACGCAGCACCGGCTGCTGGTGCCGCGTCTGTCGCTGATGATGTTTCTGCAATTTTTTATCTGGGGTAGCTGGTCGGTCACGCTTGGCCTGGTGATGACCCGGCACAACATGTCACTGCTGATTGGCGACGCGTTCTCAGCCGGGCCCATCGCCTCCATTCTTTCGCCGTTCGTGCTCGGGATGCTGGTGGACCGCTTCTTCGCTTCACAGAAGGTGATGGCGGTGATGCACCTCGCGGGCGCGGCGATCCTCTGGTTCGTGCCGGGGGCGCTGATTGCTGAGAACGGCGCGCTGCTGATTGGCCTGCTGTTTGGCTACACGCTCTGCTACATGCCAACGCTGGCGCTCACCAACAACATCGCGTTCCACAGCCTGGCAAACGTGGATAAAACTTTCCCGGTGGTGCGTGTGTTTGGCACCATCGGCTGGATCGTGGCGGGCATTTTTATCGGCGTCACCGGCGTGGCGTCCAGCGTGACCATCTTCCAGGTGGCGGCGGTCAGCTCCGTGCTGCTGGCGCTCTATAGCCTGACGCTGCCGCACACGCCAGCACCGGCGAAAGGCCTGCCTGTGAAGGTGCGCGATCTCTTCTGCGCGGACGCCTTCGCGCTGCTCAAAACCCGCCACTTCTTCGTCTTCTCCGTCTGCGCAATGCTGATCTCCGTCCCGCTCGGCACCTATTACGCCTACACCGCCTCGTATCTGGCGGATGCCGGCATTGCCGACGTCAGCACCGCCATGTCCTTCGGGCAGATGTCTGAGATCGTCTTCATGCTGGTTATTCCGCTGCTGTTCCGCCGCCTGGGCGTGAAATATATGCTGCTGATCGGCATGCTGGCGTGGTTCGTGCGTTATGCCATGTTCGCGCTGGGCGTCAGCGAGGAGGGGCGCATTCTGCTGTATCTCGGCATTCTGCTGCACGGCGTCTGCTACGATTTCTTCTTTGTCGTCGGCTTTATCTACACCGACCGCGTGGCGGGAGAAAAGGTCAAAGGCCAGGCGCAGAGCATGATCGTGATGTTTACCTACGGCATCGGCATGCTGCTCGGCTCGCAGATTTCAGGGGCGCTTTACAACCGCCTGGTGGCAGGGCAGACCGTGCCGCAGGCGTGGGTTACATTCTGGTGGATCCCGGCGGTGGCTGCCGCGGCAATCGCGCTGATTTTCCTTCTCACGTTTAAGTATGACGATGACAAGGCGTAATGTTCTGGAGGTGGTATGAGGACAATGAAAGGACCGGGTATTTTTCTGTCGCAGTTTATTGGCGGGGAAGCGCCCTTCAACACGCTCGACGGGCTGGCAGGATGGGCGGCGTCGAAGGGTTACAAAGCGGTGCAGATCCCCTGCAACCATCCGCATATCTTTGATGTGGAGAAAGCCGCAGAGAGTCAGGCCTACTGCGACGACATCACCGCTAAGCTGGCCGCGCACGGGCTGGTCATCAGCGAGCTGTCGACCCATCTGGAAGGGCAGCTTGTGGCGGTGAACCCGGTTTACAGCGAGGCGTTTGACCACTTCGCACCCGCATCCGTGCGCGATAACGATGCGGCGCGTCAGACGTGGGCAACGGAAAAACTGAAGCAGGCGGCGGTCGCCTCGGCCCGATTAGGCCTGAAAGCGCACGCCACCTTCTCCGGCTCGCTGGCCTGGCCGTTTTTCTATCCGTGGCCGCCGCACAACGAGCAGCGTTTTCAGGAGGCGTTCGAGGCGCTGGCAACCCGCTGGCGGCCAATACTGGATACCTTCGACGAGCAGGGCGTGGACGTCTGCTTTGAGCTGCATCCGGGGGAAGATCTGCACGACGGCGTAACCTTCGAGCGTTTTCTGGCGCTGGTGGATAACCATCCGCGCTGCAACATACTCTACGACCCGAGCCACATGCTGCTTCAGCAAATGGATTACCTGACCTTTATTGATCTCTACCATGCGCGCATTAAAGCGTTCCATGTCAAGGACGCGGAGTTCCGCCCCAGCGGGCGCAGCGGCGTCTACGGCGGCTACCAGCCGTGGATCAACCGCGCCGGACGTTTTCGCTCGCTGGGTGACGGGCAGATCGACTTTAAGGGCATCTTCAGCAAGCTGACCCAGTACGACTACGACGGCTGGGCGGTGCTGGAGTGGGAGTGCTGCCTGAAGGATGGCGATACTGGCGCGAGTGAAGGCAGCGAATTTATCCGCCGCCACATTATTCCCGTTTCCGGACGGGCGTTTGATGATTTCGCCGCAGGGGGCAGCCATGATTAACGTCGGGATTATCGGTAGCGGGTTTATTGGCCCGGCACACATCGAGGCGCTCAGGCGTCTCGGGTTTGTGCAGGTGGTCGCGCTCTGCGACGGTTCGCTCGTTAAGGCGCAGGAAAAGGCGCGCCAGCTAAATGTGCCGCATGCTTACGCCAGCGTGGAAGAACTGCTCGCGCACCCCAATCTGCATGCGGTGCACAACTGCACGCCGAACCACCTGCACGCGGAGATTAACCGCCAGATCCTGCGCGCGGGCAAGCACGTGTTTTCCGAAAAGCCGCTGTGCATGACGCCGGACGAGGCGCGCGAGCAGGTGGCGCTGGCAGAGCAGGCGGGCGTGGTGCATGGCGTGAGCTTTGTCTATCGTCAGTTTGCGATGGTGCGCCAGGCGGCGAGCATGATGCTCGCGGGCACCCTCGGGCGGCTGTTCGCCTCGCACGGCAGCTATTTGCAGGACTGGATGCTGCTGGAAACCGACTACAACTGGAGGGTGGATGCCGCGCTCGGCGGCGCATCGCGGGCGGTGGCGGATATCGGCTCCCACTGGTGCGATACGGTGCAGTATGTCACCGGCAGGCGCATTACTGAGGTGATGGCTGATTTATCGATCGTCTGGCCGACGCGCAAGGCTAACGTGGCGGGCAGTCAGACGTTTACGCACGACGAACATGCTCACTATGAAGATAAACTGGTCACTACCGAAGACTTCGGCTCGGTGCTGTTGCGTTTTGACGACGGCAGCAAGGGCAGCTTTAGCGTCTCGCAGGTGAGCGCGGGGCGAAAAAACCGCCTGACCTTTGAAATTAACGGCAGCGAGCAGTCGGTGGCGTGGGATCAGGAAACCCCGCAGCAGCTGTGGATCGGCCATCGCACCCGGGCAAACCAGACGCTCAGCGACGATCCGGGTTTGATGAACCGTGATGTGGCCGACAGCGCCCATTTCCCCGGCGGACACATTGAAGGCTGGCCGGATGCCTTTAAAAATATGATGGCGCAGTTTTACCGTGCCGTGCAGGTGGGAGCGATGCCGGATAAGCCGCAGTTTGCCACCTTCCACGATGGCGCCAGTGTGATGTATATCCTTGATGCGATTGTGAAAAGCCATCAGCTGCAGCGCTGGGTGCGTGTGGAATACTGACGCATTGCCCGGTTCGCCGGGCAACCAATTTATGGTAGCCTGCACAAAACGCTAACCGCAGGATGTATCGTCGCTATGTCAATTCAGAAAATCGCTCAACTGGCCGGGGTATCCGTGGCAACGGTCTCTCGCGTACTGAATAACAGCGATACCGTGAAGGCAAAAAACCGCGAGCGCGTTTTGCAGGCGATCCAGGAGAGTAACTACCAGCCCAATCTGCTGGCGCGTCAGCTGCGCACCGCCCGCAGCTATATGATCCTGGTGATGGTCTCGAACATCGCCAACCCGTTCTGTGCCGAAGTGGTGAAGGGCATCGAAGCCGAGGCGGAAAAGAACGGCTACCGCATCCTGCTGTGCAACTCCGGCTCGGATATTGAGCGCTCCCGCTCGGGCTTAAGCCTGCTCTCCGGCAAAATCGTCGACGGCATTATCACCATGGATGCGTTCTCGAAGCTGCCGGAGCTGGCCGCGCTGATTGGCAACGCGCCGTGGGTACAGTGCGCCGAATACGCCGATGCGGGCGCGGTCTCCTGCGTGGGGATTAATGATGTTGATGCCTCCCAGCACGTTGTCAGCCAGCTTGCCGACGGGGGCCGCAAACGCATTGCGCTCATCAACCACGACCTCAGCTACAAATATGCCCGTTTGCGTGAACGCGGCTATAAGAGCGTCATACACCTGCGGGATCTGGACTATCAGGCGGTGGAGTACGCCAGTGAGCTCAGCTCCAGTGCGGGCATGGCGGCGATGCAAAATCTGTTAAAGGCAAACCCGCCGGATGCGGTGTTTGCCGTTTCCGATACGCTGGCGGCGGGGGCGCTGCGCGCCATTCAGCAGGCAGGGCTGCGGGTGCCAGAAGATATCGCGGTGGTGGGTTTTGACGGCACCGAGCTGGCGGAGATGATTTCTCTCACCACCATTGAACAACCGTCGCGGGATATCGGGCGCAAGGCGGTCAATCTGCTGTTAAATAAGATCGACAACCCGGATGCGCCCACGGAAAGGGTGATGATGGACTGGCGCTTTATTTCCCGCGCCAGCACCTGATTATCTGGCGATGACGCCAGCCAGCGAGCGAATATCGTTTCCGGTTGGCGACTGGTGAATACGCAGGCCAAATTCATCCACCACCGCGAAAATATGATCGAAGATGTCGGCCTGAATATCTTCGTATTCTGCCCAAATCACCGTGTTGGTAAAGGCATATATTTCAATCGGCAGCCCGTTGGCATCTGGCGCGAGCTGGCGCACCATCAGCGTCATATCTTTACGAATACGCGGGTGGTTACGCAGATATTCATTCAGATAGGCACGGAAGGTGCCGATATTGGTCATCTTGCGCAGGTTTAATACCGATTCCCCTTCGCCGTTCTGCTGATTCCACAGGTTAATTTCCTCATGACGCGCGGCCAGATACGGCTTCAGCAGTTTCGCCTGAATCAGTTTCTGCTGCTCCTGCTCATCGAGGAAATGAATGCTGGTGGTATCGATATTCAGGCTACGCTTGATGCGGCGACCACCGGAGGCTGACATGCCGCTCCAGTTGATGAACGCGTCGGACACCAGCGCCCAGGTCGGGATGGTGGTGATGGTGTTATCGAAGTTGCGCACTTTAACGGTGGTCAGGCCGATGTCGGTCACCGTGCCGTTGGCCCCGTATTTCGGCATCTCCAGCCAGTCCCCGAGCTTCAGCATGTCGTTGGCGGAGAGCTGAATACCGGCCACTAAGCCCAGTATCGGGTCTTTAAAGACCAGCATCAGAACGGCAGCCATCGCACCCAGGCCGCTTATCAGAATGGCGGGTGACTGACCGATCAGAAGGGAGATAATTAATATTCCCACCAGAATGGCGCTCACCAGCTTGATGCCCTGGAATATCCCCTTCAGCGGCAGCTGTGATGCGGTGGCCATTTTCTGCGACAGATTAAAAATCACATCCAGCAGCGAGAAGAAGGAGAGCAGGGCATAGACCATCACCCACAATTTTGCGCAGGTGGTGAGCATTTCCGCCGCTTCGCTGCCTTTTTGCAGCCACAGAACCGCCTGAACGTTGACGATTATCCCCTGGAGGGTAAACGCCAGACGGTGAAATAACTTGTTCTGCGTAATGATCTGCAACCATAAATGGCTGCTGGCCTGCGCGCGTTTTTCGAAGGCGCGCAGCACCACTTTGTGCAGAATAAAATGAACGATAATGGCTGTAAGAAAAATAATACCAAAGATAATCACTAAAGAGGTGGTGTGATTAATTTCAATCCCTAACTCTTCAACCTGAGCAATTAATTCCTGCATAACGTCTCCTGTATTGATGCAGCCCCATAATGGCGGCTGCGGATCTATTATGCAAATTCAGGCAGTTTTATTTTGACGCCGGACAGGCCTTGACGACCGGTAAACACAGACGATGGCGCATACGCAGCGTGGCCACTGCCAGCACCCCCATCATGGCCGTTTCTACCATCAGGAAGACGTTGACTGCCTGGGTGTAATCTCCGTGATGATTTTGCAGCCCGTGCAGCAAAATCGCGCCGAAAATGGCCGGGCCAAGCCCCAGCGCAGCCTGTTGCAGCGTGCTTAAAATCGCGCTCGCGGACCCCGCGTCGTCAGGCTGAATATCGCGCATCCCGATACGGTAGAAGCTGTTTACAATCAGCGCCTGCCCGTATCCCACCAGCCCGGTGGCCGGGGCCAACGTCAGCGCGGTATTCTGCATTCCCCAGTGACGGAACGTGGCGATCAGCGCCACCAGGCCAACAAGCTGAATCGCAAGCCCGGTCAGCAGGATGGCGCTGGTGCTGTAGCGGGCAATCAGGCGTGGGGCGAACCAGGCGGAAATAAAATAGGTGACGCCGAGCGCGATAAAGCTGTTCCCGGACTGCCACGGCGCCATCCCCAGACCGCTTTGCATGGTCAGCGCCATACAGAACATAAACCCGGACCAGACGCTGAAAAAGAGTATCCCGATCAGCACGCCAAAGCGGATGCTGCGCAGCTGCAACAGGCGCGGCGCGATGAGCGGGTGGGCATCTTCTCGCTCTTTCTTACGCGCGTTTAACACCATCAAATAGACCAGCGGCACAATCGCCAGCAGCGCGGCCTTCAGCGGCCACGACCAGTGCCACTGCGGGCCGAGCGCCATCGGGAAAAGCAGACAGCACAGTATCGCCGTCAGCAGGATAGTCCCGGCCCAGTCAATGCGCGACGGCGTGTCGCGGCGGGTTTCCGGTACGTAGCGACGGCTCAACGCCAGCACCACCAGACAAATCGGCACGTTGATAAAGAAGGCGTTACGCCAGCCAAGCCCGGCGATGTCCGCCGACACCAGCCAGCCGCCACCCATCTGGCCGACGATAAACGCAATACCGCCGATACCGCCGAACAGACTGATCGCTTTGGCGTGTGCCGTTCCTTTTAACGTCACGTGCAACGTCGCGAGAATTTGCGGCATGATCAGCGCGGCGCCCGCGCCCTGAATAATGCGCGCGGCAAGCAACTGTTCGATATTGCCCGCCATGCCGCACAGCAGCGAGGCCAGGCCAAAACTCGCCACGCCCCACATAAACAAGCGACGGCGGCCAAGGTTATCGCCCAGCTTGCTGCCGGGGGCCAGGCAGACGGCAAAGGCCACGCCGTAGAGGGCGACGATCAGCTCCAGTTCGGTGGCGGTGGCGTGTAACGAATGGGTGATGGAATCCAGCGCCACGTTGGTGATCGAGGTATCAATCAGCGGCAGCATCTGGCCGGTTAACAGCAATATCAGGCCCGCACGACCCGGTGAAACAACTGACGTATTCATGGTGACTCCATTGCGTCAAACAGCGTAGAGTCGTAGCATCAACCATCTGATAAACGGGTACCAGTTCTTACTTATACTGGTACTGGCACTACCATGCAGGAGATGTTATGGCGCTGATGTCTGAACCTGTCACCTCTCTCCAGGATGACACCCGCAAGCAGCTGGGCGCGTTTTTGCGTGCCCGGCGCGAAAGCCTCGATCCGCAGCGGCTCGGCTTACCGCGCAGCGGCCGTCGCCGCACGCCGGGCCTGCGCCGGGAGGAGGTAGCGATGCTCGCGGATGTCGGTGTGACCTGGTACACCTGGCTGGAACAGGGCCGGGACGTCAATCCGTCCAGCGCGGTGATGGCCGCCATTGCAAAAGCGCTGCAATGCACCCCGACCGAAGCCCGGCATCTTTTTGTGCTTGCCGGTTTGCCGCCGGGCGAAGCCCCGCAGGCGGTGTGCTGTGAGGGGATCAGCGAAGGCACGCGTCGCCTGCTGGATACCCTGATGCCGAAGCCTGCCAGTATTCAGAAACCGAATTTCGATATCGTGGCGTGGAACGACAGCTTCGGACACCTGATGGGCGTCGATTTCAACGCTATCCCGCCGGAAGATCGCAACTGTATTTACCTGTTCCTCACCCATCCGGCGTGGCGCGCGCGGCTCGGCAAACGTGACGACGTGCTGCCGATTTTCGTCTCCTACTTCCGCGCGGCAATGGCTGAGCACCGTGGCGACCCGCTCTGGGAAGCGAAGCTGGCGCGTTTTTTTGCGGTGTCTGAGGAGTTCAAAACCCTGTGGCACCAGCGTAACGACGTGCGCGGCGTGGAGAACCAGCTCAAGCTGTTCACCCATCCCGAGCTGGGGGATTTTCATCTCCAGCAGATGTACTGGTACTCTGCGCCTCGAAACGGATCGCGGCTGCTGGTCTATTTACCGGTGGACGAGGCGGGGGAGAGGGCGATGGCGTGGCTGGAGGCGCAGGGGAAATAAGTTTTTTGCGAGGGGCTTTCAGGGAATAAGAGCTGGCTCTGCTAAGCGGATGAGACAGGTATAAGGTGGCGTTTAACTTAAACCAACCGACTGAATCGACATCATTTCGATGAGGGATTAAGTCGACTATACTCACGCCATGAGAAACAACAAATGTCGCCACTGATGATTGATTCCGCAGACTTCAGCCAAAAACTCGGCCTTATCTCCCGAAACGTCGAACACACCGAAGCGTTCCTGGCACGAGGTACGGCGGATTTTCATCTGCCGGGGTTTCTGCTGCCTGTGGGATACCGGCTCCTGAAATCGCGTTATGGTGATGAATATCGTCTCGTGACCACCGATGACGGCAAACCTTATACGGCGTATGCCGTAAAGCTTAAATTTCATAAAGAAATTACCTTTCCCCACGGTGCCGCCACGCAGGTGATGGTGTGGCGTACGCCACGTGCCGTTCATCAACGCGTGATAAGCGGGTTGCCACAACTCTTTTTTCAGTGGGTGCTAAGCGAATACAACATCGTTGTCTCTGACAGCGAACAAACGGGAGACGGGCAACGGTTCTGGCTGCGCATGATCGACTGGGCGTTTACCATGAACTATCGCATTAGCGTGGCGGACGGTACGGTGGGAGAAGAGTGGACGTTAACGCCCGTAAATTCCTACGCTGAGCTGGAAGAGCGCTGGATTGCTTTTGCCTGGGGAAACGATCGTGAGGTCCATCCGCATCGCAGGCTTGTCATCAGTAAAGCGTAACGGGCCGCATGCAGCGGCCCATTTTCATTAGCATTCAGTCACAATCGTGCTCAGCGGCAGGCGAGACTTCGGCAGCGTGGCATTGAAATCCTCAACGCTGTGATGCCCAACCGGCACCACCACCAGGCTGGTGAAGCCTTTCTCTTTCAGGCCGAACTCTTCGTCGAGGATTGCGGCATCGAAGCCTTCAATCGGCACTGCGTCCAGGCCCATCGCGGCCACGCCCAGCAGGAAGTTGCCGACGTTCAGGTAAACCTGCTTCGCCATCCACTGGTCGTCATCTTTCAGATCCACGCGGTGCATGTCGGCAAAATAGCAGCGGCCTTTGTGGTTCGCGGCTTTTGCTTCTGGCGTGGCGAAACGGCCGTCAGCCTCTTCCTGATCGACGACGCGCTCAAGCCAGGCATCGTCCATCGCGGTTTTCGCGCAGAACACCACCACGTGAGAGGCATCCAGCATTTTGCGTTCGTTAAACACATAGGTGCCCGCCGCGGATTTTGCCACGCGCGCTTTACCCTCTTCAGTGCTGGCAACAATAAAGTGCCACGGCTGGGAGTTGGTGCTGGACGGGCTGTATTGCAGCAGCGTTTTGATTTTTTCCGCTTCTTCTGCGGTCAGTTTTTTGGCTGGGTCGAACGCCTTGGTAGAATGGCGTTTCAGGGCGACAGAAATAATATCCATAACAACTCCTGGTGATGAAATTCGCCCGCGGGCGGGCGTGAAAGGAAAGCAGATTACCGCGCGAAGCGGGAAAAGATAAGTGCGATTCGAGCGCTTATTCTGTTCGTCTCAGACGAACAATCAGGCTGGCCGAATCCACTTCTGATCTTTTTTCGGCAGTTTATCAACGACCAGATTCCACGAATCCGTAATCAGGTCGGTGACCAGTTCAGGCGTGATGTCGTCCGTGCCATAAAGGGAGATCCAGTGTTTTTTATTCAGATGGTAGCCAGGCTCCACGCCACGGTAGATCTGCTGATTGAGCAGCGATTTTTCCGGATCGGATTTCAGGCTGACGTGGGCCCGACCGTGAGCGGTCGCCATCAGCATAAAAATTTTCCCGCCCACCTTAAACACGTCATACTCCGGGCCAAACGGCCAGCAATGTTCGGTAAAAGGCATCTCCAGCGCGACGCGTCTGGCATGTTCCTGCAAGGCTTTACTGTCCATGGCTCTCTTCCTCAGCAAGCCCGCGCCACATGGCTTCAAAGCCCAGCGCTTTAAAATCGACGGCACGGGACGGATCGCGCGCGGCAAACTCCATGGTGGTTTCAGCCAGCGATAAGAATATTGCATCACCGAAGGTCTTAAACTCGTCAGACATAAACACCGGGCGCACCGAGCGGTGACACAGTTCGTGTATTTCCGGGAACATGTCTTTCACCGCCTGCTCGGTTTCAATGTTCAGCTTTTCACTGACGCCAATCTGGCGGATAGCCGCATGCGCCAGGGGGTTACGAATGCCCCAGTCCACATAGCTATTCCAGATATTACGGGTATGCTCTTTTGGCTGGGTGATGGTGCGATCGAGGTTCGCCAGCATGGTCTGGCAAAGATCCTGCTTCAGATGCAGATAGAGGGCATTCAGCAGATCGTCTTTGGTAGCAAAGTAGCGAAACAGTGTCCCTTCAGCGACGCCCGCATTACGGGCAATTAACGCCGTTGAGGCGGCAATACCTGACTGCGCAAACGCAGCCGTTGCTGCTTCCAGTAAGGCCTGTTTTTTATCTTCACTCTTCGGACGTGCCACTAAATTTTTCCTCCCGTCAATTGTAAAAACCCTGATTGAAACACGTGCTTTGCCACGCTGCAACGCGGAATGTCAAAGATCGAAAACCTTCTTGACGGCGTAATCATCCTATCTATAATGAGTGCTTACTCACTCATAATCAAGTTCAACCCGCGCAAACTATCGGACAGGGCGCGTTGGCGGGTCAGGATAATGAAAAAGCCTCTATTCATCTGCGTGGTGTTAGTTATGATTATTGCTTCAGCTGCCAGTTTACCGTTTGTACTGAATGCCGGATTTGGCCAGCCACCGCAGGGTGCGCAGCTCTCTGAAGTGGAGGCCTCTCCGCACTATCGCGACGGGCAATTCCATAACACGCTCCCTACGCCGGGCTTTACCGGGCAACAAAATATGCTGGTGGCGTGGTGGCAGTTCCTTACCCGTAAAACCGAAAACGCCCGTCCTGCGCAGCCGCTGCCGCTGGTGAAAACCGATCTGGCGAGCCTGCCGCCTGAACAGGACACGCTGGTGTGGCTCGGCCACTCCTCCTGGTATATGCAGCTGGCGGGGCAACGAATCCTGATCGATCCGGTTCTGAGTAACTACGCCGCACCGTTCTCCTTCCTCAATAAAGCCTTTGCGGGGGAGTACCCGTGGCGTGCGGAGAGCATGCCGGAGATCGACCTGCTGATTATCTCCCACGATCACTATGACCATCTGGATTACGCCACCATCAAGGCGCTGCTGCCGAAGGTTAAGCGCGTGGTCACCCCGCTGGGCGTGGGTTCGCATCTGCGCTACTGGGGGATGAACCCTGAGATTATCGACGAGCGGGACTGGAACCAGTCGGTACGTATCAGCGATGCGCTGACGGTACATGTTCTGCCGGCGCGCCATTTTTCCGGGCGCGGCATTAAGCGTAACCAGACCCTGTGGGGCAGCTTTATGTTTGTCTCTCCGGAGCAGAAGGTCTACTACAGCGGAGACTCCGGTTATGGCCCGCACTTCAAAGCGATTGGCGAGCAGTTTGGCGGAGTTGACTTAGCCATCATGGAAAACGGCCAGTACGACCAGGACTGGAAGTACATTCATATGCATCCGGTGGAAACGGCGCAGGCCTCGGCAGATCTCAATGCCAGAGCGGTCGTACCGGGACATAACGGGCGTTTTGTGCTGGCGAAACATACCTGGAACGATCCACTGATCCAGCTGGCGAAAGCCAGTAAGGATAAAAACTACCGGCTGCTGACACCGGAGCTGGGCGAGCCCGTGCGGGTGAGTGATACCACGCAACAATTTCGCGAGTGGTGGGAATAATGTTTAAGCGAGAAGCAGAGGGGGAGAGCAGTATGACGATTTCCGCTCAGGTCATTGATACGATTGTCGAATGGATTGATGACAACCTACACCAGCCGTTACGCATCGAAGAGATTGCCCGCCATGCGGGTTACTCAAAATGGCATTTACAGCGGCTATTTATGCAGTACAAAGGCGAAAGTCTGGGGCGCTACATCCGCGAACGCAAGCTGCTGATGGCGGCGCGCGATCTGCGTGAGTCAGACGAGCGCGTGTACGATATCTGCCTGCGCTACGGGTTTGACTCGCAGCAGACGTTTACCCGCATCTTTACCCGCACCTTTAACCAGCCGCCCGGGGCGTACCGCAAAGAGAACCATAGCCAGACACATTAACATGTCGCGTGTAGGCCGGGTAAGGCGTAGCCGCCACCCGGCTTTTTTGTGGGCTCGGTGCCCGTAATTGCCCGGTGGCGCTGCGGTATGAACCGGAAACATGGGTAACACTTTAGACCGGATA
>NZ_JBMKJN010000026.1:0-64028 GCF_049236805.1 Enterobacter cloacae complex sp. XAL002
AGTAGACAACTTTAAAGTCTTTTTCATGTTAAAGGAGACAACTTTAATGTCTGTGTACACCTACCTTTGCTCAAATCAAAATGTTCTGACATACCAAAATGGAGTGTAAAATGACTCAAAACCAGGGTTCTGAGCCAGTACCGGCGAGCCGGACAGGGCAGCTCATCAGCGCCCGGGATATGGCCATGCAGAAATTCGAAGAAGGGATGCGGTTAATCTCGGAAGCGTCGGAACTGTGCGGTCTCTCTCTCTTCACCAGCAGAATTATGCAGCCCAACGCATTTGGTCTTCCGTCGTCACTGGATCGCACCATCGAGGAGGGGCGTAAGGAAATTGACCGTAAAACGTGGAAAAGGCTCTTTGAAGAAATAGGTATGGACCGGTACTGGAACCATAAGCAAAAAGAAGCCTTTAACGAATCCCTACGTACGGATCCGCCCGTCGCTTCCCTGGAGATTGTTAAGGGAACATTACAGCATGCACTGGCTAACAGACGAGACACGCTTGCAGAAGGTTTCGTTGATGTTCTCAACAAGCTTGACCGAAGTTTTAAAAGCAATGCACGGCAATATACAATGCCGAAAAAGCTTGTTCTTCGGGGGATTTTTCCTGGTGTGAACGTACTGAGGTACAACGGTTTCTCGCAGGACAATCACTTTTGTTTACGCGACTTTGAGAATATTGTATGCATCTGTTCTGATACTCCAACACCTGCAACCGGCGGTGGGCTGAGTATGGTCGACAGGCTGACGGCCATGAGAAATACAGATTTCACAGGCGAGGTCTGCGATGAGAATGGCTGGCGGTGTCGCCTGTTTGAGAATGGAAACGTTCATATTTGTATCGACAGTATCTCGCTTCTGAATGCTCTGAACGATCTTATCAGCATATATTTTGCAAACCAGCTTCCGGCCGCAGGAAAAAAATGATGATCGAAAACGATAAAGAAAAAAGCCTGAACGATGCTACCTCGCCAGAGGTGCAGAATGACATCCGCAGCGAATCCACAGAAAAATCAAAGGAAATGGGTCGTTCAAGGTACTCATCTATTGCGATGATCGATTACTTCAATGCAATCGAACGTCTGTGCGAAGAGAAAAAAATTAACCCGGAAAATATCGATCTGAGCTTCAAAGTTCACTGGCTCAGAAACGCTGTTGGCGGCTCGTTTGCAAGGTCACAGGAGATGTTCGCTGAGTACCAGAAGTATGTTAAAGAGGTTCCTGAAGAGGCCCGTTACCTGGATATACCCGATGAGGTGAAGGTTGCACTCGGCGATATTATCTCGTACATCACCTGGCACTACCGTAGAAGCTATACCGCAATACAGAGTGATAGTGTTAAAAAAGCTGAAGCACGTAGCATGCAGCTGGAGGAGGAGGTAACGCAGCTTTTACAGCGGCTTGAGCAAAGCGCTACCGATATGGATGAGCTGAAACTTGAGAATCAGGCGCTACAGGGTCGATTAGAGATCCGGGACAGTACCGTCAAGGAGTTAGAAACAAGGCTGAATGTTGCCGAAGCAGAACTCGAAACCTGCCATCACCAGTTAGATAGCACACGGCATGAATTAAGCCTCGCACAGCAGTCAAATGACTCACTCTCCCAGCAACTGGCTGAACGTAAAACAGAGATCGCTGGTCACCTTGAATATCAAAAAAAGCTGAACGAAGAGATCAACACTCAGCGTTCTGATAATGCCGGTCTTTCCAGACAATGCGACCAGTTAAGTCAGACTGTGTCAGATACAAAGGCAGAGAGGGACAGGTTTGAACAGGAATTGATTGCTGCACAGAACCTCTGTGCTGAGCTGAAAAGTGCACTGTCCGGGAAGGAGGGTGACCTGGTGGCGGTGAATGCCGAGCTTACTGAACTCCATAAACTAAACGAGTCGCTGAGCGCCGACCTGAAAAAAGTAACTTTGGTCAGCCAGGGCTATGAAGCGGAAGTGGCTGAACAAAGCAGTGAATTAAAAACGCTCCAGTCCAAAGTAATGAAGCTGGAAGCTACCCTGGAGGCAGAGAAAACAATCTCAGAATCCCTGAAAGGCACCATTGATACATTGACTGGTGCAATGGCAGGGGGAGGTACTGGAAAGTCAAAACAGCCGCGTAGTAGAAAAACATCATGATAAATGAAGCCAGGTTGATAGACTTCTCTGCATCCCCTGGCACAGTAGACCTTCTGCGGACATTCAGCCCGTCCGCAGGAGTTTTCGTCCTTCAGTCAACAAATGCACTACCTTTTTTGAGTCTCCACTTTCCAGTGCAGAAAACACGTTACCGATTTTACCAACAGCTTGTATCTGAGTGATAACCCCAGTCTTGTAATCATCAAGGATCCCTGACAGGAAAGCGTTCAGTTTTGTCTGTTCGCTTAGTGAAAGCATGTATGACATTTTTTCTCCATTTTAAGCAGGTGTGCCAGTTGAAAGAGGTTTACGTGATTCTGGAAAATGAGGCAGCACCATAGTTTCAGATGCTGTGGTCGCATCCCAGTGCCACCATCCATAAGGCCCATATTCACGGTTGTAATAATCTTTTTTGAGTTGCTTTCGGGCCAGATAAGCAGGAGTGGCCATACCAAATACTTCCATCGGGAACGGCTTATCGCTTTTTGTGTCGAGCAGGTAGAAGTCAGGGAACACCTCACTAATACTCGCATCATAACGCATGGGCTTAACGTACTGCCGGTGCTCTGCATCCAGCTTTTCTGCAACAACCGCCTCATAGGAGGAGTCCAGAGGTATCCAGTTCTCGCTAACGTGCATCAGCACAATTTGATGAGCTCTTACAGAAGGGCCTCTGCCGGTTACCGCAGCTGGTGACGTCAACGCAAAGACAACTATTTTCGCCCCGGATTTCCATGCTGCGTACTCCGATGAAAATCGTTTCTTTACGCTATCCCAATGGCCTTCTGAATTGAAAAAAATCAGCGGTAGCCCCCCAAAATTCCGCAGGGGTAAAAATTTAAGTGGCTTCTCATGCTTTTCAGCATCGTAGCGAGGTAAAACTGACAGGAGCATGAGACGTTTATCACTCATCGCCTGTGATGAAAGACGCTGAATTTGCGACTGAGCGACAGGTTGTTTCGGGTCAGGTACACCAATGAATAAATGGTCACCTATGCAGGCTCTGCCGGTACGAATTTGTTTAGCGGTTTCAAGCAGACGATACCGTACCAGTGAATCGTTACGTTTCCCTGCCATTTTCGGGTACCAGACATTCAGACCAGACTCTGTCCACAAAAGACTAAGCAAGCCCAGGAGGGTCATTGAGGCCTGACCTCCTTCTGGTCGCTGAACATGGGGCAGGGGAGGCACTTCTGATTTTTCAGGAGGATCTTTCTCTGTCATACCGATACCGAGCCTTACAGCCATATCACCTTCGGTTGTAATCCGGACCACACCACTCGCATATCCTTTCAGGCCGGTATGCCGGGCATCAAGGGAGAAGAATACACAGGAAGGATCATGCTCAATGCCCGTGTTAGCGGCTTTGACGAGAATAAAGGCATCACCGTTCGGTAAAGCACGAACATAAAGTCGCTTTTCTCCTTTTCCACGACATCCGCAGGTGATGACTGATTTTTGACCTGAGGTGTGGTGTGCCTTTTTAAGAGCCGACTGCCACCCTTTAGCAAACTCATCCTGCGTTTGAAAGTCAGGTGAGTACCTTTTGACGTTTGGATCGTCGTCGTAAGCAATCATCACTGCGAATTTTTGGCTCATAGTAGTCTCCTAAACAGGAAGTTTAATATCCCAACCAAAGCAACACTTCCTGAGCGTCATACTGTTCCTTTACGCCCATGTCGCTAAAGAATTCTTCGAAATCTGTTTCGGGAACGCAATGCCTGGACAGTTCTTGTAATGCTCGTTCTTTAGATACCGTCTCACCTTCAGCTGATTCGAAATACGTCATGGTTGACCTCTGACATTATTACAACAATCTTAAGCATTTAAATTGATGAAGGAGCTCAGGTCAGCTGACTTCGTCGTAAAACTGCCGCAAGCGCTGGGAGGCTGCAAATTCAATTCGAGACTTCAGCAGTTTGGCGACGGCCGCAAAGACATCAACGACCACGGAGTTCCCAAACTGTCTGTAAGCCTGTGTATTGGACACAGGGATACGGAAAACACTTTCCCCGGGTTTATCGAAGCCCATTAGCCTGCTGCATTCACGTGGCGTTAGCATGCGTGGCCGACGGTCCATGTTGTATGTGTTATGGAAATCAGTTTCTCCCAGCTCATGAGACCAGCCCCGATCAATAAGAATTTCAGATCCGTCTTTCATATAGCGGCTTGAGAGGGTTCTGGTGACACTATTAACATTGGAAGGATCTACTAGTCCAAAACCAAAACCATTGCCTTTTGCCGCATGTTTCTTTGCATAGTTGTATAAGTACTCCCAGAGTTTAGGGGAGAGGATGTATTTACTATCTACGCTCGGATCCAGTAAATCTGAGAGAGAAGGGCGCTTGTCCGGATAAAAGTCTTTAATATCTCTCAGAGTAAAACCGTCTTTCAGACGTAGGTCGCGGCGAAAACCAATAAGGACGATACGTTCACGGTGCTGGGGTCGGAAATGACGGCCATCGATGACTTTAGGATCATCCGCGCCCGTGCTTTCGCTGTTTGCGACGTCGTAGCCAAGCTCATCGAGCGTTTTCATGATGATGTTAAAGGTATTACCCTTATCGTGACTCTTCAGATTTTTTACGTTTTCCAGAACAAAAATTGCAGGTTGTTTTGCCCGGATGATCCTGGCCACATCAAAGAAGAGCGTACCCTGAGTGTCGCACTCGAAACCGTGTTTGCGACCCATAGAGTTCTTTTTACTGACACCGGCGATGCTGAATGGCTGGCATGGAAATCCCGCAAGAAGAACATCATGATCCGGGATAGAGGCATCGATAAATTTGTATGCCTCGTCATCAGTAACCTCGGGCCGGTTGCTAAGAGTGATGTCACGGATGTCTGAATTGAAGCGGTGCTCGTTCTCATCGCAATACCAGTTCGCCCGGTAAGTACGGCTGGAATAAGTATTCCATTCGCTCGTGAAAAGACATTTACCACCGATGGCATCAAATCCGCTTCGCAGTCCACCTATCCCTGCAAACAGATCGATAAAGCTAAAGTGCCTGTCCTCATAATCAGCAGGTCGTGAAGGTATTAAAGTCTGTAGATAGCGTCCATCTGCGATACTCAGATCACAATGCTCAGGTATGCATGTAACCTGACGTTTAAGGGATGCACGGGACCAATTACTGCCATTTTCATCATTTAATACCTGAGCCAGATATTTCAGGTCATAAATAGTCGAAGCTGTTAACAAAGTTTTGTGGATCAGAGATGGTGTTTTATCCACATCATTCAGGTCTGTCTCAAGATCATGAGTGTAACGTTTCATCCAAACTCTCTCAGGAATAATATCTTTGAGATAGATTAACACGCTTAATTTGGATTATTTTTTGGTTCAGGTTCTAAATTTATTGTGATTATTCTGCCTTTAAGTTGCAAAAAGATTGGTTTTAAGCCCGCCCATGAAATAATGACTTGTTAAAATACTGCCTGTAAATAGGCTTGTGGATACATGTCTGTACTCAACAAATTCAGGTGAAATGATGTTTTTTTTTACAAAGTTACTTTTGCCCATCATGATTGTTGTATTCCCAGTGGCGTCCTGGGGGAACTCAACAACTTTTGAGGCAAAGGTGGTTAAGATTGTTGACGGTGACACCATAACTGCGTTGGATGCTCAAAACACAACCATCAAAATACGGATGTATGGTATAGACGCTCCTGAATCTAAACAGGCTTTTGGCCAAAAAGCAAAACAGGCCTTAACCACAGCTATAGCAACTAAAATCGTTACCGTGATAGACCATGGTACGGATATCTATGGCCGTATGTTAGGTACCATCTGGTTAGATGGATATGATATCAATGCCTCTATGGTGGACAGTGGATATGCGTGGGTTTATCGGTTCGAAGATAACGCCATTGTCCCTGGCTATATCAAATATGAATCCGCAGCACAAAAGGAGGCAAAAGGGTTATGGGCAGACACCAACCCTGTCCCACCATGGCAGTGGAGACAGGCAAACGAAAAGCCCAGAAAGGTGAAAGGGAAGAAATAACCATGATGAAAGAGCCTCATCCGTTACTTCAGTTGGTACTAAACGATTCCGGTCGTCTAACCATGCCTGTTTATTATAGAGATCAACAGTATTGCCCGACTTGCCTTACAAAGGTGTTGAAGAGTGAGGATGGAAGTTTGGCGCACCTCGGGGAAATAAATCAAAATACATGTAGACCTTCTATTTCAGTAGTTGTGACAAAAGCAATTATTGAAATGTTATGTGACGGGGAAAAAATATTTGTAAATCCAATACGATACCGAGGCCGGGTGCTGGCACCCTCAGTAATTTTTTCTCCCGACACTCACACTTTCAAACCGTTTATAAATACAGACTATCAGCCTGTGGGAGCAAACTGGAAAAGTGAAAAGGGATATAAACTCGGTCTGTTTTATCTCAAAGATCGAGCCAACTCTATCAATAAAGAGGAATTTGATTTCATTGCCGTTATAGACCCTAAGGCAATGCAGAAAGAATTTATTTCGGCCTGGTCTGAGGTTGATGAAAAAAATCCATTGGAAACGCTGAAGCAGATCTTACGATCTAAAAACAACTCTTCTTTATGGGTAAAATGGCCTGGCAAAATTGAGCATGCGCAAAAAGGAAATTGCAACGAAAATTACTGGTTCGATTATCAATCTGATAATCAGGAAGTGAACTGTACGGTCTCTGTTGTAGGTATCGAAGGTAACAGTTCCGGTGAGACAATTTATAGATTGCAAACTTTGCTAAAGCGTAAGCTCAATGAATATCAACTGGTTCGGTCTTTAGGGACTATTATGCTTCTTGATAATACCGGGAATATGATTCCATCAAACCATCCTTATTTTGAAGTCATCTCAAAAGCATGTATAAATGGAGTGCGTGACTTTGTTCGTCAAAACCCGTGGGTAGTCTGACGGTCAACTATAAAGCATAATATAATTAGTAATAACAAGGAACAGACATGAATGAAAACTCAGTAATCTTAATAAGTTTATTTTGGTTTTTTTTTGGATCGAGTGTTGTAGCTGGTTTTATGGATGCATCATTATATTGCTGGATTTTTGCAGCCATAAGCGCATTGTTTCTTCTTTCGGTGATACAAACACCAAAGGAGTTAACGGTATCTATTCTTCTTGCGGTACTTATGGCAAGCTCCGCAGGTGTTTTCATTCTGGCTTATAAAGTCAAAACGAATGTCGTTTCACCAATCTATCTCTTAAAAAAGCCTACTGCATACATGGCTGAAATAGATAACCGAAGGATTCATGGTTACTAAATATTTTGCAATTGCATCATTTGACGGTCCGGGTTTATTTACCCACAGCATCGACTAATTCAAGAGGTTACATATGATAGTTTCAGAAGCAATTTTTTATTCTTCTATTATTTCCTGGGTTCTTTATTGGTGGTTTATTGGAAATATTACTAAAAAGGTAGGGATGCTTGTTGTTCCACTCACGCTTACCTTCGGATGTTACATTTATGCAATTCATTTGGATGATTCCGAACAGCAAACCAATTTACGTTGGGAGCAGATCGGTTTTATTACCTTTATAATTGTGATAATGTGGGCAGGAAAGTTTGTGATGAAAAGACTATCTGAATGATGATCTAATCCACACTTTTCGATATCTTAGAAAAGTAACTTTGTGAGCAAACAGTCATATGACATGCAAAACGCTGATCTCAAAGACAGATGATGGATACACATTTAGCATTTCACCTTACGAAGACGGGTACCGCTTATCAGTCTCGCCTGAAAATCGTCACAATGGTACCCAAAGCTTTGACGGCTGGTTCCCACGTTTTTTTTCCGAACCACAGTATGCCAAATCATCTTTAACTAAGTTTCTCGGTGAGTCCTTAGTATGGGAAGAAGATTCAAGTAATGCTCTATGAGATTACTTATTATAAATTTTTCTATTAATCTCCATGGAGTGATATATGAATTTGGCCTATTTTTTATTTTTGTCTATAACTGTTATGCTTACGAGCTTTATTATTAAATCACTTGTCGTATTGGTAAAGTTCAAATTACTTCGTGATGAACGTCTCGAATATACCAGCAATAAAAATATTGATGAGATGTACGATTTAATGAATGCGAAGGAAGAAATCCTCATAAGGCATCATAAGCAGATGTTGGCATTGCATCTTTCACTATTAATATTCGTTCTATTTATTGCTTACATTTACTAAAAATAATTTTATTCAACATTTCAACAAAGGGTTTTCAATGGAAAGCTTCGAAACTGAACAAATGATTCAATATGCTTTCTACATAAATATCGTAATAACGACTGGTTTGGCATGGTTTTGCTTGCGGTCAGGATTGCATTACAATTTTTTCAGAAAAGCAGAGAGTGCCAGAACAAAAGGGCTGAGTAGTACCTCTACTGAACACGGTCCAGCAATTGTGAGAATAAAGAAGCTACAAGCATTAGTAGATTTTATTAGTAACTGTGCTTTTCTAATCCTTTCAATTGGCACAGCTTATATTTTGTATTTTTGGATCCACAGTTAACTCATACAAGGTAACTTCGGCAAATAACAACTTCTAATGCAGGACTTTAATAACTATAACGGATGCTACATGAAAAACGACAGTTTAATTACGCGGTATAAAATACTTAAAGGCGAACGCGATGAGTCTATCTTCACCATAATAATCGCGCTAGTAGTAAAGCTGGGGCTGGTAGCCCTGGCATTCTATCTGTTGCTTGGTTCCACGATTGATTGGTCAAGCTGGAAAACCTATGCCGCCATGTTGATCTTTGGAGCATTTCTCTAAAAGGATGACCACGGCAATACCAGGTCAGACAACAAGGTCGTTAGCATGATCGTTGGAAGCAACGGAAGCACCTTGAAAAAGGTCGGCAGCACTATAAAATCCATCAGCAATGCACACAAATAAACTACTGGTATCTTAAAATGAAAGTGAAAGAGTTGATCGCCATGCTGAACGAAAGAGACCCTGAGGCAATTGTTCTGATTTCCGGCTATGAAACGATCGGCGGCACGGAAGTCGCAGAAGCTGATTTGCTCATTGATATGCAGTCAATATGCTTAGAACAGGCTGATAATCTCACAGGAAACCGTAAAGTTGTTTCTTCCGGTGGTGAAGATTCAGTTTGGTTAGGCTGGAAAGATGATTACCGTACAAAGGTGTTTTTAGAAGATGCCCAAATTCCTGATCAAGATGAATGACGGTCAGCGTTGGCTTCAAAGGCAATCTATCAGTACGTGAAACGTAAATGTTAAAAAATAACCACATATGAATCAATAACTTATGTCAAAGCTAAGTAGAGATGTCCGGGGTGGGGCAAAGTTCAAATGTCCTTTGATAATATTGAATTCCTGGATAAAAATCGCATCTTAACCTCTTCGTTTGAGTACCTTGTTGGGTTGACCCCGTATTCGCTTTATTTGTAGTATTGGGCTGCTTTGAAGTGTTTCATGTTCAAACGCGACGTGTTCTGTAAGTTCTTCCTGACAACAGAGCCGACAATATATACACATCCGCTATGGAGAATCTGACAACCGCTATGCGTATTACGCCACCCTGAGTTTTTCCTTCCTCTGTCGTACTGAGCAAGCCTCAGCACGCACTCAATAACATCCCGTCTGCGGATGTGCTTTACCGTACGTAAAAATGTAGCCCTCCAGGGCTGACTGTATCTAAAAACTGAGAAATTACTATGTTGCTGTCCTCGACGCGTAAGGACTGGCTGGGTAACGTCCGTGGTGACGTTCTGGCCGGTATTGTTGTCGCGCTCGCACTCATTCCAGAAGCGATCGCCTTTTCCATTATCGCCGGTGTTGATCCCCAGGTGGGCCTCTACTCGGCGTTCTGTATTCCTCTCGTTATGGCCTTCTTTGGCGGACGTCCGGCGATGATTTCGTCCTCCACCGGTGCAATGGCTCTCCTGATGGTGACGCTGGTGAAAGATCATGGCTTACAGTATTTACTGGCTGCCTCCATACTGACCGGGGTATTCCAGCTGATAGCCGGATATCTGAAGCTTGGCGGGCTGATGCGTTTTGTTTCACGCTCAGTGGTCACGGGGTTTGTTAATGCACTGGCAATACTGATTTTTATGGCCCAGTTGCCTGAGCTGACCAATGTGACATGGCATGTTTATGCCATGACTGCGGCAGGGCTGGGGATCATCTATCTCTTCCCTTATATCAACAAAACCATTCCTTCACCGCTTGTGTGCATCGTGGTGCTGACTGGGATTGCCATGTGGCTGCATCTGGATGTGCGAACCGTCGGGGATATGGGGAAACTTCCCGACAGTCTGCCGGTCTTCCTGCTCCCGGACGTGCCTTTAAATCTTCAGACGCTGCTCATCATCCTGCCATATTCTGCGGGGCTTGCGGTGGTTGGCCTGCTTGAGTCGATGATGACCGCCACTATCGTGGATGACATGACCGACACGCCAAGCGACAAAAACAGGGAGTGCAAAGCTCAGGGCATCGCGAACATCTGCACATCCTTTATCGGAGGAATGGCAGGCTGCGCGATGATTGGGCAATCTGTTATCAACGTAAAATCCGGTGGACGCGGACGACTTTCAACCCTCACGGCGGGCGTGGTGCTGCTTTGCCTGATTGTGTTCCTGCGCAACTGGGTCTCCCAAATTCCGATGGCAGCGCTGGTCGCGGTGATGATTATGGTTTCCATCGGGACATTCTCCTGGCGCTCCATTGCCAACCTGCGGACACACCCCCTTTCAACCAGCGTGGTCATGCTTGCCACCGTCGCGGTTGTGGTGGCAACACATAATCTGGCCTTCGGTGTGCTGACCGGTGTACTGATTGCTTCGCTCAATTTTGCCACTAAAGTATCCCGGTTCATGCGTGTAACCTCAGTTCTGGAGGGGACGAGCCGGACGTATACCGTCACCGGCCAGGTATTCTTTGCATCAGCAGACCGCTTTACGAGCCACTTTGATTTCCGTGAAGCGATTGAGAATGTGGTGATAGACGTTTCACATGCCCATTTCTGGGACATCACGTCCGTCAGCGCCCTGGATAAGGTGGTCATTAAGTTCCGTAGAGAGGGCGCCGGGGTTGAAATACGTGGGATGAATGAAGCCACCCGCACCATCGTTGACCGGTTTGGTGTTCACGATAAACCTGAAGAAGTCGAAAAACTGATGGGCGGTCATTAACAGACTGGAGGGAAAACTATGAATAATACTGTTACAGCCTGTGTGGACGGTTCACTTTCAACGCGGTCAGTGTGTGAATATGCGGCGTGGGCAGCCCGCACTTTGCAATCACAGCTAGCACTGTTGCACGTTATCGAAAAAGACAGCACCCCGGTAGTGTCAGACCTGACCGGCACTCTCGGCATAGACAGTCAGCAATTGCTGACCGATGAGCTGGTAGAAATTGAAGGGCAACGTAATCGCCTGCTGATGGCCCAGGGGAAAGCAATACTGGAAAGTTGTGCTGAACTGCTTCAAAAACAGGGAAGCCCGGATGTGCTTTTGATGCAAAAACACGGTACACCGGATGAAGTTCTGGCAGAGCTGAGCGACCTTCGTCTCATGGTGCTGGGGCGTCGGGGTAGCCAGCATCCGGTAGGCTCTCATCTGGAAAGCGTTATTCGTCTGCAAAAGAAACCCCTACTGGTTGTTCCGGAGAACTACTCAGTGCCTTCCAGAGTCATGCTGGCTTATGATGGCAGTGAAGAAAGCAGGAGTAACCTGGAACGTCTGACGATGAGTCCCTTACTCAGGGGGCTGGAGTGCCACCTTGTCATGGTAAACGGTAAGAAGGAAGAGCTGCTGACCGCACAGCAAATTTTACGTGACGCGGATATAGAAAACAGCACAACACATCTTACCGGGCAATCAGTCGGGGACGCGCTTATTCGTTACGCCGAGGAAAATGCTGTCGATCTGATAGTGATGGGGGCCTACGGTCATTCCAGGTTGCGGCAGTTCTTTATCGGTAGTCATACCTCCGAAATGCTGCAAAAGACGCAACAACCGCTTCTTATCCTCCGTTAGCACTGATTATCTTAAATAAAAAAGGGCGAGTTCTCTCGCCCTTCGTCACAAGAACACGTTTAGTTCAGCCGGTTACCTTTTTCATCAACTACCTTCTCACCGTCCTCTTTCGTGAACGCGCTTTTCTGCGCATCGGGAAGAATATCCAGCACGACTTCAGAAGGGCGGCATAGCCGGGTACCCAGCGGCGTTACCACGATAGGGCGATTGATCAGAACAGGGTGCTGCAACATAAAATCGATTAACTGCTCGTCAGTAAAGCGGTCTTCCGCCAGCCCTAACGCTTCAAAAGGTTCGACATTCTTACGCAGCAGCGCTCGTACCGTGATCCCCATATCCGCAATGAGTTTTACCAGCTCAGCTCGTGATGGTGGGGTTTCAAGATAATGAATAACGGTCGGCTCTGTACCGCTGTTGCGGATCATTTCAAGGGTATTGCGTGACGTGCCGCAGGCCGGGTTGTGATAAATGGTAATGTTGCTCATATCAGTATCTCATTACAAAGTGAAAGACAGACGAAGCGCCAGTGCTGCAAGCGTGACAAACAGCACGGGGATTGTCATGACAATGCCCACCCGGAAGTAATATCCCCAGGTAATTTTGATATTTTTCTGCGACAGAACGTGCAGCCACAGTAACGTTGCCAGACTGCCGATAGGGGTAATTTTTGGCCCCAGGTCGCTGCCGATGACGTTGGCGTAAATCATCGCTTCTTTGATAACACCGGTCGCTGTGCTGCCATCAATCGACAGCGCCCCGACCAGCACGGTCGGCATATTGTTCATCACTGATGACAGGAAGGCCGTCAGGAAGCCCGTACCCAGCGTTGCCGCCCACAATCCCTGCTCTGCCAGCTGATTCAGCAAGGAAGAGAGATAGTGGGTCAGACCGGCATTTCGTAAGCCGTAGACCACCAGGTACATCCCCAGCGAGAAGATAACGATTTGCCAGGGCGCACCACGCAGCACCTTACCGGTGTTAATGGCATGCCCTTTTTTCGCAACAGCAAACAGAAGCAATGCACCAGCGGCTGCGACCAAACTGACCGGTACGCCCAGCGGCTCCAGTCCGAAGAATCCCACCAGAAGCAACACCAGAACCAGCCAGCCGGTTTTAAAGGTATTCACATCACGTATAGCGTCTTTCGGTTCTTTCAACAGAGAAACGTCGTAAACGGCGGGAATGTCCTTACGGAAAAACAGATGCAGCATCACCAGCGTAGCCGCAATCGCGGCCAGGTTAACCGGGACCATCACGGCGGCATATTCTGAGAAACCAAGCTTAAAGAAATCCGCCGAGACGATATTCACCAGGTTTGAGACAATCAGTGGCAGGCTTGCCGTGTCAGCGATAAACCCTGCGGCCATGATAAACGCTAAGGTTGCTCCCCGGCTGAATCCCAGCGCCAGCAGCATCGCGATAACGATAGGTGTCAGGATCAGTGCCGCACCGTCGTTGGCAAACAGTGCCGCAACCATCGCACCAAGCAGGACGATCCAGGTGAAGAGCAGCCGCCCCCGGCCATTCCCCCAACGGGCAACGTGCAGCGCGGCCCATTCAAAGAAGCCGGATTCGTCGAGCAGAAGACTGATGATGATCACGGCGATAAAGGTGGCGGTCGCATTCCACACTATCTGCCAGACCACCGGAATATCCCCCAGATGAACGACGCCAGTCAGCAATGCCAGAATTGCGCCCAGTGAGGCACTCCAGCCAATCCCCAGCCCTCTGGGTTGCCAGATAACCAGGACGAGCGTGAATAAAAAGATAGCACCAGCCAGTAACATCAGAAACTCCATTCACATTTGTTTATTCGGATATATATATCGCCATCAGCAGGAGACAGATGCCACGCTACTGAGCTTGTTGCGTATGTTTTCTCGTTCACAGTTCCAGGCTGTATCAATAATACCCGCAGCCCATGCTGGCATGTGTGGCGACAGTCGGTAATGCACCCATTTTCCTTCGCGACGGTCGATGACCAGCTCGGCTTCACGTAAAAGGGCCATATGGCGAGAAATTTTTGGCTGAGACTCTGCGGTTGCCGCACAGATGTCACAGACGCACATTTCACCGGACTCCCTGAGAAGCATCACGATAGTTGAACGGGTCTCGTCGGCGAGCAGTTTAAAAAGCTGAACAGGCTGTAGCATGCTTAACCTCGTAAAAAAATAACAATACATATGGTATTTCATATGTGATAACTTTTAAAGCATAGCTTATGAAATGGAGATTTTTTATGACCGACTTACCAGCAATCGAACCGGCTTATTTTGATGATGCGCTTGCCAGCAAACTTACGGGCAACAACGAAACCATGCCGCGAATTCTCATCCTGTACGGTTCAGTACGAGAGCGGTCCTACAGTCGTTTTGCAGCGGAAGAGGCCGGGCGGTTGCTGGCAAAGATGGGGGCTGAGGTGAAAATATTTAACCCATCCGGTCTGCCGTTACCCGATGATGCGCCCGAAAGTCACCCCAAAGTGCTTGAACTCCGCGAGCTGGTCAGGTGGTGTGACGGAATGGTCTGGAGTTCTCCGGAAAGACATGGCGCCATGAGCTCGGTGATGAAGGCCCAGATTGACTGGATACCCCTGAGTGAAGGTGCTGTTCGTCCTTCCCAGGGTAAAACGCTGGCCGTCATGCAGGTTTGTGGTGGTTCACAGTCGTTTAACACGGTCAATCAGATGCGGATACTTGGCCGCTGGATGCGGATGTTCACCATCCCCAATCAGTCGTCAGTGCCAAAGGCATGGCAGGAATTTGATGATGAAGGGCGCATGAAACCCTCACCCTGGTATGACAGGATTGTCGACGTTACCGAAGAGTTGTTCAAAATGACGTTACTCCTGAAAGGGCACACAGCCTACCTGTCCGACCGCTACAGCGAAAGGAAAGAGAGTCATCAGGAGCTCGCGGCACGGGTCAATCAGGCCAAAATCTGACAGCCAGGCATGCCCGGATGGATTACCGGGCTTTAAATCGGTTTCTTCCCAAATATCTCTTCAGAGCGTGACTGAAGTTTCACCAGGGCATTGAACATATCGTCCTGATCCAGGGAACGCTGGGATTTCTTCGTCGTGGGAGCTTTACGCCTGCGAGAAGGGCCGTCTCCGGATGGTACGGATTGCGACCGGTTATTATCCCGCTCGGCCTGGACCAGCTGCGCCATTTCCAGGGCCCGCCCCAGACGTTTGTTATCCACAATGGCCCCCTGATCGATTTCAGAAAGCTTGTCATAGGTGGAGTAGGGAAGTGATACGCCATTAAGCCGGAGCTCTTTATGTCCATCCGGGTAATGCCAGACATCGATGTATTTACCAATCGCCCGACGACTGAATTCGCTGTCTTCAATCAGATAAAGGACTTTGTCGTATTGCACTGTGAGTGATTTCGACACTTTACGAGCTTCACGCCAGTTAAATACCATATCAAGATCGTCATCGACATCCAGTTCCCGATGAACATCAAACGCCTGGCGAGGCGCTTTTGCGAAACGACGGTTGTAATCGTTCATGAACTCTTCGGCAAATGCGTTCGCAGCTTCCATGGAACTGATGCCCTGGAGCCTGAGCTCCTTGACCAGTCGGTCCTGAAGCGTCAGGTGCGCCCGTTCAACGCGGCCTTTGGCAGCACTGGTTTCTGCACAAATGGTCTGAATGTTCAGTTCATGCATCGCACGGCCAAACTGGGTATCGCCGTCGCCGCCGGTTGCATTTTTATTGTTGATCCTGAATACGCTGGCTTTGTCGCTGTACAGCGCAAGCGGTTTGCCATGTTTTTCAATATAGCCCCGGGTCGCTTCAAAATAGGTGAAAGTAGACTCAGATTTCACGAAAAGAAGCTGCATTAAACGACTGGTTGCGTCATCAACGTAAACCAGTGCCGTACACTTAGGTCCCCGATTTTCAAACCAGTGGTGGTCGCAGCCGTCGATTTGTATGAGTTCACCGGCACAGGCACGGCGGTAACGAGGTTGCTGAATTTTTGGCGCACGTTGCTTACGTGGGACCCACAGACTGGCCTGAGTCATCAGCTTACGGACGGTTTCTTTGGAAAGATGAACACCGTGCACCTCAGACAGTTTTTCACAGGCCAGCGTCGGACCGAAATCGTTATAGCGTTCGCGAATAATGTTCAGCGCGTATGCGGCCAGTCCCTGAGGCAACTGGTTGTTACTGGATTTACCACGACGGCGGCTGGTCATGCCAATCGGACCATCTTCACGATAACGCGCAAGCAGACGACGGCACTGACGGTCGGAGATACCAAGCCGCTGAGCTGCCATTTGTGTTGTCAGACGCCGGTCGATGACATCCTGAATGATTTTGAGTCGGTTAACTTCATCCAATGTGAAAAACTCCGCTGCGAGAGCCGTCATGGTAATCCTTACTTGATTATACACGCCGGACATCTTAACTTAGCCATTATCGGACATTACAACTTTGCTACTACAACTTAAGTGCGCATAATCAGGATTATGTAAGATCAGCGTTAAGTAGTCGATTTGTTTGAAAGTGACGTCGTCTTTAAGTTAAAATCACCTATAATCAATACCTACTGGAGCAGCTCATGGCTGACACCTACCTCCCCCCGGGCTTTAAAAAATGCAAATCATGTCAGCAAGTTAAACCCTTTGAACAGTTTGGAAAAGAGCTCAAGGGCAAGTTTGGCCTCAAGAGTAAATGCCGAGCGTGTATTAGCGAGAAAAACAAAACGTACGCAGCAGGCCCAGGGGCCGAAGTAAAGACGCAAAATAATAGGACCTACCAGGCAGAAAACAAGACTGAGCTCGCGGAGAAAATGCGCGTTAAGCGTGCGAAAGAAAAATTTGGTGATCGCTATAATTCCTACCTCGCTTCTTTAGAGTCCATGAAAAAACTCAAATAATGTAATCGCCAACGGAGGAATAATGAATGTACATCTGAAATATGATACGATAAAGCACTATCACTTTGATTGGCTAACGCCTGCTGGCGACTATCCTAATTCAGCGGTTATGCTCGTAGGTTTCCGTGATGGGCGCTGGATTATTGTTCAAGAGTTCGGAAATGATTATAGCTGCTTCGAGGGCGTTCTGAAGAATGGTGATGATCTTAATACGGAGCCTAAATTCTATTCCGACTTAGAAAGCGTAGCGGTTGCTGCTTTTGGCATGATGAAGCAGATATATCCCCAGTACCAAGATAGCACGTTAGAAGAATTCCTCGCTGGATAAAATATTCTAGAAACCAAACTCGCCTTATTCGAAGGAAACTGACTATGTATAGAAAGGTTTTAGCTCTTTCAGCCTTACTGATTTCTGCTTGTTCCACCGATAATCCTCATAAACAAAGTATGCACCACAATGATTTTGAGCTTTCGGACTCAGCTGTAAAAATTCAAATCAAGTCTGGAAATAAGACAATCTCCGGCTCAGGTACTTGGATCGATGAACAACATATTCTTACAGCTTCACATTTATGGCTTGATGCAAGCAAGGATTATAGTCTAAGTATAATAACAAGGAATGGGAGCCAACCAGCAACAGTTATCAATATTGATGATCCTAAGAACCGGGACCTCGCTCTTTTAAAAGTAGAAAAAAATACTATTGTCAAAGCCCCACCTAATTGGAAGCTTCCAGTATGTGATAATGTTCTAGCTCCAGGTGAGTCTGTTTGGGTTCTATCGGGAATGTATAATACGCTTTCAAATACGTATGCTTCCCCCGACTCAACCTACTATTATAAAGGAATAGTTGGTTCTGATGGTTTGACTGCTTTTTATCAAAATGGAGTTAGTGGAAGCGCGGTAATGACTCCAACTTATTGATAGTGTTTTATGTTCAGATAATGCCCGATGACTTTGTCATGCAGCTCCACCGATTTTGAGAACGACAGCGACTTCCGTCCCAGCCGTGCCAGGTGCTGCCTCAGATTCAGGTTATGCCGCTCAATTCGCTGCGTATATCGCTTGCTGATTACGTGCAGCTTTCCCTTCAGGCGGGATTCATACAGCGGCCAGCCATCCGTCATCCATATCACCACGTCAAAGGGTGACAGCAGGCTCATAAGACGCCCCAGCGTCGCCATCGTGCGTTCACCGAATACGTGCGCAACAACCGTCTTCCGGAGCCTGTCATACGCGTAAAACAGCCAGCGCTGGCGCGATTTAGCCCCGACGTATCCCCACTGTTCGTCCATTTCCGCGCAGACGATGACGTCACTGCCCGGCTGTATGCGCGAGGTTACCGACTGCGGCCTGAGTTTTTTAAATGGCGGAAAATCGTGTTGAGGCCAACGCCCATAATGCGGGCGGTTGCCCGGCATCCAACGCCATTCATGGCCATATCAATGATTTTCTGGTGCGTACCGGGTTGAGAAGCGGTGTAAGTGAACTGCAGTTGCCATGTTTTACGGCAGTGAGAGCAGAGATAGCGCTGATGTCCGGCAGTGCTTTTGCCGTTACGCACCACCCCGTCAGTAGCTGAACAGGAGGGACAGCTGATAGAAACAGAAGCCACTGGAGCACCTCAAAAACACCATCATACACTAAATCAGTAAGTTGGCAGCATCACCACCTCGCTGAACCTTGCCATATAAGCATCGTACTCAGCCTGGTCTTCAGGAGATAAAAAATTTGGTGGGAGGAGCATCAGAATCCTTTCATCCTAGCTTGTATACCTTCTTCGTAGGCCAGCTCGCCATTATCGGTAAAAGATGGTTTTTGATGTTTATGATAAAGCTTAATTTTTCGTCAGGCTTGATAGCGTTACCGGAGAGATTTGATCTTTTCTCTTCAACTCGCAATACTGTTTATACATACAGTACAAGAATTCGAGTGTAGCTATGTCTGTTATCCTTGAGCACATTAGCAACAAGCCTTACGAAATGGCACCTTTTTTCAGTGATTTACTAAGCTGTGGAGTGATGAGTCCGTGCGCCGGGCATGAAGATAATGAATTAAATTTGCATGAATATGTAGTCCGCAACCGCCCCTCAACCTTCTTTGTCAGGGCGGCGGGCCTCAGTATGATCAATGCCGGTATCAATGATGGAGCAATACTGGTTGTGGATCGGTCTTTAACAGCACGACACGGCTCTATCGTCGTTGCGCTGGTGGATGGAGAGTTTACGGTAAAGATCTTACACACGTATCCTGAGCTGCTTTTGATGCCTTCTAATCCAGCCTATAAGCCGATACGTGTAAATCCTGAATCCCTTGAGATATGGGGCGTCGTCACCTTTGCACTGAATCAGTTCAGCCATGTACATGCACGTTGATATTAACGGAGCCTATGCGGCATTTGAGTGTGCGATGGATCCCAAGCTGTCAAAAAAGCCGCTCATCATAGCCAGCAATAACGATTCGTCCGTCATTGCAATGAATAAACTGGCTAAAAGCGTTGGTATTAAGCGTGGGACCCCAATTTTTAAGTGCAGGGATTTGATTCAGCAACACCGGATCGAAGTCCGGAGCTCTAACTTTACTTTGTATGAAGACTACTCAAATCGCTTCCATGAAACGCTGGAAAGCTTCGCGCCTCAATCGAGTCGATATAGCATAGATGAAAATTTCATGTTATTGAAAAACATGAACAAGATAATAGATTATGAAGATTACGGCCGGTTGATCAGAAGTACACTTCTTCATAATCTGTCCCTTACCTGTGGTGTGGGTTGTTCAAGCACCAAAACCCTCGCTAAATTATGCACCTATGCGAGCAAACGATGGGCAGCTACAGGCGGGGTTGTAGTTTTGACTGATCAGGCCAGGATCAGGAAGCTCCTGAGCCTGATCAGTACCAGAGAAATATGGGGTATTGGTCGAAAGATTAGTGAACGCCTGTCGGCTTTCGGGATCATCACTGCCGGTGATTTTTATAATAGCGACGTTCGCTTTTTACGTAAAAGCTTTGGCGTTGAAATCGAGCGTACCTGGCGGGAACTGCATGGCGAACCATGTTTCCGGCTGCACGAGTCTCCTCCTGTCAGGCAACAGATTATCGTTTCCAGAAGTTTTGGTCAGCGCCTTAATGAGATAGGCAAGCTACATGAGGCAGTTTCATTTTTTACCGCCCGGGCGGCAGAGCAGCTGCGCAAGGATGGCTCGTGGACCCGTCAAATCACAGTCTTCATTCAGAGTAGCAATTATGCGCAAGGTGAAAACCGCTACAGCAATTGTGGTATCGAGCCGCTTACCGCTACACAGGACACCCGCGATCTGGTTGATGCAGCCATGACCATCCTGAACCGCATTTACAGACCCGGGATAGCGTATGCGAAAGCAGGGGTAATGCTCTCCGCTATGACTGACGGCACAGAGCAACTCAGCCTGTTTGATACTCGCCCGGCCAGGCCTGGCAGTCAGGCACTGATGAAAGTTATGGACCGGTTCAATAAAGAAAAGCGCGGAGCTCTGTTTTTACTGGGGGAAGGCATTCAACAGGATTTTCGTATGAAGCAGGCCATGCTATCACCGAGATATACGACCCGCTGGGATGAATTACTCGTTGTAAAAGCGTAGCGGCCATGACCGGCATGGCCGTACTCATCAAATGTGAAAGTAACTTTAGGCCCCGCGAGCTTTTTCGATTGCGCCCTGCAAAGTTGCTGCGTCCATAGCCCCGGGGATAAATGTGGTAGTCGCCGCATTCGGCTTTTTCATATTCATAATGATGAAACCGGGTGTGCCGGTGATCCCGAGCGCTTCGCCCAGCTGCATATTGCCGGAGATCACGTTTTCATACCGGTTTTTTTCCCTGTCAGAAAACGTGCTGTTAAACCCTGACTTTTCCACCACAGTATTAAAGTCAGTGAGTTCGAATTTGCGTTGAGAGGTCATGAAGGTATGAGCCACAGCCATCAGGTTGTTGTGGTACTTACGATAGGCTTCAGCACCGAAATTCTGATAGACGTGCAGACCCGTAGCGGCCCCCATGGCAGATACAGGTTTTGAACCGGCAAAAATCGGGAATTCTTTAAAGAAGAATTTTACATCTTTGCTCTGATTCATTACCGATTCAACAACAGGTGTAACCCGCATGCAGTAAATACACTGATAGTCGAAGAACTCGATTACCGCGACGTCGGCGTCATCAGGGCCGATGTTTGGCGTCTCCTTGGTATCCAGCAGAGCTGGCGCATATGGAATTATTCGTTCCACTGAGGCACTCACGTTCTGATTTTCCAGCGCCTTACCTGCTTCCACTAAATAATGGGGATTTTTTACCAGGTAAGTAGCGGCAATTTTGCCAATTTCTTCCTCACTGAGCACCTTCGGTTTAAAATAAGTTGCCGTGATTAACGCCGAGGCAGCGGTAGCAATAACCGCAGAAATTAAAATCGTGGCCATCGGTTTTAAATAAAATTCTTTAGACATAGCTACCTTTATGCTTTTCAGCCTGTTAGTTATTAACCTGCGATGGATTATACTGGCCCGGTAAATCGGAATTATTCGTGAAACAATGCTTTTTGGAGATTAAAGGATGATTAGGCAGGGCTTTATACTCACAACCGCAATGCTTTTGAGTGGATGCGGATATCATTTCGCAAACCAGGTAGATGCGTACGATCTAATGCCTCGTCCTGTTACAAATAAAAGGTTTCAGATAGTCCCTCCGGACGAAAGTATTCAGTCCAGAATGTTTTCAGGCCGTTTTGCTGATGGATTAGCAAAAAAAGGAGTCATTATTTCCACTCACCAGCCAGATTATGTGCTCAGGTTCCGAATCAGCAGCTCACAGGAGAACATGCAGTATAGCGAGCAGCTTCTTACTGGGGTGACAGGCTACGTTGTAGATAAAAAGACAACGAGAACTGACAAGCATGGCGAATTGCATACTGACTATGACTACAAGCCAGTCGATGGGGTAATAGGCACTGAGACGATGTCGCAGATGCACTATATGCGACAGCTGGATGTCGAGGTATACCCGTCAGCGAAAGGAGCAAAGCAGGTTCTGAAAGTGAGTATGCAAAGCAATGCACCTGTGCCGTCAGACAGCATTGCTTATTCAGCAATGATCGACGCCTTTACTGATAAATTTGATGCGCCGCTGCGTTCCGGAAATTATGTTGCAGTGATCCCCTGGAACTGAAAGCAGACGGCGGGAAGAGAATGTTCAAAAGTGACTTTTGGACACGCACATTAACGTGGCTATCGCCCTCCCCCATTAAAATCATAAAGTCGGTAAAGATCGCCCATCGTGATGGAATTGGGCTTATTAATGAACAGATACTGTAACTGTTCTTTATGTTGAGTACTGGCAGCTGCATTCATAAGCACTTCCAGGTAGAACTTGTAGCCTATGCTTCGCTCTGAATACATATACTGGAACTGCATCAGTAAAATGCCTGACATAACATACAACAGCAGCAGACTGAGTAATACAGTGCTATCAGGCTGTTCCAGTGCCATACTGACATACCCTGAACCCAGAATGCACAGAAGCCACCCCGTCATTAGAGCAGGCACCCTACGACTCAGACGTTTATAACAACGTTTTATTACGGGATCCCGGAGATACTTTTTGTCAGGTATCCCCGTTGCTCTGATGACGAAGCTACTGAGTATCGACATCTTTTTTCCTTCTGGACGCTCTCAGTCAATAAATCAGGCCAGGCGCTCATTGAAAGCTACCACGAGCTGCGAATCGGGATTTTTTACCAGTTCGGGCCGGATAACTTTTAGTTGCCTCGTTGGGGCGAGCTCATCTGTAGGCCTGATGGTGGTATTACCCGGCCCCTTGCGGGTACTGTCGGTGTTTACCTTGAGCTTTTTATTTCCCAGGTAGCTTTCCATCTTTTTAGAGATGGTGTCACCTGTGGTCGCAACACCAGAGAGTTCCTTTAGATGTTCACCTTTATCCATTTGTACCGATGACATCAGAAATCCGATTCCGGGATCGTTTTCCGTTCCACAGGCTCCGTACTGACATTGTGCAGCGAAAACGGGCTGTACACCTACAGCAACCAGCATTAACGTACTCAGTAAAGTAGATTTCATACACACCTCTTACAGTCGGAAAAGTTACTTTTGCGCAGCGCCCATTTGGGTCACCAGGTTTTCCGGGCTCAGCCACCCCGTAAATAACTGCGGTTTGCCGCTTAGTGTCACCATGGTAGGAGTACCTTGCAGCGGGATTGTTGAGGCCACCTGGAAATGCGATTTGATAATGTTTAAGCAAGCCTCATCAGGACGTCCTTCCGGGATAGTTGAAACCGGATTCATCGCTGCATCCAGAGCTTCGTTTGGCTTTGCTGAACACCAGATTTTGGCCATGTTCCCGGCTACTACCGAGTTCAGTCCTGCACGTGGGAATGCAAGAAACTTAATCGAAATACCGGCATCAAGATAAGACTTCAGATCATGATGCAGTTTTTGGCAGTATCCACAGGTTATATCGGTAAAGATAGCAAGCCGGTATTTTTCGTTTGGTGATTTGTAGTCGATGGATTTTGTTTTGGATGCGAATTCCCGGACGCCCATTAAAATGGCCTGCTCAGTGGTGTTTACCACATCTTTACCTTTCACGTGGAATAAGCTTCCGGTAAAAATGTAATCTCCGTCTTTGCTCACGTAACTTACCCCCTCCCTGGAAATCACCGTAAAAATATCTTTTACTGGCGAGGGTTCGACGTGCTCGATTGAAAGCCCAATGGCTTTGAGCTTATCCCGGGCTGCATCTGGCAGTACCATTGTATTAACCGGCTCGGCATTCATCGTGAAGGCGGTACTTAATGAAAGAAGTAATACCGATGCCTTAATAATTTTTTTCATTTCCGCTCCTTAAATCGAGCACTAATATTATCACGCCCCAAAATTCCAGAATTTTGCTTAAACGCTTAAATCAACGGGTAAAGCCGAAAGAAAGTCGATAGATATATGGGAGAATAGATAAAACGTAGATTCAGTGGAGAAATCGTTGTGTTTACACCACCAGCAGATGATGTGAAACCTATTCCCGTTCCTGATGAGATTTACACTCAGTGCATTACGGATGCCGCCCGCTACTTCGGAATTGATGCTGAACTGGTTTTTACGTTGTTTGACAATGAAGGCGGTAAGGTTGGTACTTTCAGCAGGAATACTAACGGCACTTATGATATTGGCCCAATGCAGATCAACTCATCCAATCTACCTGAAATAAAAAAGCATTTCCCGACGGTAACGTGGCGGGTTCTGGCTTACGATGCTTGCGCAAGTTTCTGGGTTGGAACATGGTGGCTCTATAGAAAAATTGTTGATCGCAAGGGCAATGTGTTTGAAGGGATTGCAGATTACAACAGCAAAACCCCAAAGGTACGTGCAAAGTACATATTTAACTTCATGGTAAAGTACAATCGCCGGATCCAGCAGCGTAACGGGATGGGTGAGCTTTATCAATGGACCCAGCAACCTCCTCGATACAATGGCCATATAGCTAAAAATGTCCCGGAGCAAAACCCGACTCCTGTTGTTAAATAAATACAACCCGATATTACAGAAGATCATCGAGTGGCTTGGGTAAACCACCACAAATATTTCACACTGACTCAGGAGTAATATATTGTCTTCTTCTGCAAGAAATTTATTTAAGATTCTCTCTTCTTTCTTGATCCAGAAAAACCCTCATCATGAAGAAGTATGTGTTCATGAAGAAACAACAGCTGGTTTATGGGCCCCTCTCCCTGATTCGCATGTCGTGCTTTTCTTAGATTTCGATGGGGTTTGCCACAGGTGTAAAAATGAAACCTTTGAGCGAATGCCACTGTTAGAGAAATTGCTGGATAACTGCCCTGCCATGGTGATTGTTATCTCCAGCTCATGGCGTGAGTGCGCTAATACAAGTTATCTGAAATCTCTGTTCCGGGTGCCTTATAGAGACAAAATCATAGGTGCAACCGGTTCGGTATATTTAAAACACGGACAGACTGGTGTGCGGGCTGCCGAGTGTGAGGACTTTGTCTTTTCACATCGAGTTAAAGCATTTATCTGCCTTGATGACGACGAATCATTATTTCCGGCCGGTTATCCGCATTTGCACAAAACCGATTATTACACGGGCCTCACCGAATCTGACCTTGCAGCTCTTAACGCAAGGTACCATCAGCTCATGGGACGCTGATGAACAAAGTAACTTTCCTTTTACCCTGTCACTGCTGATCTCGTACGCCCATCCACTTTAGGATTGATTGTTTTATACCATACGCAATAATGTCTCATATGAATTCGACAAGAAAGGGACATTATGCTGCATCACTGTCAGGCTAAGTCACTGGATGACATATACCTTGAGGATATTCCCCACATCATACATCCGGCCACGGCGGTACATGACCTCGAAGATACCGCCCTGCCAAACCGGATTATTCAGGAATGGAATTTACCGCAGGGATATACACAGTTTGTCAGCCGGTATCACCAGTTCCACCATCAACGCCCCTGGCTCGCTTACCGCGATACGCTTGACGACATCAGATACGGTAAGATCGTTCTGCTTAGAAAAGACATAACCGGCAATGCCGGGCCGGGGGTTATATCAAATGGCAACCTACGCAATGACCTGCCCCTGTCCCTCTTTACCCGTCTGCGCGATATCATCTCTCGTCAGTTGAAACGCCCGGGGTATTACGTTCGATCAACGACACCAGCACAGCACGCCCAATCAACAAAAACCATTAATTCCAAAGCGGCTGGTCGTCTTCTCGCAGCTGGCGGGCTTTATAATGGAAATGTGGAGGGATTTCGACATACGGCTGAACAACTTGGCGGCGAAGCTGTTGAAGGCTATGACCAGGTATTGAACGAAACAACTTCAGGTATGCTGGTTGCAGCGGCTTCACTTCTGGTTATCCGAAATCCAAGGTCTGCGGATGAATTGACAAGTTATCTCGGCAAGTACAAAAAAGCACACGTTTTGCTCGATGATATGAATGTTAGCGAATTGAACTACATGCGCCGAGACAGAGCTGAATATTTAGCTCTCCGTGGACAATTCAACAATACTGTACGCCCTAACTTCCTTAAATCACTTTCAGACCACCCAGATGCCCTGGCTACGTTTGAACCTAACGATTTGATGAAACTTGCAACAGGCAAGGTCCCCTCTGGGTGGCAGGTTCACCACAAGATCCCTCTTGATGATGGTGGCACAAACGCTATAGACAACCTGGTACTTATTCAGAATTCACCATACCATTCAGCACTGTCGAAAGCACAATCCATCATTACGAAGGATCTACCGTATAATTCAAGCACCAAAGTTCTATGGCCATCGCCGAACGGTGTTATCTACCCGGTAGGAAAGTAAGAGGCGCTCATGAAAGATTTAACTCAACTACTCAGCAGCTTAAAGAGGTTGATGGTTGCAGATCACTACCCTTTAGCCAGCCCGGTAGCCCCGGAAGTCTTGAAAGACTTAATCTGCAATCCGCCTCCAGTGGAGTGGGCAGATCACAAAAAGAGCGCCTATATAGATATACAGAAACTCATTAAAACCAGGCTTGATTATGCCCAAGTGTTTAATGCTATGGATGGTTTTGAGTACAACGGACTTACGTTTTATAACCTTGTTCAGGCAGAGAACGAAAATCTATTGTGGTCAAATATTTACATACGCAACTTTGAAGCACGAGACAATGAAATCTACGTTGACCCAAATCTCACTGATAAGGTGTTAATCGGAGAAGATGGCATGTCACTTTTCGCTTATAGTTTTGCAGACGACTGCTTTCAGATAAGAGACAAAGCATCTACTGATTATGTTATTGAATCTCATACAGAGTTTGATAGATTTTTGTCTTCACTGATTCAAACCGTCAGTTGAATGTTCCGCAAGAGCGGTACTTCTGAAAAAAAGGCCGCAAACACATACTTTGCGGCCTTAATTGTTTAGCAGTAATTTACAATCTATTGATAGTCATTTCAGGAGGTTATATTCAACCTCCCTTATTTTTTATTTTCATTAAGCCACTGATCCGCTTTATCGACACGTGACTGGTAAGGCTCATTTGTGTTGCTCAGCTCTGACTTCATGTACTGAATGAATTCATCTGCTTTCTGAGGCCCAAAGCGTGGGTCATCCGTCAATTGCTGCCGGATAGCCCTTTCAGAGTTCTGCGCTGCATTCGCATAAGTCGAAACGCCGTCGCTGCTAATACTCTGATACCGGTCACTTACAGCTGCGACGCCATCAGACATCTGCATGTGATTAAGGACTTTACCCTGGAGAGAATCAGGCATATTTGCAGGGTTAGAGGCATCATTTGCTATCGATGTCTGGGTTTGAAGGATGCCCGCTCCCGTAAGCATCTCATTTACCGGTTTCGCCCCAACGCTGGTTAGCGTATCCGAAACAAATTGCTGGCCCCCGAGTAGCGCACCAGAAATCGCGCCCCGCTCAGTGTTGGCCTCTATCTTTTCCCCAACCAAGCGATCTGTGACGGTCTGAGTGCGGTTACCAACGAGACCACCGCCCGACCCACCTTCTCCCAGGTTTGCCCGTACGACTGACTCAAGTGAACCATCAGCTCTGTTATGAGTGTTGAAACTGCTATGGATGCTCTTAACGTCATTCATACTCCAGTTAACGTTATAGTTACCCAGTTCATTAAGGATCTTCTGGGTATCCGCTTTGAGCTGCTCTCTTTCGGCACCGGTAGCCATGGTGCTGGCACCATAGGTAAAGACAGCTTGCTGTGCCAATTCAGCTCGCTTATCGTCCCGGCTTAAGTTCGGGTTGTTGGCAACACGACTAAAGTAGTTATCAGTGTTATTAGATAAGCCACGAACTTGCCCGCTCTGATACATACTGTTCAAAGCAGTGGCTCGTTGATCCATTCCATCACCAACCACCCGACCTCCAACCTTTTCCAGATCGTTAAATGTGCCTTCTGCATTTCTGACATCCTGACCCGAATTGACGACTTTCTCTACACCCTGATTATTCAGTACAGGTCCATTCTTTTCGAGAGAATTAAGCACATTCCTTTCTTCATCAGAATAAGTGCGGCCCACGTTGTTGTTATGTATTCCCTGAATATCGCCTTTGCCCGCGTTATCAAGGTTATACGGAGTAAAGCCAGCTTCACTTTTTCCAGGGACATGCTGTGTCGCGTCCTGAGCGTTGGAGGAAAGACCGAGTTTAGCCTGCGAATCTACACTTCCACCCAGTTCCCCTACGCGTGACGCACTCATCACGCCAGACGTATTTACGCTGTCAGGAGTTCTATCCTGTGCCTGAGTGATAGTATTAATTCCTGACCCGTCACCTGAAATTCTGTCGAGCTGATTGGTGATAGGTAGCAGCTGCTGTGCATTACCACCGAAGTCGGAAACCAGACTTTTAAGCAGGCTGGAGGTTTCACGGAGATCCTGTTTATTACTTTCGGCCGTCTCTCCCCGGGCGGTATCAATCGCAATTTTTTGCTCACTGAAATCTCGGGTTGCAGCCACAAGCGCGTCAGTACGTTGAAGCTGCGATCCAAGCTGATTACTGGCCTTGAAGGTATCGTTATAGGAGTTGAATTTCTCCATAAACGCATTCTCATCCAGCCCATTCTTACGAGCAAAATTCCTTACATCATCATCACTGAAGTTTTTGTTGCGAATAGAATCGGAGAACCTGTCCAGGTTAATGCTTTGTTTAGAATCAAGGCTCATTCCACTATTGGAGCTTGCGTTAGTCGAAACCGATGTAGAAATATTTTGCGCCATCGTCTGTGTCGCCTGGTTCATTTTCGACGATGCTTCTTTAAACGCATTAGTATTGGATATCTGATCGCTGCTTACCTGAGACGCCGCTTTACTGAACTGGTCAGTTAACGCAGAATCCTGGCTAAGCTGATTCGTGATTGCTTTTGAAAGGTCATTTGAAAGCGAGTCACTGCCTGTATTGGTCTTAGATGCACCGCTACTCAATTGCCCTGCTACAGCCGCTTTCAGCCCGGCTCCATTGCCAGTTCCAACACCTCCATTAAGCCCAGCGTTGAGAATAACATTTGAAGCAATGCTGGCCATCTGAGACGCACTCACCCCATGTTTCGTTGCAATACCTTCTGCTACAGAGGCACCAATCTTATCCGAGATCTGCTTCATTGTTTGCAGGTTGGTTGAGAACTGCTGGCTCGACTGTCCTGACCTTCCAATTTCGCTCATCTGACTGTAACCAGCCTGGAATGAATTACTTGCCGCACTCATAACTGATGAGGTTACAGCTGATCCTTGTCCCTGGCTGTTAGCGATACTTGAACCAGCATTCCACATTCCAAGACGGAAATTACTTGAATCAACTGCGCCGCCATCGCTGTATCCCTGACCGGTACTGGTTAAGGCGGTTCGTGTCACGTCACCAAATGAAGATTTACCGCTGTTAGGGCCATCCCATACTTTGGGCGTTACATGACCAGTATCCACCGGCGCATCGGGGGTCACTCCCTTAACCGCATTCATCATCGGGTGAATCGACTGTGTCATCAGGAATAATGTGAGTACCGGAATCAGAGCATAGAGGGCGGAAGCAACAGACAGGTATGAACTGTATGTTTCCGCAAGCCCTGGGAGTCCCATCCACGTGACGGCATTATTCTGGCTGTTGAGGGTGCTCCAGGTATCCAAGTCGGCCGTCGCGACTTTCTTCACATACGCGTTGACCATTACTGCCGTAAGCGGCCACATATTCACGAAGAGGATAAGTTGCAAATATTTCGCCGCAGCGGCAACACCATTACCACCTAACGCCAGCAGCATAAGCAAAGCAAATGGAGCAACCATATAAGCAAACATTTCAAGGAATGCGATTGCTGCTCCCGACAGTTGTAACCACAACTGGCCCTGTGAAGCCATTGTGTTGGTTCGCTTCAGAGAAGCCTCAAACAACTGCATATCGGAAGCCAGACCGAGTGGGGTCTTATATTTGCTTGCGCCATTTCTGAGCTCATTCATAATGAACAGGTTCAGGGTGGCGTCATACGAACCAATAGCCTTACCGTACATACCATTTGCTGACGCCATAACATCAGTAAAGCTTGCGCCGGTAGGTGCACCATTTGCTTCGTCTGGAGTAAGGATGCCGTTTGTCTGTCCTATAAGGGAAATAGTCTGGCGAGCTTCAGCTGTACTGGTAACCTGTTTCACAGTTGACCAGACCTCATCACACGTACCAGATTTTGAACCGTTAGCGCCAACAATACTGGCAGAGGCATTCTTCAGTGCGCCTTTCATCGCCTGATTAATCCGGTCCATGCTATCTGCCAGATTAGCTGAGAAAATATCGTTAAAAATAGTTTCTTTACCGGCAATATTTGCGCTTGAGTTTTGGGTAGCCTTCAGGCAGTTGTATGCAAGAGACTGAACGGTAGCACATACGTTCATTGGCCCTAGCCCGCTGGCCGGTTCAGGAAATGCGGAACAGTAGCCCTGGCTATCGCCGCCCCATTGCAAAAACTTCACGAATCGGATCATCGGACCGAGGGTGATGTCATCGTCCAGAGTTGTTGCAGACAGGTCCACCGGAGAAAGCGGATCAAACGCTGTTTTATAATCCTTCAGCAAACCCTGGCTTAAGTTAGTGGTGACGGTTGCCATCGCAGCAATAAAAATTGGAATTCCGTCGACGTTTCTGACCTCTCCCGACTTTACAGATTCAATAGTTACATCCACTCGAACCATTGCCATCATGAAAAGGATCAACCCCAAAAACCAGGAGAAAAACGGTAATTCATTTTTGGTCGGAGCCTGAAGCCATAGCCACGTTTTATAGAATAGGCTCACACCTGCTACAACGGCGGCCGTGGTCAGGAACTCTTTTACACCAGTATATTGAGAAAAGATCAGGGCAATACCGGTAAAAGCCGACCAGACAAAATCAATATCACCCAGGGTATATATGTTGTAATCCATGTCAGACCTCAGTTACGTGTGCCACGAATACTTTCAGTGAAAGCCTTCCGTTGCAGGCGACGGTTATCCCAGGTTGAAATGACGTCCGAGCTGGTACCGACCTGGCTGTGCGATAGCTCATAGGCGGCTTTAACCTGTTTTGAGAGATTGTCTGTTAATCGGTTGAGATCATCCCTTTTACCCGACAGCGACTCACTCGGTATGCTCATGGTTGAAATTTTGGCCTCAACCTGGCGCAACATGTTGATTACGAGGCTCGTCGCAGCAATAGTGCTGATGTCCTGAATGTATGCGTACCCTTCCGGTGCTTCGAATGTTTGCAAAGAGTCGATAATGGTCGGGATGCCGATATAGGAGATAATGCGTAATTCATCATCTGAAACACGAACGTCGTTGATGATTTTTTTCTGTACGTTTAAAAGAAGATCAGAAATGGTATCCTTCAATCCCTTAAAACCACCGTCATTAACTTCTGACATGACAAGGCACTGAGCCTTTCGTGGGGATGATGGATCTGGTGCCGGAGAACACTTGAGCATTTTAATTGATCCGCCAGCTGGTGGCCCCATGATGTAATCCGTGACAGTCATGGTAGACGGGCGGACTTCCATTCCCGCTTTTTCGCCTTTGCTATCCCAGTTGATAATGACAGTACCTACGAGAGACATAAGTTGTTCTGCCAGTTTATAACCGGATAACTCCGTTACCCCTCCGATGTTCATCGTTCCCTTATCAATATCCATGAACGACATATAGAAGAGGTTACCACTGAATTTTTCAGCGAACTCTTCGGGATCCTTTGCTTTAACCTGAGAAGTGACAGCTTCAGGTGACTTTGTCATCGATGAGCCAAAATCAGGAATAAGACCATTAATCGATCCCAGAATTGAGGCTGGTCCAGAGCTAACTGAGTTAGCGAACTGGCTTGGCGTACCCACGTTTTCAGAAAGGAAAGAGTAAGTTGCATTGCATGAATCTTTCGCAAATTTATTTAGCGCTTGCAGTTTGTTTTGGATGTCATTAATCGTTGCAGCACAGTCAGCACAAATAGCTGAAACAGCAACGTTAAAAGCATAGATAGCCGCACCCTGGGCAATACCACGGGCCACCTGCACAAGCTGGTCCCCGTTGATCATGCTGAAGGACCCAAGAAAAACGTCAATACCGTTACAACCGACAGAAGCTTTTGGAAACGACATGGAAACAAGGTTGGTATTAACGTTTGTTGTTCGGTAAGACATTGACCCGCCAACTATGCCTGTACGGGTTGCTGTGGAAAAGGTGGCCGGGCTGGTAGACGTCATCATGCCATTGAAAATGTTACGCATTGCGTTGTCTGCATTTGCAGTCGGGGCTAAAATTGCAGCACAAACAGAAAGAGACAAAAGTAACTTTTTGAAGTTGAAAACGGCATTACTGCGCATAAGTGCCTCCAAAACTGCCGCCAGCATTGAGATAATTGACCGGATCGGCCGTAGGCATGTCATAGCCTTCGAGTTTTTGGTCCATTATTTTTTGAAGTAGGAATGGGTCTGATTCCATTTCGGATTTATTAACGGTAATAACGCCATCATCGCCGATGGTATATTGCCTTTTAATATCTAGAGTTGACTGGAACGAAGCGTCATCGATCAGATTCATGCCCTTCGCGGCAAGTATAATAGTGTTCTTTAATTCATCAGCGGAGATCATGCCTTCACTAATGCGCTGAGCTGATGTCCCATCCTTTGAAACCAGGAAAATTGTAGGTACCTCTCGAATTTTAAATTGATCAATAATTTGTGCGTTGGGGATGTTAAAATCCTGAAAAAGGCCATTATGCAATGGCCTTCCATCCATACTGATTGGAAGAATATCTACCGAATAATAGTTCTGCATAAATTGAAGTATTTGGCTTTCTTCGTGGCAAAACTGGCAAGTACTCTGGAAAAAGAAAAATAAACCTGACTTAGTAAAGATATCTTTCATTACCGTTTGCTGATTTTTTTCAACAACAGTGCGGTGAGCATCCAGTGCCACCTTTTCCACTGGTTGCCTGCGTTTTTCAGACATCATCGGGTTTTTAAGAAAATAATCTTTTGATTTGTCAGAAAAACGCGTACTGATATCCAGCATTAACCTTTGCGCCGTGTAATAACGTGATAGATTTTCTGCGGTAGGGTTATCCATTGCCTGCGTTAACAGTCGAGGCATATTCTCTTTTAGCCATTTTGAATTTAAATCTACCATTTCCTCTTTTGAAGGCGAGCTAGCAGCACCGGTTGGTGGCAAAACCTCTTCTTCTTCAGCTTCGCTTTTTTTAGCAGGATCGTCATACCAGAAGAAACCCTTCTTATAAGCCTGGCCAGATACAAAGGGCGTATCTTTTATTAGGGGTTGCTCAGGGCTGGCGTGGGCACCAGTAATTACCAAAGACATAAGCAAAACCATCTTTGAAGGCGCTAATGCAATACGAGTCATAGACCGTTCTCCTTTTCTGATGCGGTTATGATGGCATACAAAAAAAAGGTTAGAGCTCGTATAGCATGGTCGTTTTTATGTTGAAAAGGACGGAAAAGGAGTGCTGACTAAGAAGATAGTCTCGGTGATGGAAAGATCATCCATCTTGCACGTTGTCAAAAATCCGGTGTAACAAAAACATGGTTTTATCGAATATCTAAAAGCAAATATTGCTTTGAAAACAGGTGTATTTAGAGCTGAAAAAAATCATCACAAGTAATGCTGTTTCTATATTTCAAAAAAGGAATAGCTAAGGATCAAAGAAGCGAACTTAGACAAGAATATAAAATATATTAATTGAAAGCGATTAAGAAGTCGTCATGCATAGAAGGTTTTGAGAACCTAAGTAGTTTTACGTTTTCAACAGAAAAAAAGGTGCACATTTTTGGAACGAAGAAAAACTGAATAAAGAAAAATCAAATTATATCTTTACTTGTCAAGAGTTGATATTTAAGTTGTAACTAATATTTGATTGTAAAGCAAACAACAGAATTTGACTTAAGTCAATATTTAGATTCAGACAAGGCAAGTTTCGCGATATCTTTTTTAAATTTAATCTAATTCTTCTTGAGAATACCTCTCTATGGCTGAAGCAGTTGAAGATAATCTGCAACGTGGACAATGAGCATCATTTGTCACTGGCACAATGTATGGGCGTTTACATTTTTCGCAGGCACCTAGTTCTTCAATTTCTTTCATAGAAGTAAGGATTTCTATTATTTTATTAACTTCCGGTGCGCATACAAAGTATCCCAGATTATGAAGGACACTCATTATTCGGTTGAAGTCAATTTGCCGAAAACTCGCTTCCGGATTTATTGGATCAAAACCAAAATAGTTAACTGCGACATCAATAACAGCAGAAAAGGCTCGGCGGTTATCTGTGCGTTTGCTCCAGCCCCGGATACCTTTTTTGAGTTTTGTTTTTGCACCAGGCTCAAAATCGATATTTTCAGCAACATGATTACCGTACAAAATTCGTATTGTATTTTTATTTGCCCCAAGCGACATAGTTCTTGCTGCTCGCAATAGAGCATTAGCTTTTGTTTGATCGACCTTTGCCATATCAATAATCCTTTAACATAACTTTATTTGTTAAAGTGTTGAACACATCCTGACGGTGACTGGTGAACATAGTGTCATAACGTAATAGTTCCATCAAATCATCACTAACTTTTCCTAACCGGATGTCAGCAGACAATTCATAAGCCCAGGCAAAAACTTTCGTTTTAAGTGAAACACTCTCTTCAATATGCCCTTGTGAGAAAGCAATTGTACGTGGGAAAAGAACGACATCGTTAATTGTTTTTAACGATGAATAACCAATGTCTTTAATAGCATCAGCTGTAGTTGGTTTTAAACCAAAGAAAATACTTACAAACTCTGGTGCGAGCATTGAGATAAAGAACACCTGCATAAAGTAGTCATTCTGTATATCAACACATTTAGAACGCAACTCATGAATCTTCTTGGGATTATAGATATCCACTGTACCATTCAGAAAAGTCACTTTTTCACCGGCATCGTAAATACCATAGTCAATATCATTTGTATCATATTCACGAATTACATTGGAATCACCGTCCAAGACCGCAGAAAAAAACCTCTCCCATGTAATTTCCTTTCCGAGTGTACGCGGAACCAAAAAACTACCTGGACGTGTTTCCACTTCAAAAGCTAAATCAGCGGCTGTACTAAATCCTTTCCCAAATAGGCGACGCTGGAGAAGAGGAGTCCCAGTTTGATATGCAGAAGATCCATGCACAGGCAATAACATTAAAAATGCACGGTAACTACGAATAAGCGAAATCTCAGTGCGGAAAAGTTTACCGAGTAAGCTACGAGTTAAATTATCAGATTCTGACATGTGCTGATTGTCCTTGCGCCATTACAATTGTTCAAATCTTCAACATGGATTTTTTGTTAGGTGTTCGGTAGGGTGAAAAGTAACTTTTAGTATTTTCTTAAGGCTTGAATAAGCCTTAAATCTATCCCTTCAACCACACCGCTTACTTGTAACACTTTTTAACCAAACTAACCAGAATTTTATCAAAAATTCCTGCGCATGCTAACGAAATGTGAAGCGATTAAAAAAAAACCTAAATCCAGCCCCTCCCAACGTTGGATTAGAATAACGACGTCTTTCACTGACCGTCATAAACTGACATTTTTACTTTTCATCAACCTCATGCTTACATAGGATCACTAAACAAAGAAAAGTGACCCTATGAATGCCTCACATAGGGTCACTTATGTTTGAAAAGTGACCCTATGTAATGTCGTCATAGGGTCACTTTTTATAAAAGTGTCACTATGGACAAAGTTCCATAGGGTCATTTTTTTTGGAAAAGTGGCACTAGATATATGTATAACTTTAATAGAGCAATGCACATTATCAAAAGCAATAATCCACAATGGTCATTCTGTCAAAAGTAACTTTAGGGGGTAGCGATGGAAGTGAGGCTAAACTCGCTGTTACTGTTTCTGAAGGCCCCTCCCGAATGGGGGAAACAGCGAGTGCATTACATCTGTTCAATTCCCTCATCAAAGAGCATTCAAAAATCTTCTGTTCGTGAAAAAAAACGGAAATTTCCTCCGGTATAGTAATTTCACATCAGGAGGCGTCATGAGTAATTCAAATCTTATAAGTTCTATAGAGCTAACACGTAAAAATTTACGTGCTCAGATTGAAGGTTTGCGTGTTGAGGCTGAAGATCTCATTACAAAATACTGGATCAAGTGGAAGGAACGAAACCACCAAGAGATTAACCTTACCCGACATAGCAAAGTTCCAAAGAGGGAGTACCTGGGTTCTTACGCACCAAAAGTTGAGCTAATTGGTAATGCCAGAAAAGTAACGATCACTTGGCATCAGTTCAGCCCTTATAAAACAAGAGCGCCTAGCCACATGTCAAAACGGGTGCAACCAATGAAAAGTGGAAAATATTCTAAGAACTGTTTTGTAAACCATGCCAGCTGGGAATACGAAATGATTTCTGAAACGGAAGCATTGCTGGAGCCTTACAGAGAAATGCTTGAGCTCTATCATTCAGCATATATCGAACTTGGACGAAAAATCCGTCAATACTCAAAAACTAAGGTGGCACAATGAACGACGCAATTATCACGGACAATGAGCGTATTAACATTGAACCAAAAGATGTAATGGTAAAAGGTTCAAATAAAAAGCAAGGCGTAAACGCTCAAACTTCTACTCAACGTAGACCAGAGCACCAGGGTATGGCCAAAGTTATTATTAACCCCGGCACCCCAGACTTTAACCGGTTTTTAACTGCCAGAAATGGAGCAGTCATCAGAGGTTTTGATGATGTGAGTATCGCTATTTCCTCTCTCTTTAAAACGGTTGATGCAGTTAAACATCCTGACCTTGTTCAGGCTATTCAGGATTGGTTCAACGAGCTGCATGAAGAAAACAATAAGATGAAAGAAAATCTTGTTGCTTATATTAAGTCAATTGAGTTCGACAAGAATGACTCATTCATGTCATCAACTCAGTTTGTACCTTTCAGTTTTGAACCAGTACAACTCAACTTCAATAACCACAACACCATGAGGTTTTACAAGTACATCTTCGAGATGAACCAGCTCATGAACACAATGTATGAGTACAACTCATTGGGTTTACTGGCTGTAAGCGACTATCCGGTTATGTCTCACAACATTATAAAGAGTATTAATTTATATGTTGAGAATGTGAAAAAGACTCTGAATGTTTCTCGCCGTAAGGATGGGCCATACAGTCCAGCAGAGTTCATCACCAAAGTAATGCAATATAAAAGTGTGCAGGCATACATTGCAGCCGAACTGTCAGGCAAACGTCGATAAGGTATGATGATGAATTTCAGGGCGCTGTATTTATGTATTAAACGGATTTTGGGGATATTCTCATCTCAGGAGAATGATGCAACCTCTGTAATGATTGAGGATATATCAAGCCTCTCTCCTTTTGCGCAGATTCTAGGAGATCAGAAGTACACTGTTCCTGATCATCCAAATCCAGAAGTCCTGAAATTCATCGAGTATCCAACTCGTCCGACGGGCATACAGACATTTAATGAACAGTCAATCCTGTCTCTGTATCGGGAAAAGCTGCACTCAATTTCAATGATGTTAGCTATCAGCGATAGCGACATCAGGGACGATGCATATACATTTACTAATTTAGTTTTAAAGCCCTTGGTTGAATATGTTCGCTGGATACATCTTTTGCCAGCTTCCGAAAATCATCATCATAATGGTATTGGTGGGTTACTTTCTCACAGCCTGGAAGTGGCCATACTCTCTTTAAAAAATGCGCATCACTCAGAACTGAGACCAATCGGATATCAAGATGAAGAAGTAGTCCGTAGAAAAGTATATCTCTATGCTGCGTTTATCTGTGGTTTAGTCCATGATGCCGGAAAGGTTTACGATCTCGACATTGTAAGCCTGAATTTAGCTAGTCCGATCATTTGGACGCCAAGCTCACAAAGTCTTCTTGACTGGGCACGTGAAAATGACGTGGTTGAATACGAAATCCACTGGCGAAAGCGTATTCATAATCAACATAATATCTGGTCCAGCGTTTTCCTTGAGCGAATCCTAAACCCGGTATGTCTTGCATTTTTGGATCGGGTAAATAAAGAACGTGTTTATTCAAAAATGATCACCGCCCTAAACGTTTATACTGATGGGAATGACTTTTTGTCTAAATGCGTGAGGACCGCTGATTTCTATTCTACTGGTACAGACCTTAATGTTTTACGTGACCCTATCATGGGTCTGCGTTCTAATGATGCAGCAGCAAGGGCCATTAGTACCATCAAGCACAACTTTACCAGTATCAATATCAACAATTACAATGCTAAGCCTATGCACATCATTATCGTAAATGGTGAGGTATACCTTAACGAGAACGCATTCCTTGATTTTGTTCTCAATGATTTCGAATTACATAAATATAACTTCCCTCAGGGAGAGGCTGGTAAGACCGTATTGGTAGAATCCCTAGTTCAACGTGGTTACGTCGAGCCCTATGATGATGAGCGTGTCGTTCACTACTTCATTCCGGGTATCTATTCGGAAAACGAAATATCAAACATCTTTAGAAATGGGATAGGGAAACTAGAATTCTATAACCTTCTTAAGCTAAGGTGGATTGGTTTAATCTTTGATTCCTATAAAATCCCTGACTCAGTGCCGGGTCTTTTTAGCGTTAATGCCAATAAAGACTTTATTTACATTGACGAGCAAAAAACAGTTACTGAATACAGAAGACCAGTGCCCGGTCGGGACGTTATAACTAAAATTACTGATACTGTTGAGACGGCTGTTCTTAAGGTTAATGATTTAGGCCGCTCCTCTGCCTCTATTGATGTTGATATACATTCTAAGAAAAATGAAGGCTCATCCGACGATTTTGAGAAGAAAGCCGAAAGTGATAATGAAATTGATAATGACACGCAGATAGTTAAATCTGAGGGTGAGGAAGCAGCTGATCCTGTCATTCCTGATATAGAAGAAAGTGAAGATGAATCGGCAAAGGACACGGAATCCCATGTCCTGGTCAACCAACTTCATGAACTCCTTTTAAGCGCTCCACTTTCCAATGACTATATAGTGTGTGTTGATGCTGTCCCCTACCTCAACATAGATACCACTATGGCATTGCTGCCGGGATTAGATGAAAAAGCATTCAGTGAAGAGCCCTATTTCCAACTGACATTCAGAGAAGGCTCTCTCGATGGAATGTGGATAGTAAGGGACATTGACGATCTGCGTTTAGTCCAGCTCGGCGATAACTGCGCCGGGTTCCAGCTCACCTATCATGAGCCAAGAAGGCCAACAACTTTAAAGTCACTTTTCAATACTTCTATGTATCAGGCATTAGTGATTAATGATGAGTCTTCTGTTGAAAACTCTGCCCCACGTCCAAAGCAAACGCTTGAGCTGCCTCCCCCACGTGTAAATGCAGTCGAAGAACATTCTGGCGACGTGGAATATCATGGAACCGATAGTGCATCCGCGACTGGTCCGCTGAAAACTGAGGCTGTGGAATATGAACATTATCAACATCTTTTTGAGAAAGAAGATGAAGAGCATGAGATCATTGATTATACCGATTTCTCACAGCTTAGTGTTTCTCGGCCAGAAGTCGGTAGTTGTGCAACAAGCTCTTCGGTCCATAATGAAAAGCTTCTCTCCGAGCCGTCAGAATTACCAGAACTTAACCGAGAACAGAACGCTGATCCCCAGGGTACGAATGAACGCTCTATGGATGTTTCTGTAGGACAAGAAAACTCAGAACCAGATACTGAGGGTAACTGCCCACCACCAGCTGAAGTTGTGTATTCCCAGACCGAAGCAGCCGCAACCAGTGTGATGGCAAGTGAAGAGCCCGCCTTACCTCCTGTACTTGAAGAATCAAATGGAGAGCATGCGCCCACAGACGCTAAGGGGCATCATCTTTCGCCAGCACTGGCCAGACTGTTCGCCCCAACAGCACCGGTAGAAAAACAAAATCCCAAGCGCAACCGGAATAAATCATCGGACAAAGCAGAAGTACAAAAACCAGCATCACCTGTTTCTGGTCACAATCTGAACAGTAAAGTCTTTGCATCTACTGAATCAGACCAAAATGGTGAATTCTCGCTTATAAGCGAAGGTGACGTTACAGAGCTTGAATTTGTAGAAATTGCGTTAGTACTGCATCAAATTCTGTCCAAAATGGAGGTGGCGTTTAAAAGAAAGCGCAAAAACAGATTTATGGTAAGTACTCCTAATACTCTCTATCTGACCCAATCTTGCGTGGAAAAATTTGGGTCGCAGTTAGAGGCTCAAGATCTTTTCAATAAGCTTCCTCAGTACCTCGTTAATTCTGGTGCTGTGATCAATACAAAATGCCATGCATTTAACATGCCTACTTTGCTGGCCGCATCAGACCGGGCGAAAGTGGACATTGAACGAATTATCAATAACCTGAAAGAGGCTGGGAACCTATAATGTCAGATTCGAAGAGGACTAACCTCCATGCACAAGAGAATTTTTATCGGCCTATTCTTGAGTATCGTAGTGCCTCAATACTTTTGATTTGTTCGGTTTCTATGCTTTATATGGGACTTTCTTCAGACGGACTGGACATCGCCCCAATAGTTCTGTTCACCTCAATATTGCTTTTTTTGCTGTGCCTTTATCGTTGCAAAACAGCAGCGCCATTTTTGATGGCTCATTGGCGTGTATTCAAGCGACATTTCATGTTCGTTAGTCTTGATTCACTGCGTGTAATTAACAAAAGTAACTTTTTCTCCAATGAGCGAAAGTATCGTCAACTGGTTCAGGATTATCAAAATAAAAATAAGGATATACCCGAGCGAAAGTCCTATTTTTGTGATGGGTTTGAGTGGGGTCCGGAACATGCGGATCGGGCATATCAAATAGCTAACCTCTCCAGTGATAAACGTGAGATCGAGTTGCCATTCGTCTTCAACCCAATTAAGAGACATTTTGACGCAATGGCTCGTAAGATGGGCGGCAGCAATGCAATTTTTGCTGTGGAACGTAGGGAACCCATATTTGTAACTGAAGACAATTGGTTTGGTCATACTCTGATAACCGGAAACGTGGGTACCGGGAAAACGGTGCTACAGCGTTTACTAAGCATTAGCATGCTTCATCTTGGTCATGTTGTTGTTGTCATAGATCCAAAGAACGATGCAGAGTGGCGAGAATCTCTAATGGAAGAGGCTAAGACCCTCGGTCTTCCTTTCTATAAATTTCATCCTGGCCAGCCAGCATCTTCGGTCTGTATTGATGTCTGCAACACCTATACTAATGTTTCTGACCTAACATCTCGTCTTTTGAGCTTGGTGACAGTTCCCGGTGAGGTTAACCCATTCGTTCAGTATGCCAAGGCTCTCGTTTCCAATGTGATTTCCGGGCTTTCTTACATAGAGAAAAAGCCTTCTATTTATCTGATTCACAAGAACATGAAAAGCCACATGTCTATTGTGAATCTTACAGTCAAGGTAATGGAGTCATGTTACGCGAGATATTATGGTTACGATGTCTGGACCGAAAAAGTTAAGTACGTCGCTAACGATACCTTGCCGGTACGTTTCAAGCGTCTCGCTGAATGGTTTACGGCTCATTTCATGAATTACGAGGGGTCCGAACAAATAGACTGGTTAGATACTGTTTCCCAGCTTATTGATTACTCAATGTCCGACCCAGAGCATATGGCTAAAATGACCGCAGGTATTATGCCTGTTTTCGATATGCTCATTGAAAAACCTTTAAATGAGCTTTTATCTCCTAACCCGAACTCAGTATCATCAAGAGAAATTGTAACAAGCGAAGGGATGTTCAGCACTGGCGGGGTGCTATACATTTCGCTTGATGGCCTTTCAAACCCCGATACAGCAGCTGCTATTTCTCAATTAATAATGTCAGATCTGACCTCCTGTGCCGGTAGTCGCTACAACGCTCAAGATGGTGATATGTCAGCTAATTCCAGGATAAGTATTTTTGTTGATGAGGCACACTCAGCCATTAACAACCCTATGATTAACCTTCTGGCGCAGGGTCGTGCAGCGAAAATTGCACTGTTTATTTGCACCCAAACCATCTCCGACTTTATTGCTGCGGCAAGTGTTGAAACTGCCAATCGAATTACGGGGCTCTGCAACAATTATATAAGCTTGCGAGTCAACGATACTCCTACTCAGACGCTTGTTGTAGAGAACTTTGGTAAGAGTGCGATAAGCACAAATATGGTCACTTATACGACCGGTTCAGAAACATCTTTGCCGCATAATAACTTCTCAGGTTCAATCTCAGAAAGAAAGCAGACAACTTTAGAAGAGAGTATTCCAAAGGATCTCTTGGGTCAGGTCCCTATGTTTCACATAGTTGCCAGGCTTCAAGATGGCAGGAAGGTTGTAGGCCAAATCCCTATTGCTGTTGCTGAGAAACAAATGAAGCCAAACACAACTCTGTCGGAAATGCTTTTCAAGAAGGCCGGAAAAGTTACTTTGCGTCAAAATCTCGATATCAAAAATCTTAATAAATTTCTAAGGAAGTTGCATTGATGGATGAAAAAATTGTCCTGACGCGCCAGCAAATTTTAAGCTCTGCACTAAAAGTCAGCAAATGTCGCTCGCTCGTAAAAAGGCGCTTTCAGTCTTTGGGTTTAAAGTACGCAGATTCTCAGGAAGTTCGAGATCGGCTAACTATGATAGAAAAAAACGCGTTTCATCATTTGGGAAAATTTTGTCAGAGCAACGATATCGATTCCCTATTCTCCATGGCAAATACCCTGTCTGAGCTTTTCCTTTTAAAGGGAGAGTTGATCACGACTGATCCCTTTGGGGACCGTGAAACCAGCTACTGGTCGGTACCACAAGGATCATGCCATGAATGGATTCAATCACTGACCACCAGCGAAGGTCCTGAACGTAAATTCGTTAGTTTCCGTATTTCTTTCGATAACAATGACGTACGGTGTGATCTTGTAAAAAAGAATGCCCGTATGCTTGGTTGTTATCTTTTGCCTTATTTCGTCGATTTAACACGCACGGTGGGCGCATTCATTAATTTGCCAGGTAGTGTCTCTTTTAAACAAGTACAGCGCATCAAACCCCAGATTCATCCAGAAACAACACATAGTCATATAGTTACTATTGAGGACTCTCCCTTTCTTTCTCGGTTAAAATTTAAAATCATTACTGCCATAGATCAGCTTCCTGACCCTAATGGCCTTTATACAAACACCTTTAACAGCATTATTGACCGTGCACTGCTGACTCATCTCAAAACCGAACAGGAAAAAATAGATAGTCCAAGAGTCTGCAAAAATGTGATTTCGGCTTTTGCCGACTCAACTCTTTCTCTGCCGGTGTTTAACATCGGCCTAAACGAGCAGTACAGATACTGGACGCCGTGGGGCATCAACTTTATAGAATTTTCCCGCCAGGCCGCAAAAGCAAGGACCGCTGTATTTGTTCCTGATGTGGGACAGATCGAGTGGAAAAGCGCAGAGCATAAAGAACTGGCGGAGTTAAGCCTCATCGACCAAATCATACCTAAACAGTACCACTGGCTCCTGGGTATCCCGACGATGTGGCGTAACAACTATTGCAATCACGATCAGAGGCTAGCTCTTTTTCGTGAATGGAGGGAAAGCAATGGCTGCGGATAATACAAGCAGGGCAGCAGTGCTCAGAACAATGCTTTTTTTTGGCATGGTCATTTATTTTGGTTACAGCTTGGCTTTCCAGAATACTGAGGAGCTCAAATATCAGATTACTCAGGAGGTTAATGCAAGCCGGTCCATCATATCAAATGACCGTTGGAAGTCTGTCATTGCAAATAGTGAAGCGACTTTAAATTGGTTGGTACATGACTATAAGTTAATTGACTATCTGAATACTATTCTGATCCCTGACACCAAAAAACCAGCCAGAGGTATTAACATTGTTGCTGAAAAATTTACCTCTATTAATTACACTATGGCCAAAAACATACCCCTCTTACTTTATCAGTCCATTTTCCGGTGGAACTTAATCCTGGGGTGGCTAATCGTTTTTCTGCCCTATCTATTTGCCATGCTAGCAGATGGAATGTACCAGTGGAAATTGAAGAGGTACGTATTTGGTAAGGTTACAGTTCAGTTTTATCGTATTTGGTTTCGAGCATTTTGGGTGATCAGTGCTTTAACGATGGTCTACCTGGTCATGCCAAATATGTCACTATTTAACAATATCGCTCAACTTTTCCCACCAGTCGCTTTATTGATACTGGGAATTGCATTGAATCGCTTGTGGTCTAACTTTCAAAAACTCATGTAAAGGTGGTCAGATGTTAAGCAGTAAAAAAAGGAAGTCCCCTACAAATATCAAAGAATCGCTCAATGATAACGCTGACCGTTTTTATAAGATGTTTCGCATTCATACCACGGCAAAAGTTGCTATGTCGCTAATTGCCATGACCGCTGTAGGGTTTTCTTTCTACAATCTTTACGAACAATGGCAGGACGCTGAAGGGAAGAAAGACCATATAGCTGTAATACGGATTTCTGGCGAGATGGGTACCGGCTCGGAAACGGGCGATGGAACAGTGATCGCAACAGCTCTTGCCAAAGCTTACAATAATCCCCATGCCAAAGCAGTTATTATCGAGGCAGAGTCAGGTGGTGGTGGTCCCTCTGACGCCATCATTATTTACCGCCAGATAAACGCGCTTAAAAACCACCAGCCACAGATTGAACGCGTATCAGATGCCGGTGGCTCTCTTTCATCTGTAGCCGCTGACAAGAGTAACAAAACCGGGAGCACAGAACGTGGCGATGAAGCACGGTCGAAGCAAAACTCCCTCGAAGTACTCTCCAGCGGTACCGGTCGTTTTTTCTCTGATATCGCAGACTCATATAAACCAATCATCGTTAGTGTGAAAGGCATATGCGCATCCGCATGCTATTACGCGGTATCGCCCGCTGATGCAATTTATGCCGACAGTAATGCCCTGATCGGTTCTATCGGTGTGCGTATGGACCACTGGAATCTGTCAGAGATCATGAGCACAGTAGGCGTCAAGAATGAGCCCCTTACGGCCGGTGAGTTCAAAGATGCTCTTGACCCCTTCCACCCATTGTCCGATTCAACGAGGGAGTTCATGCAGAAGGAGATCCTGAACACGATGCATGAAAAATTTATAACTGATGTTGAACTTGGACGGGGTAAAAAGCTTCTCTCGCGTCATGATGCCGATGCTGTTTCTCTCTATTCAGGCCGTGTATGGCCAACACCTCAGGCAGTTAAGTACGGCCTGGTGGATGGAGATCTTACGTCAGTAGAGATCCGTACACGTCTTTCAAAAATGTACTCCACTGACACGTTCAAAAACTACAATGAGCCTCATCGTAATCTCCGTTCTGCACTCGGCATGCTGATGAGCCTGTCTTCAAATATTGAGAGCCTTACCGGTACCACTACCCGCTTAGTAGAATCTGTTAATGCCACCAGCTACCCCTCTGTGAGGTAACATGGATGCTTTCAATCTGCTGTGGAGCATTACGGGGGTAGCTTTCATTATCCTTATTTTCGTCGTGTTGCTGTGTCTGTTGGGATTTATGACCTCTGCCATAGCGGAACGGCGGACTGCAAAGGCAATTGAATCTGGGCTTCCTGAAGAAGCTCAGGGGCTACTTAGTGATCTCACCTTTCAGTTGTCGGCTCATAGCACTACGCAGGTTGATCACATTCTCGTAGCCCCACATGGTATATACGTCATAGAGCAGAAAAACTACGTAGGCAAGCTCTACGGTACTCTGGAGGAAAGCCACTGGCGGAAATGGACTCAGTCCCGAACCCTCAAGTTGCAGAACCCGTTTAAGCAAAACCAGGGGCACATCAGGGCTATTCAGTCTGCTCTTAAGGCTAGAGAACTGGAATGTATCAATGTCGTCATCATAAACGGACGTTGTAAGTTTGATGGCATCAAGCCGGAATGGTTATGTATGGGGATGGACGATTTTATCCATAAAGTCAAACAACGACGAGGGCTACGGTTGTTCACACCGGAGTCTGTTCAGCACATCTGTTCGGTGTTGAAGTCAACAAGGAAGTCGCCAGGGCTCTATACGGACCTTACTCATATTCATAACATAACGACAAAGTACAAAGCCCCGATGAAATTCGAGCAACGAGTAACATACATTCTGCTCAACTTTATCCATTATCTGTGGGCAAGTCTGTTCACTAAGCAGAAGCCTTAGCGCTCTATCATTGGTAAGGCTGTAAAATGTCTGCAAAAGGCCCCATCGGTAAATTGTTGGGGCTTTTTCTTTGCGTAGTTCTGATACGGTTTATCCTGTGGAGCATTATGGCCACCAGCCAGCTGGTGACTGGCCAACGCTTTGTATGACGTAGCCTACTCAGGGCAGGCTATTTTAGAGGGACCGATTTTTATCCGGGCTAATTTAGAAAGAGATAATTTGAACTTAGGCGGGCTGACCACCAGCAGAGAGGTAAATCACTAGCCGGTGATATTGACAGAAGTCGTCAGGGGTTTAACGCCGGAATATTTTGCCAGGCCTCCTGCAAGGTCTGCAAGACTTCTACAAGTGATAGTGACGGCCACAGGACTGTTTCCGTCATTATCACTCCAGGTGGCTCGCACTCTACTGGTACCAGAATTAAAACAACACGAGTTCCTTTTACCTGGTAGGCAAGGTTTACTGCCGGTTGGCGGTAGGAGGCCAGTACACCCTCACCATATTGAGCAGGGTTACTTGCCCAGTTCCGCACCATTGCATACACCTGAGGCATATACCGACTATCCAGATCCCCTTTGGGCCGTCTGAACGGCACGATTTCTTCTGAGCGGTAGGTGGTCGTTGTTGTATTGGTTGTCATCTTTGTCACCTCCCCTGTTCGTCCATTTAGAGTTTTAAGCTGCTTTACACATCACACTCAACTGATTATTTAAGCTGGTCATCGTCTCTGGCCAGCATAGCCCAACCATTCGCCTGGTTTTCGCGGGAGTAAGGATTCATTTCAAAATAACTATCTACCGCGTCGCTGTCCGCAACAGAACTGTTGTTAGCTCTCTTTGAACCCTGAACCACTACAGCATCAACCTCTGCGGCTTTCCCGTTGCGCTGTACCAGGATTTTAACCGTATTGGGCTTACGTCTTGCGAGCAGTTTGTTGGCGATAAAAAGCACAACAATCCAGGCCAAAAGCACGTATAAAAATGTATTCATAATGCCCTCCTTTGTATGTGATTATTATACCTGCTTCCATTGCAGGCCAAACAGGTTCGGTGCATGAAAAATAGACTTCTCTCCGGCGTATAGCAATCTACTTACTGATCTGTTTTCGTATCAAACTGTATGGCATAACCGAGGGGCGTACGTGGTGAGTCAGAAAGTTACTTTTCCGTAATAGTTAATTTCAGATCCTTCTTCCAGTTACGCTTCAGTATAAAACCGATACCCTCTAATTCAGCATCCTTCACGTTTAATACGCTTCACTTTAAGGCAGGGCTTTTCGGTTGAAATGAATTCTTTTTCCGGTTGCTGGACATGGGTTTCATCCTGATAGTTAAAGTTGCAGGCTATCAGTCACCACCACCACCTCCGTCACCTCCTCCACCGCCACCATCACAACCACCAGCTATGCTATTTTCACCATTACAATCACCTCCGAGGGGGTTCAAATGGCTGCTCCCCTGTAGATGGTGTCCTTGCCAGATCGAACCCGAACCAGCGCCTCCTGAGCGTCTTTGCTTGCCCTGAGGCAATTGTGCAGGCTCACCAGCACCGGCGGTACCAAAAATGTCCCGGGCAATTTTATAAAGAAGGTAAAAAGGTACGCCCAGCATCATAAAAAAGATTACTGAAAATATTACACGTTCCATTGATGATCTCCTGTCTTGTGAGAGACCAGTTATATCAGGGTGATTCAGTATTTCCGTTTAGAAAAGAGTACTAATTTGGCCCTGTTCGCTCTTAATTTGCCATCCGGGAAAAAGTCATAGGGATAGGCCTGCCAGAGTCAATAACTTCCAGTGATCTGGAGGAGACCCCGGCTCTCTGAGCCCTCATGGATGGTACGGCTTTACCCCTTGTAAACAGATTCACGTTCCGCAGGACAAACATCGACTACTGACGTCTCATATTTGCTGACGCTAATCCGACGTCTCATTGCCGTCTGCTTGTTTTCTTTAAAGGGTGTATTAGACGAATATCAAATCGGAATGGTAGGGGATGTGTGGGCACCATGCCCGGCCCTCTTTGAGCATCTGAGAGATTGGAGACCTAGCCGGGTAAGATAGCTACTTTCTTACGGGTTACCCTTCAAATCCAAAGACGAAACGGACGCTGCCGTTCTCCACGTGGAGACGCTTTACTTCTTCGACAAATTCCTGGATCACCTCTCCGGCGTTATCGGGTGGTATGGCTGACAAAATTTCTTCCGAAGTCAGCCATGAGTATGAATGTTCACCGAATAAATCATCATCTTCGGACGGTATATCATCAGGTAATCCGCGTAATGCGTGGATAAAAACTGCTGATGTGCTCGCCCTTTCACGATCTACATCAAATCCGAGCCAGGCAAAGTGGAGATATGATCGGTCCCCTTTATAATTGCTTGATAAATTAATCCATTTACCAGGCTTTTCTTCCCTTTGAAATCGCCAGCAGATATCAACGCCCATTAAGAAACTCCATTACTATCGTTCGTATGAGATAACTATCATTTCAGAATACTATGACTTCTTCCCGTATAGAACTAATCGCTCACGCCATTTAGCTACTTACTTTTTTTACGTACGCTTGCAGCGCAGTACCTTGAGAGAAGTAAGTAAGACTGGGCGAAGCCAACCGGTTCCGCCACCTCGCTCACCGGCTTTTAGGCGTAAGCACTGAAGTCAGCCTCCATGCTAACTGGCGAGCCTGCGAAAGTCAGACTCGTTGTTATAAAGCGGCATATCGTAAGCAGTGTCTGAAATGAACATTCGGATCTGCTCAAGCGTCATGCCACAATGAAAACGGGTTACGCTCACATTGGCCCGGGGGAAGTCAGCACAAAATGCATTCAAAACATTCTCATGGACAATACCAATGTTGATTAACGCAGCTGGCCCGTTGTCACGGAAAGATACGACACGGAATCCCCCATACCAGCCTGACTGGGAGAAAAATGAAAATGCACTCGTTGCCAGACCATTAGACAGGTCATAGCGCAATTTCCCGCTCAGAGACTGGCTGTCTCTGCTGTACACGCGATTAATGAAAATGCCGGGACCAACTTCTACCGGCTGCTTGTTGCTTGCTAAACACGGAAAGCCCACCAGCGAAACCTCCCTTTCTCCTAACCAGTTTACCTGATACCCGGCAGTGAGAAAGTCAGTCAGTTCTACGCCAGAAAGAGCATTAATGGCCGCAATATCGGTATCCAAAATATTTACGTTTTTCATATTCATCTCATCTATATTCTAAAGTGCGTTTTTTGTCTATCAGCCCGAGGATTGAAAATTTGAATATTTAATGTGACAGAAAAATACCTGTCACCTTTTCAAAAACTGCCTGCAATTGAATATCGAGAGAGTCCATTTTAAAATCCACCAGCTCAGCTTTATTATCGCAAACCGAATAAAAATAGGAGTCAAATGCGTCTGTATCTTCATCTTTAAAAATACGGAAGGAATTAATTTTATTATGCCCTTCAAATTCGGCATGAATACCATAGCGAACCGAGCCGTCATCGAACTGAACAACCCGTCGTACAGAATTAATCCGGACGTACTGTTTTAAGGCCCTCGCGAAATCGGCATTTAACGCCAACGCTCGTAAGATTGAATCAGCGGTTTCATTCTGCTTTTTACGATCATATTCAAACATCCCACAGCCGGTGTTACGAAAGACCGGCTGAAGAGCATTAACCAGGTTGAAGGAATCCACGTTTCTGTCGTTTCTGTACATGAGATATCTCCTGCCCCTCCGCTATACGAAGGGGCTTGATAGGGTTACTGCCAGGCTGCGATCACTTCTTCGCACTGGAAATGAGATAAGCACTGCTGGAGTAAAAGGGCCAGCACCGCTGTGTTAGGGACGCGATTGTTACACCACGCGTTGAATAGCAGCTGCCATGGACCGGCATAATACCCGGCCAGTTTCTTTTTTTGTTTATCTGTGCAGCAGCTGGAAATGGCCTGCTGATAAAGGCTTTCATTCTCGGCACCAGAGCGTTGTTGCAGTGCCTGATAAATATAGGAGTAGACAGAATCGGAGCAATTAGATGCATAGGCCAGATTGGTTTTCATAATACCTCCTGTGTTTTTGGGTATTATATAAAACTCCGACCTACTGGCTAATAACCCACACTGTAATTTCTTTTAAAAACACAATAAATTTTCAAAATTGGACCAGTGTGGATTTAAGCGAGCAGTTTAAATCTTTATGAACTAGCTTTCAAAGAGGTTGGTTTTTCGGGAAGTTTTTTGCCAGACCAGCATGTTGTTTTTTTTTCTGTAGTGCAGATTAGCTGGTACCTGCCCCTTCTTACCTCTTTGAGCAATGACTGTTTGAAATATGGTAAGCCCAGTTCAAAAACCCAGTAACGACCGTCTGCAAAAACGACTGAATTTTCAACGCCATCCGAAGCCACCAAGGATGCATCATTAAGTAGACGTTCTTCATAATGAAATGGTAATGAAAATGTCAGATATAACGCACAAAGTACAAAGATTCCTGTGAGACTAACTGCCAGTGAACCACAATAACCAGAATAAACATTTAAATTTCTTTTGATAAATTTCTCATGCAAGATTACAAGCAGACAGAATACACAAGCTACCAGCCCAAATCCTACATGCAGATAAAACTGTCTTATTTCATCATTCCAGACGATGTTGTCCCATTTCGTGCTTAAGATTGAACCCAACAAGGAGATAATAAAAGCGGCAATTTGAGAACTGATAAAGTAGGAGAAAGCTGACTTTGAAGTTATTTTTTTCATAGAAACAGGAACCTCTTTACCTCGTTCCTGATCAGAGAAAAGACACAAAACGCACCATGCGCAAAAAACTGCAAGTCCAGATGCAATAATCTCGCGTAAAAACATATTAAACGTTTCCGATAATGAATAAGTAATTACCATATCCTCTCCGTAAGTCTACATATAATTCAGACGTGACAAATAATTAAAGGCATTGCTATTCTATCATTATGCATTGCGTTTAAAATCATTTCTAATTCAGCAGAGTAGCGATACAGGCATTTCGCTATCCTAAAATCTGGTAGCTTTCCATTTCCTTGCTGAGATAAATCAAAATAATTCTATTTATTGCCTATTCGGATGCTGCAAAACCTTATAAATCCGGATGTATATCACTTAACAGTGAACCATTCGGTGACTTGCTCTCCGTGAGGTCCACCGGGTTTATCCAGTAGGGAACATTCTGCTTTTACCGTTTACTGCATACGCGAGCAGGAATTCTGTTGCAGTTCTGCATTTGCCTGCTTTTCCAGTGCTGTCATAACCCGGCGGAGCATCGCCAGAGCCTGAACAGGCGAGCTCCCAAACTGCACTTTCACTTCATCCGTATCATGATCCTGAATCAGGTCGAGGATGTTCACTTCGATCCCTGCCCCGTTTTCATCTTTTGCCGTGCACTGAATACTTACCCGGGTCACCGAATCCGTCAGGACTGGCAGTGGGTTAGTCTTGTCTACGTTGATAAAAGCCTTCTTCATTGCCCTGTTTCCCCTTGTCCTGAAAAAGTTACCGACCCGTCCGGATGGAGGGGTCGGTCAGAAAATCATGCCTGTCCCTTATTCATCTTCTCAGCATGCTTACGCAGGTACTCTTTCAGGTCAGCATGAGCATTGATGATATCGTTCATTTCATCATTGGTCAGAACAAGCGTGTAAGTATCAGTGCTGACAGATTCACCTTCTTTAAGCTTGGCTTCTTCAGCAATACGTTCAAAAATCGGGATCGCGGTGTCGGCAATGACGGTCACGGTCTTTTTGTTCAGAACGCTGGACATGGATGGTGCTTTACCTGCCGGGTTCTGTTTAGGAGCGCTGTCCTTTGGAGCCGGAGCTGGTTCCTGTACCGGTGGCGTAACCAGCGTCTCTGTATTGCTTTCATCATTCAGTTGATCCGGTACCGGGGTGTTAACGGTAGCATTACCTGCCGGTTGCTCATCACCGGAGTTTTCCGGAGTCTGCGGATCTGCCATGCGCTCTTCTACCTTGGCAGCTTTGACGAATTTCAGCGTGTTTTTCGTCGCTTTACCATAGATGGAGATCGCCTTGTTGATGTTATCTACCGCATCCTCACCGCTGTACATATACTCGTCCAGCGCAACGTACATGCTCACCTGATCGCTCACAAGCATGGTCTGTAGTTCAGAAGGCAGGTCCAGTACGCGAACCATCTGGCGAAGATGCTGCTCTGATTTACCACGTTTTTTTGCCAGTTCCGCAAAGGTCTTAGGCTCTTCTTTATCTTCAACAAGACGCTTAATTGAAAGCGCTTCAGCTACGACAGACAGCGCCAGGTTGGAGTTGCCGGTCAGGGTGAAGAGTTCTGCTTTTGAAGCGCTACCGCGAAACTCTTCGCAGCGAATACGAGTAATGCGTTCACGCCCTTCTGCTTCCAGCTGGCGGTTTGCAATAGCGATGGAACGGATACGGCAAGCCCCCTGACGCAGTACAGGTACGCCATTAACCATCTGAACAACGATAGGCGTCACGCTGAACGGGTCTTCCATGTAGGCATCGGCCAGGCTGTTCAGGTGTTCCACAACGTGAGGCATTGAATAGTAGAGCTCGCCCATACCGGCCGTGCGGGTGTTAAAGCCTTCCTGCTCTACAACAACCGAAGGGTCAATGATAAGGCCGTTACCTTTACGGGCACCGTTACCAGTGCGTTCCAGGTAACCACGAAGGCTGATTTCGTTGCTGTTGTTTTTTACTTCAGTTTCGATTGCGGACATTTTTGTTCTCTCTTTTGGTTGGTTGTTTAACTGCGCTACAACACAACAATACCAGGTTCGACATTTTTTCTAATAGGTTGCACAGAAGAAAAAGTAACTTTTCTTAAAAAAAATTCCTGAGACAATACTACTCGATCCGTCCGTTTTAAATCTTCACAACAGTGGGCCGTTTTTACGTTTAAGCAAAATAGCTGGTTCAGAAGGTGAGTCGGAGAGAAAAGTTACTTTTCCGGTTGTCTGGGCCAGTGATGAGAGAGTGGCAGGACAGGAATGGCTAAACCGGTGCGGGTCTCTTGTAAGTCGCAGGGGATTGAGGAGATATAGAGGTAAACCGGTACGTTCAGTTTTTGGATTGAGCCGGGCTTTTGGCCCGGGCTTAAGGAAGCGGAAATTTGAACGAACTGGCAGGTAATGATTTATGCCGCCGACAGCTGGCCGTCAGTGCTTTGCTGTTCTGGTTTGACAGTTGGGGGATAACCGGCAGTTAGCCGCTGGCATTCCGCATCACAGAAAGCCCTGAGGTTGCTGAAGACGGACTCCATGAAATCAGCATGAGCATACGAGTCTACAGGACGTGTCTTGTTATCTTTCATCTTGTTCTCCTCAATCATTATTAAAACCAGCGGATTTAGTTCCTGGCGCTCCATCTGCTGACCGGCTTTCCCAGAGAGCAGCGATGTGTCGGGTTCTGTTTCTCATTTTATCGTTTTCATCGGGCCCATCCGGCCGTATAAGAGACCGATTTGGCATGTTTAAGAAACGTACTGGCGACATTAAAAGCTGAGGTTGGCTTTGGAATAAAAGGATACTTTTCCCGTTTGTCAGGTCTTTCGCTACCGCTGCACGATGATTCTGTCAGGCATTCTGCGCCCTCCTTGGCTGTACATCTTGAAACAAGCGGTGGGATGTTCCCTTCCCCCTGCTCACCGCAGAATAATTGGCAAGTCCCGACGGTCGTTCCGTACGAGCCGGGTCCAAATAATGAATAAATACAACGCCACTTCAATTGTATTGACAATAGAAGTTAGGAGGATCATAGTGTCATTCATGGTGCGGCTTTCGCACCACCGCCCCGGCGGTACCGGGCAGAACTGGAGTACCTCATGAAACTTTCCCGTCAGACGACTTCTGATACTTCTGTTGATGGCCGTTCACGCGCATATGCCTGGGGCCGTGTCCATTATTTCATTATCGAACATGCACCAATGGCTGAGCTGGTCGCTATTGACGAGCTGCTGGAAAAAGCTGGCTGGAGCAATGACGGCTGTCCGAACTATGAGAAAGATGACGAGTTTGGTAATGCTGGTTACAGCTGTGGTTACTGGATCGATATTGACAGCGTGGGAAGCTTCAAGGCTGACTACAAACGTCTTAAGGGTGAGATTAGTGCGCATATCGCCTCAAAGGCGGCAGAGGTGGAGATCCGCGTACTGGACTCGATGTCCGACAAAGAATGTAAAGATGTTGCCTCGGTGGCATGTACTGTTCGCCGTGACTTACGTACGCAGTCCGAATCGCTTCATTCACTGCGTACTATCGTAACGGTTGATCATTACAATCCCTATGTGATCACCAGCCGCCCGCTGAGCATTTCCGCCTGGACACTTATCCACGACTGTCTGAAAACCGGCACCATCAATGACGTCTGTTCACGGTTGAGTTCATTAATCCTGCACTCTGAAGCCGCGATTGCCCGTTGTAAGGGAAGCTCCGACTACTCTTCGGAACACGCTCAGCTATCGTTTTTTGCTGGTAACGACTATGTCACCAGACGCACCCTTGTTGATGCAGCTCACGAAGAGGCTCTGCGAATGAACCGCCGCTTTGATGAACGTATTGCAATGAACGCGGATTCTGATGCCAGAAGGCTCCAGTGCGAATTCAACCTGAGCAACCATGTCGTACAGCGTCGGACCGTTGAATCTGCTCATATCCAGGCAATCAACGAAGACGTCACCCGTTCACAGGCGGAACCACGCTGCCCTGGAAAGCTTCTTCTGAAAATGACCAGTCATGAGGAAGTGCGGGACTCACTGAGCACCTGTTAGTCCAGCGACACCCCCTGCGGCTCTACTACCGGGCCGCAGTCTGCTCCGGCCAGATGGTGCCAGTGGCGTAATGAATTTGTTTAATAAGGCTGAGTATGATGAATAAAGAACAACTAATCGACAAACTGGAACGCGTGGTATGTGGTCAGTACTCCTACGAAATGCAGGAGCTTGCGTATTCGGCCCTCTGCTGCATTAAAGGCACCCCGGACGACTGCGCTAAGTTCCCTGTTACGCGTCCGCTGCCTGACACCTTAGTGGACGTATGGGACGAGATCGGGCAATACCTTGGCACAGGCAAAGCCATTGAAACTCGCAGTTGCGGCGTTTCGCTTCTGCTTCATGGACACTGCTACGATTCAAATCATGTGCTGTACTGGCGCAATGCTGGCGCACTTCCAGCAGCTTGCGATACGCCACTGGCTGGTGGGTCTCGCAAACTGTTCACCTGCTCAGCCTGTGGAGTGGACGGTCTGGATGAACCACCTGAAACCAGTTGCCACTGCTGCACAGAGGGGGCCCACTGGATTGAGAGCAGGCTCTTCACCTCCGGGCAGGCAGACCCTGAAGAATTTAGACCCGTGGCGGTCGTGAAAGAGTGTGCAGGCTCAACGCCGGATGATCGGCTCATCTGGAGCGTGATTGAACAGCTCAACGGCGAACTGGCGGAAGGCGATAAACTATTTAAGCAACGCTGACAGATCACGTCAGCATTTATATCAGACGAACTCCAGAATAATTTAAAGCAACCATGAACATGAAAAAGCCCAAAGCTGCATTACAGAATGCCATGAAAGAAGATGTGCCAGCTGTGACACAGATTCAGATGCGATCTACGGTTTCCAGAAAGGTTCGCTATGTAAAACAGGCAAATCGAGAGGGTCTGAAATTATCTGAGTGGATGTCGCGGCATCTCGACGCTGTCTGTGATACCGCAGATGAGATTCATAAAGGCAAACGCTCAACTCCGGTTGCGCCTGGGAAGATTCCCCCTGAGGTATACCAGGTGATATACGATCAGTGCGGCGGGTTCGTGGAGTGTGATGCTAATGCCCAGGTAATCTGGGAAGCCTGCCGTGATGCCATTCTTAACGGAGACAAAGGGTAAACGGCAGGTATCGCCTGTCATTTTTACCCTTGTGAGGAAAATCCTGATGAACCATGAGAGCCGAACTGTATACCTGAACACGGCCATTGAGGCCCTGTTGAAAGCTGAGGCGGCTCTGAACGAGCTGGCATTAGCCTATGTACTCAAACCAGGTGAAAAGGCAAGCGCATGCCATCCCCGAACCGGTACGCTTTCCACAGCTTCCCAGGTAAGAAAACTTCGCCGTGTTCTAGAAAAAAACAAGTTATGACGGCCCTTATACGCTGGCATAATGTACCGTGCTTCGCTCATCCCAGCAGTATGGGTTTTAAACTCTTCCATTTTTAAGAGTACGGGAAGAGCCTTATTATTGTCGCATACCCTACGGATGCATTGCAGTTCAAACCGCTGTTCGGTGCAATTATTGCTGTATCCGGCGGATTTGAAAATGACAGAAATAGTGATGTAAAGCTCCGCCATTAAAGAAATGCCCCGTAGTTTGGCGAATCAACTTTCTGAATTATCTCGATGAACACCATTTAAGGAAATCGAATGTGTGATTTTTGCAGGGCTGACGAAAATTACTTTCATATGGCAGAATGCGTGTATGACCAACTGGTTAAAGAGTATCCCGTAATGTGGCTGCGGGATTCAACCCGGATCGGGGCCTGCTACCTCTGTCGAGAACTGCTGTCGCCGGAGGGGATGGTCCTGGCGATGCAGAGCGCTTTCCCTGCGAAGGGATGGCGGCTGCGTATTTGGTACAATGAAACCATTGACGAAGAGATAGAACCGCAGCGTGGAGACTGTATTGAGCTGTCCTCCAGGGCGGACGCTCTGCTGTCCTTCATGTCGTTCCAGGAAAAGGTTTAGCGCTGCGGCCCCCCTCACAAAAAGGCGCTTTCCGCGACAAATCTGGTACGACCGGACAACGTTGAGTCAATTCTTGCTTCCCCGCAGAAGAATCCCTATGAAGTAAAGTAGAGGTAGGCATTACGCCCACCAGCAAACCTGATAACTGTTCTTTGCGTAACATCCTCAAACTTCTGGTGCCTTCGTAGACTGCGATGCGAATGCCCATGAGCTGAATTCACCGTATCATTTGACCGGATGCAGCGAGAACAGAAATGACAATGTTTGAACGATTTGCCAGACGGCCATAAAACTCTACTGGGTACAGAATAAGGACTGACCGCAATGGCTACGTTCTATGAGCTACCGACCAGTGAGAAGTCCATTGTTTCCGGTACGTGCCCGGACGAGCACCGGTGAAATTTTTCCCGACTGGATTACGCTAAGGCTTTTGAACGGTTTGCGTGAAGTGGGACTCTTTGGGTCTGGTTCTTGATTTATACAAAAGGCTATATGCCACAAGACGGGAGGAAAAAAGGGTTTCCCCGACTGGAGAAACCCTTTCAAAAGGTGCCGATGGCATACTAATCCACACCCCGAAAAGAGGGGGTTGCCCCCCTCTTTGTCAGCTACTTACCGGATTCGTAGGCCAGGATAGCAGATACCTCCCTTGTTCCGTCTTTCATCCGCAACTCGCAAAGCGAGTTTCGTGTGAGCCAGGTGAATATCAACAGCGTTAAACAAACTATTAATATGCACAAAACAATGGGTTGGTTCGGCATTTTCATGGCCTTCTTCTCCTGTCAACGCAAAGCAGAAGTGTCACCATCGGTGCGAAACAGAGATGTCATGCTTTGGTTCAGAGAATGCGTTTGACCGCCTCGCTATATACTTCCGAGCGTTCTCTTTTCCCAACAGAAATCACGAAAACGACAACTTTCTCGTCTATAACCTGGTATACAAGGCGATAGCCTGAAGACCGGAGCTTAATCTTGTAACAATCAGGCATACCACGGAGCTTGTTTGCTTCAATCCGGGGTGACTCAAGTACTTCAACCAGCTTCTTTTTCAACTGTTCACGTACCGTCGAGCCCAGCTTTCGCCATTCCTTTAGTGCCCGCTCGTCAAAATCCAGAAAATACGCCATCAGAGTTCATCCAGCGTCACACGTACTGGCTTAGGATTACGAAGTCGTTCTTTCACTATCTCCACAAGTTCAGCATCTTCATCACTCAGGAGTGTCTGTTTGAACGGCAAGCGTTCATTGTCAGCGATATACTCGAGCATGAGACGAAGCGCTTCAGAAGGAGTTACGCCCATTTTTTCAAGCGCGGCGTAAGAACGCGCTTTAAGTTCATCGTCAATACGTAGGTTAATGCTACCCATGTCTTACACCCCTTGTAATTACAAATGTCATTACAAGTATCGCACTACAACATGCTTAGGGCAAGTCACGAAGTAAGTCAGAAAGTAGTCGTAAGAACGGTGATCACTGTCCGCTTTGTGCCAGAAGCGGACTTTTTAAAAATATTGCGTGCCCAACAATTGGGCGCAGGTCACATCAAGTACCCTCAGAATTATAGAGAATACCTGAAATTTTTGTAGAGCGAGGTTTGTTACCCTGCCCGACCAGCGACATGTGGTTAGTTTAGTGATCAGAAATGTCGAGCGTTTGGTCGTTCATTGACGCGGGATCTTCCAACGGTTCCACATGAGTGGTGATATGGATAAAAGGCAGTGCGGTGCGGATATCATTCTCTATACGCTCGGCCCAGTCGTGCCCATATTGAACAGTCCATCGCCCAGGAACTAGGATGTGCATTGTCATAAACGCCCGCCCGCCAGCCTGGCGTGTACGTAGTGCATGGAAATCAAGCCCCTGTTCACGATATCCTGCCAGCAGTGACTCGATTTTTTTGAGTTCTTCCGTGGGTAGCGATACGTCCATCAGACCTGCAGCTGAACGACTCATAAGCTGATAACCAGTCCAAACGATGTTGGCTGCGACCAGCAATGCAACGATCGGATCGACCCAAAACCAGCCGGTCAGATAAACCAGTCCGACACCAAAAATGACACCGACCGACGTCCAGACATCGGTCAGCAGGTGATGAGCATCTGCCTCAAGAGTGATAGAGTTGTGCTGCCTGCCAGCCCTTAACAAAATGCGAGCCGTCACAAAATTAAGGATTGATGCGACTGTTGAAACCAGTAATCCGAGACCAATCTCCTCAAGCGGCTGTGGAGTTAACATCCGCTCAACTGCGGTATAGGCGATACTGGCTGCCGCCAATAGGATCAGAAATCCTTCGAAAGCACTCGAGAAATATTCGGCTTTGCCGTGCCCATATGCATGGTTCTCATCGGCCGGAAGCGCAGCCAAGGTCAGCATCCAGAGCGCCATTAGGGCTCCTGCGAGGTTAACTACGGATTCGATGGCATCAGATAGCAGACCGACCGAACCGGTCATTTTCCACGCCACACCTTTGAGTCCGATAGTGGCAATAGCCGTGGCAATGGAAAGCCAAGCGTAGTGCGTCAGCGGACGAGGTAACCCTTTTGTTTTAGTCATTATTAACTTCCTAAAATAGGACGACTAACTCACATTTCTATCCATGATAGATAATTAAACAATCATTTCGCCATGAATATTTTTTCGTTTTTATTAAATTTAATTAAAAAGTCTCTGCAAGTGCTGTTTCATCTTCTAGTAAACTAAATTTTATTTTTAGGGTTTTCTTCAACTTGAAGTAATATTATCTCACAACAGATTAGTCACTTAGGTTAACTGAGCGGCTTTTATATTTTTCAATTAAAATATGCAAAACTCCCATTGCACCATGTGCATAAAAATAGACCTCAATGAAAGTAGTAAAGAACTTATGCCAGTGGATTACTGTTTCAGCCAGATTTGACTGCATGGTATTCAACAAGAACCATAGGCCACCTGAAAGTGCTACAATTAGCAATGCTAGAACTCCAAATCCTTGGATTGTACTGGCAATACCTCCCGAATGTGCATCGGGCAGTCGGAAACTAGTCAACGTTTTTATATCTTGCTTAATACCACTAAAGTCAAGCCCTACCCATGAAAAATAATAAGTAAAACCTCTTTGAGTAAGCATCCAACTTAACATAATAAAACCACAAATAATCAGTCCTAACCCTGAAATAATGTGCATCCAGGTTATAACTCCTTCAAGACTATGTTCACCAATTGCTTCGGTCTCTGTCAGATTAGAGTTAATAATTTGTGATAATATTAGAAATGCCACAATGATGTGAAGAATACGAAAAAAAGGAGCGTAATCATGGGGTAATAGATTCCAGAGTCGCAATTTCATTAATGAGTCCTTAGTAAATTTATCGATGATCTTAATCATACAAAAGAATTATTAGGATAACCTTAATTCTTAAAATTGCAGCAGGCATTAGTTCACCTCTGATATGGCCACTTGCGAAATGGGAATGGTAACTGTTATTACTATGTGTTTACTTGCTGTTCTTGTTACGCAGCCCCTTAAACACATTACTTTCAAATATGATTTCCTGCTGGGTTTAAATATGTGTCTTTCTATAGTGCGGCAACCTATTTTTACACCAACTCATGAATTAAATAAGAATCATAAATTAAATGAGAGGTTTAATTCTCTTGCTTAACGCGATGATATTAAATGGAAATTTTAATTTTTGTAATTTATTAAACAGTTAGAATGAGACATGGTAAATACGATCTTCCTTTAGATAATTCTGATAGCACTTTTTCTACTGGGCAGTCTGCAATGTCCGCTTCACGCCCTGAGACATTCGACAAGCTTTTTATGGCTTCAGTAAGGGCGAGTGTCTCGCTTCGAGAGCCAGCAAATATTTCGCTTCGTCATAACAGGTTCTGGCCTTCCAGCAGCGGTAAATGATCCTTATCCATTTGAACGCCAGTGCCCGGATCGCAGACTGATGAGATTTGCCCTTTTCTCTAAGGCCCTGATAATACAGTTTGGCCCAGTATGATGAATTAACCGTCTTGGCAGCCCATTCAACAAAGGTCTGCCTGACGAACTTGGCACATTGCCATCGCCAGTGAACCCATGATTTTTGGCCGCTTCGTTCGGTCACCGGTGCTATACCTGCGTAGTTTTGAATTTCTTCAGCGCTGTTAAACCGGTCACGATTATCACCAAGTGCAGCAAGCATCCGTGGGCCCATGCACGGTCCCATGCCCGGAAGTGATTTGAACAGCCCCGCATCTGGCAATGTGTCAAACAGCGTTTCGATTCGTTCGTCATAGGTTTTGATGATTTCACTCACGACTTTAATTTGTGTCGCCAGTGCTGCTGCCATCAAAGCATTAGCCTCTATAACACTCGGGTCTGTAGTCAATGGGATCGCATTATCAATACTCGCAACACGTTGCTCGGTAAGGGCCATAGCGCGACCACCTTTGGCATTCAGAAAGTTGCGGATCGTGTCGCGTCTGGCTCGTTTCAGTTGTTGCAGACTGGGCCACCGGATAATCAGCTCACACAACAGTAAGCTACCCCGATGTGAGAACCACTCCAGTGGCTGAGGATAATACTGTTTAAGCGTGTTGATTATCCGGTTCACAAAGCGTCGTTTATCTTCAACCAACTGACGACGTTGCTCAACCAGTTGCTGAAGTAAGCGAATATCCGCATTGTCGGGTTCAATAGCTTTTATCTTCTGGGGGTAACGCAGCATTAACTCTAATGCCAGCTCGGCATCCTGCGGATCATCTTTAGCGCCGCTGGGCGAGAAGGCTTGCCGATAACGAGCCAGGGACAATGCGTGGACGGGGAAAACGGTGATAAAGGGGTATTTTTGAAGAGCATATACCACGGGGCCCTTCTTCAGTTCGAGAGCTATTGCGATTCTACCTTTTACTTTCTGGTGTAACTCAGTAAGCCAGGCATCAAGCGCTTCTGCTGTATGTTCAATCACATCGAATACGCGTTCACCGTTTTTAAACTGAACACAGACATCGTGTTTTTTATCAGCCCAGTCCAGACCAACGTGCGCAGCAAATTGATTAGTCACAGTCATCACCAACTCCTTTTTATCGGGGATTGGTATGCATTCCACGCTCTTCGAAAGAAATATAGCCAGCAGTTTATCTGCATGCCCTGAGTATTCGTTAGCGAACGTGGAGCACCTACTGGCTCGAAAGAAAAGCGGCGATCATCACATGATTCTCGCTCAATATTCGTAACCAGTAAGCGCATACCCTGAATCACTTCAAAGTGTAATTCTCAGGGTACGAATGACTATATCTCGCTCTTAGCGGACATTAGCATAGGCTATTTACCATAACGCCGCATTACGCGTACCGCTCAGACGGCCTGAGCGCGTTTCTGACGTGTCCCCGTTAAAAACAGTAACAAACCACCCGAAAATGCACGCCAGAAACGCTACGTAAGAATCTATCCTATGACTGGATATGCACTCAACTGAATAACGCCTGGTTTCAGTCCATTTTATCGGGATCAGCCTTCTTTCTGGGTAATTTAGGGGGCTTCACTTGCTGATTACTTTGCGTGCGGCGCGTGAGCCAAGGATGGTCAGCTTTAGGTTTTACGTAGAATTTTGAGCGTAAATCAAAACGGGCATTATCCACACGTTCATGGACACTTTTTTCATCATCCAGTGGTATAGGCTCCGGGCCATCAACATATTTTTCCCATCCCAACGCTTTCCCATCATACAGAACCTTAATTTCACCGTTAAAGCTTTCGCATACCGTGACAACCGAATGCCGAAGTCGATATCCCCGGCCTTCACTGCGAATCTGAAACGCACTGCTTTTGTACTGGAAAGTGAGATTTTTGGAGAGAACGCGCTTCGCCTGGAGGCTGAAGATATAACCCAGTTCCTCTTCAGAATGGTGTACATCAAGATGGGCGTTATCAGCAATACGAGGCGGCGTAGCAAACCGGTTGTTATAGGCTTCAATAAAGGTCGGCAACCATGCGTTTGCTGTTTCAATATCACTGATACCCTGAAGCCGCATTTCTTTGACCAGCCTGTCCTGCAGTGTCTGATTGGCACGCTCTACCCGCCCTTTTGCCTGCGGGCTGTTGGCATGGATTGGCTCGATGCCCAGTGTCTTTATCGCACGTGTGAACTGAGTCAACTCTCCTTCCCGCTCCGGGTTATTTACTCTGAATATACTGTGTCTGTCAGAATAGAGAGCCAGTGGTACGCCATGATCATTAAGGTAACCCCGGAGGGTTTCCATGTAAGCCCGGGTTGTTTCTGCAGGAGCGAATCGTAGCGCCATCAGAGCGCTGGTAGCATCATCGATAAAGACTATCAGTGTGCATTTGGGGCCCCGACCTTCAAACCAGTCATGAGGCGAGCCATCAATCTGGATGAGTTCACCGTAGGATGGGCGCCGCATCCGGCGCTGATAAATTCGGGCAAACTTACGACGACGTTCGCGCCATATGCCCTCCTCTACCATCCACTTCCTGAGAGTTTCAATGGATAAACACAAGCCGTGTATCTCGCGCAATTTTTCGCACGCAAGCGTAGGTCCAAAATCAGCGTAGCGGCCTTTGAGGAGTGAAATTACTGTTGCTCTGAATTCGGTAGAAAAGGAATTATTGGGACGCTTTCCACGTCGGCGGGAAACTAGACCAGAAGGCCCTTCATTTCTATACCGTTGCACCAGACGTTTAACCTGCCGAATAGAAATGCCAATGCGTGCCGCAGCTTGTTCCTGAGTAATATGGCGATTAAGTGACTCCTGAATAATGTGAAGTCGGTCGAGTTCCTTATGACTCATCGTAACAGTCTCTTTGATCATGAAAAATCCCCCAGAGAATTGTCTGGGGACATTTTAGAATGGTTCAAAGGGGACATTACAGCTTGGTGTTAACAATGGCCTTCTTCTCCTTGCATTTAAGCAGGCAAGAGGCTACTCTGAATGTGACTAGCATACAGGGGCCTCGGGTTGTACTGACCCCAAAAAGTTGGACAGTTAAACACGAGGCACATAGGTCTGGGTTCGATA
>NZ_JBMKJN010000027.1:0-59905 GCF_049236805.1 Enterobacter cloacae complex sp. XAL002
TGATTCGCCCGGCGGCGCTGCGCTTGCACGGGCCTACGGGCTGGGTGTTCTCCCTCTCCTCGTGGGAGAGGGCCGGGGTGAGGGCATCAGGCCGCATCGTCGCCTGATTCGCCCGGCGGCGCTGCGCTTGCACGGGCCTACGGGCTGGGTGTTCTCCCTCTCCCCGTGGGAGAGGGCCGGGGTGAGGGCACCAGACCGCAGAGGAGTCAATCACTCCCCAAGCGTCGCCACCATCACCGCCTTAATCGTATGCATCCGGTTTTCCGCCTGGTCGAAGACGATACTCGCCGCCGACTCAAACACCTCGTCCGTCACTTCCATCCCGCCGTGCAGGTCGAACTCCTTCGCCATCTGCTTGCCGAGCGTAGTCTGGTCGTCATGGAACGCGGGCAGACAGTGCAGGAACTTCACGTTCGGGTTGCCGGTCAGCGCCATCATCTGCGCGTTCACCTGATACCCGCGCAGCAGCGCTATCCGCTCCGCCCACTTCTCCTTGGCTTCGCCCATCGACACCCACACGTCGGTATAGATAAAGTCCGCGCCCTTCACGCCCGCCGCCACGTCTTCCGTCAGGGTGATTTTCCCGCCGTGCTTTTCCGCCAGCGCGCTGCACTCCGCCACCAGGCTCTCTTCCGGCCAGCAGGCTTTCGGGGCCACCAGGCGTAGATCCAGCCCGGTCAGCGCCGCCGCTTCCAGCATCGAGTTGCCCATGTTGTTGCGCGCGTCGCCCGCGTAGACCAGCGTCATCTCGTTAAACGCCTTGCCCGGCAGGTGCTCCTGCATGGTCAGCAGATCCGCCAGCAGCTGCGTCGGGTGGAACTCGTTGGTCAGCCCGTTCCACACCGGCACGCCCGCATACTGCGCCAGCGTTTCGACGACTTCCTGGCCGTGACCGCGATACTGAATGCCATCGTACATCCGCCCGAGCACGCGTGCGGTATCCTTAATTGACTCTTTATGCCCAATCTGGCTGCCGCTCGGCCCTAACCAGGTAACGCGCGCGCCCTGGTCAAATGCGGCAACTTCGAAAGAGCATCGTGTACGGGTTGAGTCTTTTTCGAAGATGAGCGCGATGTTTTTACCGGTAAGCTTTTGTACTTCCTTGCCATTTTTTTTATCGGCTTTGAGTTGTGCGGCAAGAGTCAGCAGAGAGGTGAACTGTGCAGGGGTAAAGTCGAGCAATTTCAGAAAGTGTTTCATGTACAGATCAGACATTTTATCCTCGCATGGCGAACGCCACTTATTGAATTAAAATTCACTTTATATGTGTAATTATTCATTTGCAACCCCGTTTCACAAATCTTTCCAACAAAGGTGGAGGCAAACCCGTCCGTGTGTGAAAATAGAAGTATCTGCCGCACTTTAAAGAGGATTGACCCATGGCAAACCCGGAATTACTGGAAGAGCAACGCGAAGAGACGCGTCTGATTATTGAAGAACTGCTGGAAGACGGTAGCGATCCGGACGCGCTGTACACCATCGAACACCATTTCTCTGCGGATGACTTCGAGGCGCTGGAAAAAATGGCCGTGGAAGCCTTCAAGCTGGGTTACGAAGTGACCGAGCCGGAAGAACTGGAAGTGGAAGAGGGCGACACCGTCATCTGCTGCGACATCCTGAGCGAAGGCGCGCTGAAGGCGGAGCTGATCGACGCGCAGGTAGAACAGCTGATGAACCTGGCCGAGAAGTTTGAAGTGGAATACGACGGCTGGGGAACCTACTTCGAAGATCCGAACGGTGAAGACGGCGAAGAAGGCGACGACGAAGATTACGTCGACGAAGACGACGACGGCGTACGTCACTAAGCGTTTCAGGCGGTGGCACGCGCCACCGCTTTTTCAAGGCAGAACCATGGATTACCCGCAGATACTCGCCCCCGTACTCAACTTCCTCCAGTGCCCGACCCCGCAAGCATGGATTGATAAAGCCCGCGACCCGGCGAACCTGCCGCTGCTGCTCACCGACCACATGGTGTGCGAGCTCAAGGCCGCCCAGACCGCGCTGTTACTCGTGCGTAAATACGTCGCCGACGAAAGCGGTGCCGATGCGCTGCTCGACTGGCTCAAGCCCTACGAACAGTTCACCTTCCGCGACGGCCCGGAGCCGGACTTCATCGCCCTGCACAGGCAGATTGGCAAAAGCGTGATGCCCAAAACCGACGACCCGTGGGGACAGGCGCTCATCGACAGCATGGTGCTGCTGATTAAAGAGGAGCTGCACCACTTCTGGCAGGTGCGCGAGGCGATGCTGGCCCGCGACATTCCGTACGTCAAAATCACCGCCAGCCGCTACGCCAAAGGGATGCTGAAGGAAGTGCGCACCCACGAACCGCTGACGCTGATCGACAAGCTCATCTGCGGCGCCTACATCGAAGCCCGCTCCTGCGAACGCTTCGCCGCGCTGGCCCCGTTCCTCGACGACGACCTGCAGAAGTTCTATCTCTCGCTGCTGCGCTCGGAAGCGCGCCATTATCAGGACTACCTGACGCTGGCTCAGCAGGTGAGCGACGACGATATCTCACCGCGCATACAGCTTTTTGGCGAAATTGAAGCCACACTTATCTCGACACCGGACCACGAGTTTCGCTTCCACAGCGGCGTGCCGGTGTAACCCGGCATAACTCAAGGATAAGGATGCGAGATGAATAAAAAGTGGACCCGTATTGTGATTATCGTCATTGCGGCTGCCTCCGTGGCGTTCTGGGTGTTTTTCGACAGGCAGCGCGCTCCGGAACGGCAGATGGATAACGCCCTCAACGAGATGCCCGCCTGGCAGGTGATTAAGGAGCAGGAGCCCGCGCTGCATCAGCGCATCCTCGACCAGATGGCCGCCCTGCAAAAAGCGGGCGAGCCGGAGCAGCAGATTATCGACACCATCCAGCCGCAGATCCTGCATCTGCAGATGTCGCGCCTGCAAAACGCCCCGGACGCCAACGTGGTGAACTACATGACCATCAATATGGAGCAGACCGCCGCCATCCAGAAGGTGAGCGACGACGCCTGCTTCCGCTTCCTCTACCCGACGGTGAAGGGCGGCGTGAATCCGATGCGCATGCTGGATAAAGACCTGATGACGCGGCGCATGCAGGCCGACGCCGACATGATGCGCGCGGCCTACGGCAAAAACCGCCACACCGTGACGCAAGCCGAACGCGAGGCGGCTGTCGGGGATGTCCGGCCGATTATGAAGGCGCTTGCCGATAAGTACGGCGAGGATATCCAGCTGTTGGAGATGCCGGAGAAGGCGGTGGGCAAGGAGAAGCTCTCCTGCGATATGGTGCAGGACATGTGGGCGAAGGTGCTGGCGCTGCCGGAGCAGAAGGCGGCGGGGGTGATTCGGCTGGCGGTGTCTGAGCTGGACTGACGAAGGGCGCTGGTTTTTTGGGCACTTAGCGCGGGTTTAGCGTGTCGTCGCTTGCATGGCGGCGCGCGACAGGTATAATCCACAACGTTTCCGCATCCCCTTCAGTGCCGAAGTGGCGAAATCGGTAGACGCAGTTGATTCAAAATCAACCGTAGAAATACGTGCCGGTTCGAGTCCGGCCTTCGGCACCAAAAGATGCAAATCAAAGTCGCTTAAGGGCGGCTTTTTTTGTGTCTGAAATCCAGTTACTACAAGCTTTACCGTTTCTTTGCCTTTGAAAAACTTACAATTTTGTTCTAGGGGTAGATGAATCCAGTTGCGTAGGCTGCTTATATCCTTAAAGCTGTTCTTTTGAAGATGAATCAATCGATTTGAGAGTTCTTCCTAAATGCATGTTGGTTGAGAAGAATTAGTCTGATTGCCCTTATCATAAATCTTCAGAGTGTTTGGTAAACAAAACAAGAATCGATAATGTATTCTTGAATAGTTTCCAATTGTTTTTTATAAATAGATCAGGCTTCCTTTTAAGAGATGCACTATGAAGACTTTCGATACCCAACTTGCTATGAGCATTGTTTCGCATTCGACTGGCGGATTTAGCTATGACACCCTTGCTAGAGCATTGATTTCAATGGATAAAAGTGAAAACTCAACAAAATTACTCGAGAGTTGTAGGGCTTTTTGCCTTTCATTGGAAGAGCAAGGAATTTTGAGACGATGCCATAAATGCACTAACTCACAAGATGAATACTTTGAGTATGTTGCTCACTAACAATAACCAACCAAAAAAATCACGGTGAGTAGCAATTCGTTTCTTGCAACATCCCTTTTTCTGAGGTAGCTTTGGCTGCACAGTTTCAGGAGAGCGATTGTGAGTAACATCAATTTAATAACAACTTGCACAAATGGTAAAAACAGTGATGGCAAGGCTATATTGAGTTTAGCCCAGTATACCTCTGGGCAGACCCCTTCAAATGTATTGGTGAACTCTTGGTGTAATGCTTTAAATGAATCCCTAAAAACATCTGCTACAGTATGCGCAGTAGATCTGTATAAGGGGGGGCACTGGGCTACTGCTAAAGAAATATTAAAATCCTATCATATTGATTTATGGGTTATTTCTGCTGGTCTTGGCCTGCTTCACTATACTGATCAAGTCGTACCCTATAAAGCAACATTTGCGATTGGGTACGATGAATCAATACCGCTATACTCTCGTGAATATGTAGGGAAATCTTTCCATAGAACATGGTGGAAAGAATTAACAGAGAGATCTCCATTCATTTCTGAGCATCCTTCATCAATTAAAAATTTGATGAAAAAAAACAAGGATCACTATTATATTATTTGTGGTTCTCCTGATTATATCAATGCCATTGAATTAGATATCATTAATGGTCTTGAGTATCTGGTTGATTCTAAAAAGCAATTGCTAATTATTACATCAAAGGTAATTAACGACAGGCTGATGAGTTATTTATTTAAAACTAACCATGATATGGCTCAATGGTTAAAGTGCAATATGCTCATGCTAAATGTTAGTATGGCAAAGCATATTATTCGTGAGTTTACTGAAAGAGGCTTAGATAATTTAAGTGATTTTTCTCAGAGGTTATCAACAGAATTAAACGAATTGCCTGCGCGAGAAGTAAAAAAAGGAATTAGGCGTAGTTCTGAAGAAGTTGAGTTGTACATTTTGAAAATTTTGCAACATCAACCAAGTATCAGTGCAACACAGGCCCTGCGCGAGTTTCGTGACTCAGGGAATTCATTCGAGGAAAAGCGGTTCCGTGTGATTTTCAAGGGTTTGACGGGTAGTAAAGCTTGATGCCACTGGTCAGGTTTTCATGATAGAATCTTCCGTTTTTTGAGGCTTTGCAGTGGCGTCACAGGAGAGTAAGTTGTCGAAGCTTAAATATTTTTTCCCGGATAGTCAGGATTTTATCGATCCTAGTTTCGACTTCTTCCATGAAACGCGAAACGAACATCGCGTTCGCCAGCGTGACGATCATTATCCACATGAGGTATTTTCTCGGCCTTATGACGGCATGCTGGTTTCGAAAGCAGTAGTTGACGGCCTTGGCAGTGGAGAAAGTAAATATACGCGAGCCCAGCGCTTACGCTACTTCCGTAATGGCATGAAGCACTTCTTCCGCTTGCCGGAAAGTATGGAAACTATGGGTGATTGCGGAGCCTTCACCTATGTTAACCAAGATGTGCCGCCATACCGAGTGGAAGAGGTCATTGAATTCTACGAAACCTCCCGATTTAACCATGGTGTTTCTCTTGATCATATTGTTTTTGGCTATGAGAAACCTGGTGAGATATTCAGTGGAGAAGTGTTGGCTGAATGTCGTCGACGTCAGGATATCACGCTGACCTTGGCTCAAGAGTTTTTAAACAAGTCTCAAAAGTCCTGTTTCACCGCCTTTGGCGTTGCACATGGATGGAGCAAAACCTCCTACCGTCAGTCAGTAGAGGCTCTGCTGGCCATGGGATACAAAAATATCACCATGGGGGGGATGGTGCCGTTGAAAACGGCGCAGATCCTTGAGACTCTCGAAGAGATTAAGCCACTGCTGAAAAGTGATACACGTGTTCACTTGTTAGGTATTGCTCGTCCAGAGAGTTTCGCCGACTTTATCAAGTTTGGTGTGACCAGTATTGACTCGACTACACCGCTTCAGCAGGCCTTTAAAGATCGAAAAAATAACTATCATACGCCTGATGGCCCGGCCTATACCGCTGTGCGAGTCCCTCAGTTTGATGCGAATCCAAGTTTAAGCCGCAAAATAAAATCTGGTGTGATCGATCAGGATATTGCTCGGCATCTGGAAAAGGATGCCATGAATGCCCTGTTCGAATACGATAAAGGGGCTTTGTCCCTTGAGAAAACTCTTGAGGCAGTACTGGCTTATGAACGCCTGCATTCAGGTGAAAAAGAGGCCGATAAAATCCGTGCGGATTATGAACGCACACTGGGTGAACGTCCTTGGAAACAGTGCCAATGCAATATTTGCCAGGCTATCGGTATCAACGTCATCATTTTCCGCGGAGCAGAACGTAACCGTCGCCGCGGTTTCCATAATATTCAGGTGTTGTACAACCGTTTACAGCACACATTGTCATTACGCTCAGAGGAACTGTCATGAGTGAATATCGTGTTCCCGCCCTGCGAATCCGACAGGGTGAGGAGAGGCAACTCTATAGCCTTGCGATAGAAGGTAAACAGATCAGCAAAATTGCAGCGATTTCGCGTATTCGTCGCGGCGAAGAGAATTTGGTTGGCTATCAGCGTCCAGAAGTACGTAACCATATTCGCGAAATTCAGCGCTATATTGAGAGCTCAAACCCGATGATACCAAACCCGGTGATTATCGCTTTTGATAAGCGTGTGCGTTTTGAACCACTTACAGATAATGGCGACATGGGGCATCTGGTAATACCTTTCTCCGAAGATAAGGATTTTGAGAAGCCAGGATTTATAGTGGATGGTCAACAACGTACCGCTGCTTTGCGGGATGCGGAAATAGACTCGTTTATGATGCCGGTATCTGCATTTATCGCTAATGATGCAGAAGAACAGCGTGAACAGTTCATGCTGGTTAACTCCACAAAACCGTTGCCCAAAACGTTGTTATACGAACTGGCACCGCATACCCACGGTCGTTTGCCATCCGATCTGCAAATGCGTAAGTTTCCTTCACTGCTAACTCAACGACTGAACTTCGGCGAAGGTCCACTTGCAGGGCGCATCAAAACGGCGACCAACCCTGATGGGGTTATTGCTGACAACTCGATGATCAAAATGATCGATGCCAGTCTTCGTGAGGGAGCATTGTATCGCTTTCGTGACCCTGCGACAGGGTTGGGGGATGAAGGGAAGATGGTGAAACTGCTGAATAACTTCTGGTCGGCTGTGGAAACTGTGTTTACTGATGACTGGGATAAAAAGCCTCGTTATTCCCGCTTGCTACATGGCGTTGGTATTCTTGCGCTTGGCAGTTTGATGGATGAAATCGATCAGGTTCATCAGGACTATAAAGGTGAACCAGGCTGGACTGAGATCCCTTCCTATACTCGTTTTGTCGAAGAGTTAAACCGTATTAAGCCGCTTTGTGCATGGAGTAGTGGCGTGTGGAACTTCGGCACAGATGTTGATGGTCAGCCTATTGTTCGTAAATGGAATGAACTGCAAAATCTTTCAAAAGATATATCTTTGGTTACTGATTATCTTGTAACCAGCTATATAAAGACGGCAAACGCAAACATCTAAAAAAATAAGGGGCGAATGCCCCTTATTTTTTATACGTCAATACTCATGGGTTGTTGAAGACGTGCAACAAAGGCATTGAGAATCGAACCAGCACCTTTACCTTCAGGATAAATGAGATCGCGACGATGAGGCGTTATCGCATACAGTGCCTGATGTTTTGCGCTCGCAGCGGCAAAAATAAAGTAATCAGCCTGTTTTGCTAAATTGACCAGCTTATCCGTTGCGTTATGGTCATGATTCACATCTACTCTGATCCCCTGAAACAACACTTCAATCATCCCCTTGGCCCGGCGAGCAGCTCCTTCTGTCAGGGTATAAATGGCGACACGTTTGCCCGAGAGATCCGGAAGTGTTTCAGGCTCGCTATCATCGCTTCGTGCCGGTTCCGGAGGAAACGCTGAATCAGCACCAATGCCCAATACGTTGATGGCCAGACTACGCATGATGGCTCGGGTTGAGTGATCGAGGCGCGGCCATACACCAACGGCAAAAGTCTGAATATCCATCCATAGCGCGTTTCGTGTGGCGTTATCGTGCTCCGGTGCATCAAGAAACAGTTCGATCATCTCTTCAAGCGAGGTCAGATTTTTAAGTGAACTGCAGCGCTCAATAATGAGTTGCAATGTAGCAACAAAATTCTGGTATTCAGCCAGGGTGAGAGGACCTTGCAGGAAATATTCGGTTACTAGGGTCGCCAGTTTGATGTCCGCCGGACTGACGCTTTGTTCCATCGCCAGAACATCCATCCATTTCAGCCATGTTGTACTCTGCAATTGCAGCTGGTTTTTCCCCAGCCACTCGATAAAGGCGGGCATGGCGTTGCGTAGTGTTGAAAAGGCATGCGGCGGAAAATCCTGCGCCAGCAGGTGAACAAAAGCCGATTCTTGGAAGGAGGCGACTGGCCAATGCTCGCTCTCCAGCGCGACAATTTGCATCAGAGCGTTTCTATCGGCATCGGGTTCGCGCAGGCGCGAGAACCAGTTGTCCCAGCCGGTGATGCTCGCGGCAGTAAGCCGGTTGATGCTCTCAATCAGCGTTTTTAGAAGAGGGGTTTTCTGAGCTTGCTCATACAGTTGTGGATCTATCTTGCTGAGCATCTCAGCATAGCTCCCCAGCGTTTCGGCTGTGGCTGTCAACGACGTTTGTAGATAACTGGCCAGAGATTCAAGTGTTGTTGGCGGCAGCGACAACGAGACAGGAGATGAGGCTGGAGTATCGTACGCGGTGCTCTTGAGTTCGGCCCAGTGCTGTAATTCCTGAAGCCATCCTGATTTCAGCGTGTCAGGTATCATGCTGAGCAGGTTTTGTTCACCCACCAGCGCCACGCCAATCGCCCAACTTCTCCAAGAGTTAATTTCCCCTTCCTCGCTTCCTAGCAGTGGAACCTGCGTAAAAAGCGGTTGGAGGGCAAGGAAGGCTGGGCGCAAAGCCGATGGCGTCTCCTGCGTGTAGCTAAGGGCATCATGGCCCAGATAGCGGTGCTGATAAGCGGCAAGCAGCATTCTGGTCAGCGACGAGGGAATGCGCCCTCTGATCAGATCTGGCAGGTCTTGGTGGTTTAGCAGGGCATCCCAATTTTGCCATTTCCCGGCCTGCTGAAGCTCAAGTAGCAGTAGATTGCGTTTGGAGAGCAGACCGTTATCACGCAGTTCTTGCAGAAAGTCATTGCTGGCCTCCACCTCTTTTTGATTTGTTGCCAGCATGAAATCGCTAAGGATACGACCAAACGGGCGCTTGCGGGTGCGAACGAGAGATGGACGCTTTCGGAACAGGTCAATCAACTCTTTCAGGGCGGCAAAAACCCGCGTTTTTGCCTGCTTATCCTCACGTTTACCTTCCAGCAACTCAATACGAATAAACCCTGCTGGGCTATGTTCGAGCAATGCGGTTTCTGCCGTAAAAGTCGGGCCAGAAGTCGGACTCAAGTAAATTCGGCGGTCGGGCTCAACGTCAGCTGAACCAAACCGGGCATTGATAACTTTGGTGAGTTCCTGCAGGGTGCGCTCATCTTCTGCCATCGCGAAGAAAACCCAGTGTTGGCGGTCGCACCAAGGCAGAATAATGGGCCATTCACCGTCAAGCGCGCTCTTCACAAGAGGCAACAGCGCATTTTTCTGCTCAGGCGCGTAAGCACCGGGGGAGTCGCTTAGCAGTTTATCAAGGCTGAGCAAATTGCTTTCGCCAAAGAAGGCCCTAATCCAAGAGGGGATATTATTCATCACTGTCACCGAAGGTATATTGTCCACCGAATTCAATCAGTGCGTCAGAAATGAGGGTTTTGTTGCTGGAGAACAGCAAATGCTCATCGTTAAGGTTCGCACCGCTCCAGGTATAGTTCATCGAACCTTTCAGAAAGAAGTGCTTTGTTAACATGCCTTTGGCATGTAGGTTCTCATAATAGGAGCATTGCATATCATGATTCGGCGAAAGTCTTGCCTGCAGTCGCTCAACGAACACTTTGTTAAGCGTGTCCGGGCGAGTGACTATCCTGAGTGGACAGCCGTTATTCACTGCCGTCGCCAGAAGCTCCTGGAAACTGACCATTCTGGCACCCCACGACGGATCAAGAAAACTCCATTGCCCCCCGCGATTATCAATGACGTCAAAATCGCTCATCCATGGCGAGATCAGCCAGATGAGTTCAGGGTACAGGATAAGCCCACTGAACTGCGCACTCAGTACTTCCCTCAGTTGTCGCTGTCCGAGAGGTCCATGGAGAAATATTTGTCGTTGCTCTTCCATTCATCGTTCTCCTTACTGCAGGGCTTCAGCCAGTTCGACTCGCAACACGATGTTGCCGCCTCGATAGTCGACGGCCCCAATTCTCGGGTAGAGGTGCAGGCCGAAATAATCGACAGGTACCAGTTGTAACGCGGATACGGTCTGTACCACCTGTTGGCGGGCTTCCCGGGGGATCAGTAATTCAGCAAACCCTTCGCGAGAGATCGCCGTGTGGATCTGCGAAAGCCAGTCGCTGTCTGTCAAATCAATCTGCGTCGCAGGTTGCCAGAACAAGGTGCTGAGCAGCAGCCTTTCCGTGAGTTTTGGCCCGTTATCAAAGGGGTTGTAGTAGCTGAGTATCGACTGGCGGATAGTATTGCCACGCTGCCACAGCATGCCCTGAATCTGGCAAAAACGTTCGAAAATTTTTGTGACGTTCGCTCCGGGAAGTTCCTGAATTGCCTGAGTATGGGCAAAAATGTTCAGGTTAATTTCATAACCGGCTTTGGCCTCCAGCGCCCGCCATTCGCGCAGATAGTCCAGCAAGCGCCGATCGTGAGAAAGCTGGCTGCCAGGGCGAAGGATGCGGGTATGCAGCACAGACATAAAGCTGTGAGAAAGCGCAAATCCTTGTTTTTTTAGCTCAGTACGTAGGTTTACATTCGCAACCCGACGATCATGATGACTCTCCGCCAAGCGTAAATCGTTCAGCGTCTGCTGCAATGTGGTGTTTGAAGGGAGTCGCGAGAGCAGTTCGAAGAGATCGTCATCGATCTGCTCGTAGTCGCTGGCGGCAAAGCTACGAATAAACAGATTCAGCAGGGCGACCGGATCGCCGTGGAACGCTTCTTCGAGGCGGGTGATAATCCCGCAGCCCCCAGGCTCTGATTCGGTGAGCCAGATATCGAGTTGCTCCCCATCAAGAACGGCGTCAACAAGCAATCCTCTGTCGTCCACCTCAGGCAGCAACATATGGCTGGTCTGTTTTACGGCACCTGAGAAGGTGCTTATCAACAACGTCTGGAGCCACTGGCAAAAAGAGGTATTTTGGCTGAGGTCGTCAGTTAACACGGCGCTATGCGTATCAAGCATTGCAAGCAGTTCCGGCTCGTTGAACAGGCTCCTCAACTGCTGCTGTAGCTCCTGGCGCTCCGCTGAGCCCTCTCCATCTTCGTTGTTTTCAAAAATATTTTCGGCCTGGAACAGCGAATCGGCAATTGTTGCCAGCGACTCTCTGCCCTCCGGCGTGCGCAGAGCGTGAATTGCATCCGCGAGGTCTGTGCTGCTGACAATTTCTTTGGTCAGCGCCGCTATATAGCACTCGTAGATCCAGTCCGCGGTGAAACTGTCATATTCAAAACGAGCTTCACTGCTAATACAGTGGCGGAAATAGAGCGTTCTGAGAGACCCGGCTAACTTTGTATCATTCATGACCTGCTGATGCAGTGCGGAAGGCAGCGTAAAACTCAACTTCATGCCATCCACCCACTGGCGGGCACCAACTGCGACCGGGTGACCGTTTTCGACCCATCTAAAATTCACCCAGGCCTGCTGTTTGCTTTTACTCCGCAGCGAAGCGCTGGCGGCGGTGGCATAACGCGTCAGCTCAAGGGGGGTCATATGTTGATGTGTATAAAACGTGGCGGACCGCAACACTGTGCTCCATGGCCCCGCGGGGATCGCCATCGCTTCGGCATGGGCATCTGCGGAAAAGTGAGTGTGCCACGTCAACTGAGAATTACTCTTCTCCGTCAGATTCTGTTTGAAATCAAGAGCTCGGGTAAGAATTTGCAGAGGACGAATGACTTTTAGCTGCGATGCATCCGCAAGGGTTACCAGACACTCCGGCTGCCAGGTATCACCAAATGCCTCGTTGATCTCGAAATCGACGTCTGAAACCTGGTTCAGTTGCGGCACAAAATTGTTTGGCACCAGCCAATCGGCTTCCAGATCCGAATAAATGGCGTAGCGCTTGGAGATGCGGCCCGGTGCAAACTCCTTCAGGCCTTGAATAAATGGCAGATTTTCATATTTCGCAAAGCGGCGTTCAAGCTGGATGCTCAGTTCAGGCAAGTTCAACTCACTGAAGAGGGCTGCTGGAATAAACGAAGGTAGTGGTGAACGCCCCATCGATCTGTCTGCGCCGGGAATACCCATCAGCGACCACCGGGTGGTCAATTGGCGCTTCAAGGTCGGGAGCATCTCCATCATGATAGAGCGCGGCGGAGACCACATAACGCGCTGAAGTTGCGGCTCGGTTATTTTGAGCGCGTAGAATAAGTATTGTTCCAGTTCCTGCTGAGAGACATTCTTTTCCAGCACGGCGGAAATCAAAGTGAGTATGCGCTCTAGATGCCCTTGCTGCTCTTTGCTTTTGGGCGGATTGTTCAACAATGACCAGATGTTACTGCCAGGGATCTTCATGCTTAGCCAGTCCAGAGTTGCCATCGCTGCCTGCATTTTCTGGATATGGATATTGCCTAGAGGAAGCGACTGGCCCTTGATTTCCGGTGTCACCAACTCCTCATAACGTTGGTACACCACGCGATCGCGACCGAATTCTGACAGCACGACCACCATCCAGGGGCGCATGGTTCTTGAACGCCCGGCACGGCCTTTGCGTTGCAGATAAGAGGCGACATTGCGCGGTGCTTTATGCTGAATCACTACCCCGACTGAAGGATCGTTAAAGCCGACTTCCAGCGAGGCGGTTGCTACGACAATGTCGGCTTTAGGATTGACTCCAGCGTCCTGGCTGGATGTCCGCGCCACTATGGCACGATCGTGACCATCAAGAGGATGCCCTATATCGATCACCATTCGCCAATTTTGACCGGCAAGGGTCAATGCGTCGAGAGCACCACTGTTTTCGTTACGCTGAGCTGCGAGCGGAGTTTCGTTAGGCAGAAGTTGTTGTCCGCGCGTACGCCACCCTTCGGCATCGCAAAGCTGGTGGTAGAGGCGGTTATTGATATCAAGATCGTCGGTAAAGACGAAGGCTTTGCGACCCCAGGTGCCGTGCGACGCGGCTTTGCGGGTATCCATAATCCGGCGTGCCAGCATACTGGTTTGGATGGTGGTTGAGAGCAGAGCCGTTTGCGAAACGGGATCGCCCCGCAATGCCAACAGATATTCAGCCCCTTCGTCTACCATCTCCTGGAAAGCGGGCTCAATGAGCATGACATGTTTTTTGTTGGCTCCTACCAAGTCTGCGAAGAACCGCTCAGCATCGCTCAACGTTGCCGAGAGGCCAACAAAATGCGGGCGGCAGCGCGCCAGTTGCATCCAGCGACGAAGTAGATAGGCAGTTTGCGCGCCGCTGTTGCCTGAATAGGTATGGACCTCATCGAGCAAAACTACCGGCGGTGCAATTACGTTCATGCCGACGCCGAACAGATGGCTGGCCTTGTTGTTGCCTAGATGCTGGTTGAGCATTTCAGTGGTGGTAAACAAAATATCCGGTGGGTTATTCATCAATGAGACGCGGGTGAGCACCACTTCATCTTCACCCACGCTGTGCGTGCAGTGCGTACAGCGCAAGATCTCTTTGCCCTGACGGATATCTTCCGCTTTCCAGCGCATTTCGCCTTGGCATTTTGGAGTGCTGCAGCGTAGCAGATCAAAAGGAAGATCTTTGTCTTTATCAACGTACTGGATGCTGTACGGCGTATCGCCAAAGAATGAGCCAATGCGGATTTTTCGCCCTGAAAGTTTCTGTGCCTGGGTATCCACTTCACGGCATTTTACCCAAGTCTCCATAAACTGATCTTTAAGCAACTCTTTACGCGGATAAAGAGCCAGTGAGCGAACCCGCGCCGAGCAATCGCGTTGCAGATCGTTGATAAGTGACGTTAGAGCAGGCAGATAAAACGCCAGGGTTTTACCGCTGCCAGTGCCAGCACATACGATGGTGGCGGTTGCTTCTTTGGCGTGTGGGTGGCGGCTGTGAAAATCCCATGCCCTCAGGATGCGCGCCGTCGCCTTGGACTGAAAACCGGCTATGGAGAAATCACCGATAAGCGTTTGCAGGGCCTGACGTTTAATGTCGTTCATCCACTCAACGTCGGACCATTGATTCAGTACCTCTTCAGCCGGATGTATCCTTGCCGGGTAACTGCGCGGGCGGCGTATAAAGCGATAGTCAGCCACCAGCGACCGCGTGCGATTCAACTGCTGGCCGCGAAACCACTGGCGCTGATGGCGAAACAGATGAACAGATTCCGCCATACGAGTGCGATAAAGCCTCATTCCCTGAGTATTGGGGATGCTAAATAACATCGCGGCGTCTTGAAGATCCTGCATCAGCACTTTGCCATTATCATCAGGAAAATGGTGGGCAAACAGGGACAGAATATCCGCATCCGTAAAGGCACCTTCCGTGTCTCCCCAGACTAGCAACTCGGCTTCGCGCCCTTCGAGCACGTCCAGCGCCGCATGCAGACGACATATATCCTCAACAGTCATGTCACTATTTCCTTGTAATCACAAAGTCTTCCAACATGTCTTCATCTCGAAGCCACTCAAACACTTCTGTTGTCAATGCGCTCAGCGTTGGTTTGTTTCGCTGCGGGCCATTGATGCGATCAAGGAAGTTCTGCACCGCTTCTGGCCAGTCAGTTTTCATCATGCCGCGCAGGGTGTTCAGGTGCTCCGCCATTGCCCGGATCTTTGTCACGCTCTCGCCGTTCTCAGGCAAAGGTTGGATCAAGGTGTCAAACTTGTCGCGCAGGCTTAGGTATTCGTCAGCAATCTCTTTCAGTTTCTCGAGTTTCTGCTGAGCATCGAGGGTTTTGCTGTCTACCTGAATCTGCTGATGCAGGATTTGTTGCCACTCTTCCCATGCGTTTTTCAGCTGGTCGCTCAGAGTGCGGTGCAGGCTGAGCGCCTGGCTCACGCAGTTGGTCAGGGAGTCATTCTGAATGATGTCATATGCTGTAGGTTCCTGCGTTGCGACCACTCCATCCAGCGGTTCATCCGAGGCTTGCGTATCGGCAGCTACTTGGGTCTGATTATTCAGCCAGCGTCTCCACTGAGACAGCAAGTTATTGACACCGTTAACCACATTTTTGAGTTCATTTCGTTGATCTTCTCTCCAACTGACCCTCAGTTCAGGCGGCAGAAGTTGTAGGGCCGGGTACTGGTATTTAAGGCGACAATAATGCCCAGCGACGGTGTCAGTTTTTGAGAGCACTACGCCGCATTTCTCAATAATCTGCGTGGCTTTACTTGCTTGGACGCTTAAATCCAGTTGCTTCTGCATCTCTGCAAGCTGTTGGCGTAATGTACTCATTCATTCACTCCAGAGGCGCTGATATCAGCCGCCAGATTTTTCAGTCGCTCTTCAACTAGCGTGCAGGCATTTTTCAGTTTCGGTGCGTCACCCTTACTGTTTATCTGCTGTAGCGTAAAGCTGATTTTCGATTGAATATTCTGCCATTGCGCAAGAAGGTTACCGATACGGCTGACGTAATCACCATCCAGATGGGAAATGTCATGCCACAGCATGAAGGCATCTTTCTGTCTGACGAGGGAATTAAGCGTGAGCAGCGTGTTCAGGCTGGCCTCTGCGTCTACTCTTAATGCTTCAATTTCACCCAGCAACCATGATGAGTTTCTGATCTGCTCGGATTCCGAAGGGTAATATTGGGTGCGTACCGCTTCGATAAACATCTGCCACTCATCGAGAAGGGCAATGAAGTCATCCTGATTTTTTATATTTTCAAAGAGTTGTGCATTTTCGATAGTTGATGCGATCTCTTTGCGGGCTGTCTCTGCCGCACGCTGCACATCCGCTCCAAGCGGTTCCTTCTGGATCTCTCGCAACGCGGAGGTTACCACTTCGGCTTCAAGTGCTCGGACTGAGGTGAGCCCGGAACTTAATTCAGGGACGGCAACCAGAGAAAGCCATGCGTCGCGGGCGTCGTCCCACCCCTGAAGTGCTGCCTGCCGGGCTTCAGCCACTTTTATGCTGGAATGTGGTTTCTGGTTGGCCTCGAGTCCGTAGAAACAGAGATCGGATGGGCTTGTTTTGATTGTTCGTCCTTGATTCTTACCCTCAGTTCGACCGACGCCTTTCTGCGTCAGGCAAAGTGCATCAATGAGCTCCGTCGGATTTTCTTTGCCAGTCAACAGGCCCAACAGCAGCGCTTTTTGGTAATGATTACGCAGCGCAGGCTTCAGTTTCCGCGCCCGGGCATGGTTGATTGCAATCTCCGCGGTCTGCGGCACCCACCAACTGGCAAAGTTTTCATAGTGGGCGTAGTCTTCCATAGCTTCAGGGTAGCTAAGCCCTTCGCTTAAGTTGGCGTAATGCTGGATACGCAAAATCGCCAGCGACACGTTGTAGATCTCTATCCTGCGTAGCGGATCGTTGAGGTCTTTGAGTTCATAGAATTTCACAATAGCGTTCGAGGGATCTGAAGCCGCCAGTGGCAGGCTAATCAAAGGATTACGCTCAATCAGTGAAGGTCGCTCTGCCATACTGGAAAATTCCACTTGGGCATAGAGTTCATAGCAATTGTTAAGTCCTGCGCGCAGATCACTGGCAATTAATTGAGGTAAAACGGTTTTTTCATCGACCCAGGCTTTGAGATGTTTGATGAAAGCTAGCTCAGATTTCGGTTCAGGTTTAGGTTCAGGAACTGTAATACCGGTTGGTTTGTTAAGTTTTTCATCATCGTTGCCTCCTGCTGGTGGGGCAGAAATTTTACCGTTAATACGTTCGGCCAACTCAGTGAGACCAAAAGCTTTTGCTACTCCCGGCGGCAGTTGATTGCAGACTTTTTCCCAAGAGTCGCAGCCATAGCTCCAAAGTGCGGTCAATGACGCTGCACTGGTAACTCTGTTTCTGGTTAACTGATTGATGTTGTGAAGTATTTCTGTGCCAACGTCAATTCCTGCAAGGTTCGGCGGTGGAAATAGCCCGCGCTCTGCCTCAACACGGCAATCACGCAAAATATCCAGCAGGATACGGTTAATCACAATTCGTGGGTTAAAAGTCAGTTGGCCGCTGCTGTCACGGCAGTTTTTATCAGCCAGCGCACGGATAGCTTCGCGGTTAAACGGGAACAGCGGAACTTGCTGTTTGTCTGTCATACCAAAGTCCGCCAACCATTCCGGCTTTTCTTCGTCTTGCCAGACACTCGGCCAATTTGCCTGGTTTTGCGCCCGCGACTGCTTCAGCGCCGTTGCGCCATGGCGCGCTGCATTCAGATAACGACCGCACAGTGACACAATACGCCCTTCGTTGTTGTCTCTGTCGGTGTGCTCAATGATCCACTCGTAGCCCGCTCGTGTCATCAGCGTTTCCTGACGGCGTTTGTAGCCCGGATAGTTATCGGTAACGGCAATAACCGAATGCACCGGGCATAGTGTTTTCACTCCATCACGCATGCCTTCTTCGATCAGACTGTCAATCAGTACATCTTCAATGGCCGAAATAGCTGCCATATCTTCCACCAAGATCACAAGGCGGCGATCTTGTGCGAGCAACTCACGGCGAATCTGCTGGAACAACTCCTGGAAGTTACCGCCGTTGAATGTAAAGAGTTTGGCAAATAGTGATTTTAACGCCGCATGCATCGCTTCATTCAGAACGCTTACAGCCTGAATGCGGGCTTTTTCATTATCATGTTCATCAATACGCGAGTGTCGAATATATTCACGAGCAAGCGACGACAGGTCATCTATGTTGTCTTGGAAAAAGAGATCGGCGGGTGCCAGTTCGTAATTATCGTGATCCTCATCCTCCTCTTTAAGCCCATCGCTCATTCGACTGGCGCGTTTATAGAGGCAATGATCTTGTTTGAGCAGATTCAGCTTAAAGTTAGGGTCAGTAATCAGGTTGCCAATGCCGTTTTCGACTTCTTCAATGATGGCTTCGAGTCGGTTCAGAAGATCTGCCGGGATCTCTTTCCCTTGCGATTCGTAATCTTGGCCGATCTTCATCGCTTCGTTATACATGCTTTCTAATTGATGAGACATCATGGTCAGCATCAGATCAGCGAGATCTTTAGCGGAGTGTTGTTCAGCCACATCATCAACACGCTTACGCGCGTCATCAAAAATTCCACCGTGCAGATTTTTCAGGATCAGCAGCAGAACCTGACGCAGGCTGGCGTTTTTCGGAATACGGACAATTTCCCACTGTGCCAGTTCGCCGTTTGCATGCAGATGGCTTTTTAGACGACAGTCAAGCCAGCGCACCAGATGTGATTTCCCCATCCCTGAACGGCCGATGAGTGGGATAGCCCGCTCGGTGGTGAGCAGTTGTGTAAACATGTCTTCGTCGCGGAGGGCTACCTGATTGTTGTTAACATCACGACGGGTAAGCACCATTGGCTCATGTACCGCTAGTAGTACATCATCCTGCAACTCTTCGGCTTCGTTACGGATGCACTGCTCGATATTTTCAAGTGACGGCCAGTAGTTCATGATACTCATTGTGCGGCCTCCCTGAGACGGACCTGGCTGACTGGGCGAATCTCACCATTGGGCAATTGTAGCGATAATGATGCGGCGTCATCGCTCCCAACGATCAGCTGAATTTTCTGGTCTATTTCCAAGCGACGCAGCGCAAGTGATGTGCTGGTGCTGATATTTTTACCTTCCGGAGCAGACCAGTTGCGTTCGCTCATGATCTCCTGCATTTTTACCCGGAATTCACCGCCGTCCATCATTGGCATCACTTCAGCCATATTGGCCATGAAGGTTTTAATGGAGAGGCTATTTTGTTCGCCAAAAATCTGCGGCAAAAAGCACTGAATCGCCCGGGTTGGATCGGTATAGTAGTTCTGGTCCGGCGCTAGTTCCAGAAAGCCCAAATAGCGTCCATATTCCCTGACCAGCTTTTCGGTATTGGAGTTAACGGTTTCGGTTGGAAGCCATCTTTGCAGTTTTTCAGTGATGATATTTGGGGCCAGCGGTTCCTTGCCGCCTAATGAGTGCTGCTGAAGATTCATCAAACAGGTTAGCACTCGCCACAATGGTTCACATTCCTTACCTTCAGCGATACCTTTTTCTTTGCAGGCATCAATGGTGCATTGCAGCACGCGCTGATAGAGCGGACGAGTCTCATTGGGCTGCGGCAGAATCCTCTCTTCTTCCATAGGCCAGAGTCCCAGTCGGCACCAAAAGGCGAGGTTCTCTCTGATTTTTCCCCAAGCGTTATCGTTAGCGGGCAGGTTATTGGGCCGATAGCGAGCCACAACCGCTTCCGGGGAAAGCGGTGCCTGGGCATTTTGTACAATGCGATCAAATAAGGGGATCAGCACCAGGCTGCTTCCTGGGTTTGCGTTATTGATGATTGACATGCTGTAGTTGCCTGATAAAAGTGTCCAAGGGTTGCGCGTTGCCTGCGCTTTCCCACCATTTTCTGTAAGGATGCTGCGGATCGGCCAGGTGCTGCGGGGCGATGATGATGCGTTCATATCGCGAGGCCGGTAGGTCCGGTAGCGCAGTGGCAGTGTTAGACACAATCACAATTTCCGCACTGTCCGAAGTGGGTGCAGCAAGTTTTTGCACGCACCAGAAGCGAGAGATGGAATCCAAGGCGCGTTCCAGATGCCTGAAATCGGCCTTATCTGCTCGGATGGTCTCGTAATCGCCAGAGCCGATCAACTGACGAAGCGGTACGCGGAGTTCTGATAGAAGAGCCCTCATTTCCAGTTCATCGGTGTAATACACTTTCCTGACGGCACCAGCGAAGCGCGCTCGTTTCTTCGGCGTCGCTCGTATAATTTCCACATCGGCCCCAACTGTTGGGGAGAACGCGCCTTTACCCTGAGCCCGACACCCCGGGCATCCGCCGCAAGTGATTTCTGGCGCATGGTGCTGATAAATATAAAATTTTCTTAGTGTCTGGCACAGGGGAGGTCGAGGGTCGAGGATCCACGTTTTTAACAAGGTAAATGCCGCACGGCGCTTAGCTAGTTCTTCTTGGCGGGCCCTATCAACAAAGGTGTTCCAATACTCTTCAGAGTGGTGCGAGTCGTTGCAGTGGCGAATATGCACTTTGTTGTAATACTGGGCAAACCAGTCGTGAACTGCCTGAGCGTTTTCTTCTTCATCTTTTCGCAGGTTTTCTGGCAGCTCAGGGGCTGCGAACACCAGCTCAATCAGCCCGGTGCGCTGCATCAATAGTAAGGTTCTGCGGTTCCAGGCTTGATTTCGATCGCCCTGATAGTCGATATGATCGGGTTTAGTATCCAGTGAGATGCTGTAACTGGCGATGTCGCTGGGCTGGTACCGCTTAAACATGGCCATCCAACGCTGGTAGCCTTTTTCGACGCTGATAAGTTTTTCAACCGAAAGGCTTTCTGCCGTCTCCATTTGCGCACTATGCCAGACCAGATGCGCCTGGCAGGCTTTGCCATCACGCCCGGCGCGTCCACATTCCTGATAATAGCGATCGATATTTTCCGGAATGGCGGCATGAATGACCGAACGGACGTTGCTTTTATTCATTCCTACCCCAAACGCCGAGGTGGCAACCATGATGTCCAGTTGGTCGCTTGCCCATTGTGAAATCAGTTTTTTGCGAGCTAGGGTTTCCGTGTCGCCATGGAACAGGCCAACACGCTGGTATTGCTGTTGCTGAAGTCGGAGATGCCAGTTTTCCGCTTCTTCCTTCGTGGTGCAATAGAGGATGAGCGGGCGTGGGAGCGTCATTAGCAACTGCTCCACGCGCTGCTGATGCGCACCAGGGGTGGGCTCAGCATGTACGAAGTATTCGGGTTCGGGACGCAGGAAGTTCGCTGTAATCTCAATCAGTTCGCTGTCATCTGAGCGGAACTGCTCAACAATCACATCACGGGTGTTCTGGCTCCAGGTGGCGGAGAGCAGCAGGGTGCGAAAACGGCATCCGGGCTGGGCTTTTAATGAACGAATCAGCGGCGCAATCAGCTGAAAATCAGGGCGGAATTCAGCGCCCCACTGGTCTATTAGATGGGCTTCGTCGATAACGACGGCACCTATTAGGTTATTTTTCGCCAGGTCAAACAGTACCGGAACCAGCGACGATTTTGCCGCCTCCGGCGAACAAAAGAGCACGCGCTGTGAGCCGTTTCTCAACCGCTCTTTCAGCGTCTGGCGCGTTGTGTGATCCTGACCGCCAACCCAGGCATAGGTTCCTCCGTGATCCTGCTCAGCCTGCCGCAGCATGTCCCGCATAAAATCCGCTTGTTCTATGGCGAGGGCGACCGTTGGGACAATCACCAGCGTTAACGAACCGAACGGCGCACTGATGGCCTGGATTTGCGTGATAAGGCTTTTACCGCAGCTGGTGGGGAGATTCACCACCAGAGTGCTGTTGACGTCGGAGGTGAGCAGCGTGCGGATTGCCGCCTGCTGTCCGAAGCCACGGTAGTGCGTATGGGGCGTGTCGACCAGCAAGTTTTTGAGCGCCGGATCCATTTCCGGCTGCAATAAGTTACGTCGGGTTCGGCTCTGGTAAGTGGCCCGGGTGCTCGTCAGGTCCGCTTCAGCAGCGAGTGACAATATCTGTCCCACGACGGATTTTTCCAGCCCCCAAAGTGGGTCTGGGGTCTCCGTCAGCGACGGTGGAGAAGGCAGCCAGGGATCTTCGATGCCGTTCACCTGTGCAGTGCGAAGGGCATCGGCATAGCCGGCAAAAATATCATTCAGGCCGGCAGTAGGGTCGATGATGATGTTCATTAACCGCAGGAAGAAGGGATTTTCAATCCCCTCTTTGAAGGTAACGTCATCGGTAAAATAGGTGGTTAGCGCAAACTGCAGACGTGACCATTGTTCCGTCATCAGGCGACTCCAGATAAAATATTGCTACTGCAAAGAATGATCGCTTTTACCGACATCAGCTGGATATAAGCGTTGGCTTGAGACAAATCACGCTGTTTTTGCAGCGCTTTATCATATACCTGCTCAACCTGTTCTTTCCACGCATCAGCGGAAATCAGCTCTTCAATTTCTTGCCATCTAGTGGCTCGCAGATTGAGGTCCACATAACTTTTTGTGGCAGAAGGGGTCTTGCTGTACTCGCTGTTCAGCATTCCAAGCAGTTGTGGATTTGTCACCTGGGAACCGTCTGCAGCTACCCACTCCTCAACAATGCGTGGCGGCTCCAGTTCATCGCATTGACGAAGAGTGGCGTAAGGGCTTAGCGGATCGCAGCCAGTAATGAGCCAACTCATCTGAAAGAAATAGCGAGGTTCATTTAGTTCTGCGTTAATCATACGTAGCATCGCCACCGAACTGCCCCGCGCGTCCTGATTCAGTAACTGCCAGATCGCATCGACGAAAGGTTGGCCGTAACGCAAGGGATAAACCGTTGTCCCGTCAATGGCAGGGATACGTTCTGCACTCATTAGATGGGTAGACGGTGGATTGCCTCCCTCTTTGTCGAAGCTGAGCATGCAGGTTGACAGAAAAGTTTTAAAATCTACCAGCGTCCCAGAACTGCGTTCAGCTAGTTCAAAACTAAAACGCATCCCTTCTTCAGCATTTCCTGATGAACGGAAACGCAATCCTTGAGAGATCCACGGCGTAAGTGCTTTACACTGTTCTGCTGCAATGAGATCGTCATTACTAAGCTGCTGAGCGAAAAGTGCCGCTTGCGAGACTTCTTCATCCATTGCCAGCAATTTTTCCTGCATGTTAATTTTGTTGGTCTCTCTGACCAAAACGCCATTTTCACCAGAGAATTCTGCCGTAAGGTTTCCCAGCACTTGTGGGCCTTCGATGAACAGTCTGTTCCAGGCATCACTGATATAATCATCTAGTACGAACTGCAGACTGGCGATGGTATTGTTAAATACGCCAATGCTGTTCACCAGAATGTCGGCCCACTGATTGCGTAAGCTATCGGTCACATGGTTTTTTAGTATCATGCTTTGAACCGGTTTGATACCACGCAGGTTGGCGCTATAGCGGTTGAGACGACCCAGACGTTGCTCAATCCGACTGCAGGATCGCGGCAAACCATAATGAACGGCCAGACGACGTCCTCCGTGGAGATTCAACCCATCCTCGCCGCTTCTATCGCACAATAGAACCCGAACGGGGTTTTGTGCCTGAGTGAACTGTAGTGACTGGCCTGGCTGATAGCGTTCTATTGGGTAGTCCAGCAGAATGCTCATTTTGACTGACAGGTGCTGCGCTAGTTCAGGACGATCGCAGAAGACAATCGCTTTGCCATCTGGAAATTGATTTAGCCAATCATTGAGCGATGCGGCCAACATATTGTCGATAGCTTGTTGCTCATTTTTAGCCGTCGAGACGATATGTTCCAGTAAGGCTTGCTCATCCTTGGGCAGTCCCGTTGACTCTGTGAGAATGGCTTTTGCCCGCTGCAGAACACAAATCGGACTGGAAAAGAGATCGTCAATCCAGGCGATGTAGTTCGCTTCTTTTAACGACCAATGCTGGTTTTGCGGTAGTACGGCCATAGCGCGATACTCTTCCAGCAACTCATCCAAGGTTAGTCCTTCGGTTTGCCAGTGAGATTCCCTCACGCCGTTTAGACCAGGGAAGAGAAGATCCAGATTCAGGTTTTTGCTTTCATCCTGACTCAGTGCAACCTGACGGCGATTTCTCAGCAGACGGTGGTGGATGCGGTAATTCTCGCCAAGATGTAGTCTTATCGCTTTAATACCCGCTTCACGTTCAGGTGTTGGTTGAGAAAATCTCCCGATCAGTGGAAACAGTCCTTGGCATAACGTTGCCAACTGATGGTCGTCGGGGAATTGCACCAGAACCTCTTCAAGGTTACGGCGAAGACTAATATTAGACACAGATGGAACTAGAGAAGAGAAAACACCGCCAAGGCTTTCACGGTTTTTCACTAGTTCGGTGAATGCATGCAGGTGGTTTTCATCAATCTGGAATGCTTCCGGGTTGATGCAGTGCAGCATCGACAGGAAGTTGCGCTCATGGCCATGCAGCGGCGTACCAGTGAGAAGCAATGCGTAATGTGCTTTCTGACATGTTTGTGATATCAGTTTGAAATCATCACGCTGGTCTTCGTCCGTAGACCACGGCCAGTCTGCAATTTGATGGACTTCATCAATGGTAATCAGGGATGGTGAGAATCCTCTGCTCAGCAGGAGGCATGCCTCAGAATAACTACAGATAACAATCCCCTGTGCAGAGCCATCTTGCTTTAACAAGGAGAGCATCGCCGAGACACCAACGAGCAACTGTTTTAGCTGAAAACGTTCACCTAATTCTTCCCGCCACTGGCTGACGAGTTGGCCTGGCACGGCGATAAGCATACTGACATGCCCCGCTTCTTCCAGGGCATGTTCACGGATAACCATACCTGCTTCAATGGTTTTCCCAAGACCCACTTCATCCGCCAGAATATATTTCGGCGTTTTATCTTGTAATACTCGCCGTACAACGGCCAGTTGATGCGGTTCCAGTTCGACGGCGCTGCTGGAAATGGATGCTAGACCCCTGCAGGAAGCGCGTTGTTGGATGTAGGTCTTGATGAAGGAGTGTCGGCGAGGAAAGAAGAAGGGGGCGTCATTGGCCTGGTAAGCCAGAAAATGTGCAGGATTAATAGGTTTATCGGGTGCTTTGTTCAGTATAAAGATCTTATCGATAGGCAGCGTCGTTGCGTCATCTTCGCGAAAAATGACCAAATAATCACCATTAGGTCGCGACCCACCAAATCGAGCGCGCGTCCAGCGTTGACTTTGTGGTTCAAGGCAGTAGACGACAGCCTCTTCATGAGGAATCGTCGGCGTTAACTTCTCAAGACTAATTGTAACCTGACGTGTATAGGGGTGTGCAGGTGACTCAAAAAAAGCAACTGCTGCATTGTTTTCGTCAATATCAATGCTGATAACTTTTCCGATACCGTCAAAACTCTCGGAAGCAACCAACGACCCTATAGGTAATATGTTCATCATCACAATCCTTGAAATTATCTTCGCATGTATGATTTGTGCGAAAAATGAACAGTCATGGGATGAAGTAAGGGGTTTCCATGCCTGAACGACACACATTGAGAAGCAAAAGTTCAGTCGATACTGACAGGATACTGAGATGAATCCCATATTCAAGTGAAAAAAATCAAAGTTCTTAGTAGATTCACAAATAACACAGTAAGTGAGTAGCTTTCTTTGTAGTGATTGATTTCTATACGTAAAACCCCATTTCCAACTACTATTTTTCGTATTAGTAGTATCGAGTTTAACTTAAGATTCATTAAATTGATCTGAACTAGGTGATTAATCAATTGCAATATATGAAATATTCTTGCTGTAGTACTTACATATAACAATGGGATTTTAAAAGAATAGATAGCCAATATAATTTTGGCTATCTAGATAAGTTATTTTATGCCGCGATAAATGCAGCCTGCAGAGCATGTCTCTTTCACGACGACTGCGCTAAGGGTCGGGAGTTGAGGTTTAATCTGATTCCAAATCCATTCAGCAAGCACTTCGCTGGTAGGGTTTTCCAGGCCTGGAATGTCATTGAGATAGTAATGGTCCAGCCTATCCAAAGTAGGTTTAAAAATCGCTTTTAGTTCGGCGAAATCAATAATCCAACCAGTGTGCTTATCCACATCACCGGTTATCTCGAGTCGCACGACAAAGGAATGTCCGTGTAAGCGACCGCATTTATGGCCTTCCGGAACATTCGGAAGACGGTGTGCGGCTTCAAAGGTGAAATCTTTGTATAACGTAGTTTTCATAGTGACCTCATTTTTTTGTTATACAGTAACAATAAGAACCAAGATCTCCTAGCATTTCTGAGTTAGCTGCCACTACTCTTTTGATAGACAAAAATATTCCGGTCTAGCTATACCGGACTGTTTTCGATTGTGAGCCTTTAGGCGGGATGGGCATGACGCTAAATTGTGGGTTATCTGTAGCCACAGCCGAACGTTGAACACTTTATTTGATGCCCTCTTAATGGTGTTAAAATGGTGGAAAGGAAAAACCTCAAGATTTTCAAATGGTCACAGTTGCTAGTTGGCTGGCGGCTCAAGTACATCAACTCAGGAAGTAACGTTCACCATGTAATCGGCTGCATATTGTGAGCATTACCAGCCGACTTTACTGACCCTGGGAAAAGGAGGTCTGGTCTAAACCCTATCAGGTAAAAGGGGACATTTTCTATCTGTACTTCAATGCCACCACGGGTGAAGTTGAGCTGACCAAGGTGATAAATGACTGAGTTAATTTACTCCGTATCGATTAGCACCGCCTGATAATCAAGCGGTGTTTTTTCGTAATATTCCATTCAGCCATGTCTCATCTCTGTCCGGGCGGTTATCCTGCGTCACCCACAGCGAAGCGATCTCCATCCCCGGAACCGTCTTCAGCAAATCCCGCAACCCCTCTTCATCCAGATCCGTAAACCGTCTTTCACCCTGCACGCGTTCACCGTTCCCATACTTAAAGGACACATACCAGATGCCGCCAGGCTTAAGCGCATCCGCAATCTTCTGCATCACCGCAGGCAACTCAGAAGAGGGGACATGCAGTAATGAGGCACAGCACCAGATCCCATCGTACTGCGCTTTACCGTCGATCTCTGAAAAGGTCATCAGCTGCACGGGTAGCCCGGTATGTTGCCTTGCCAGCTCCACCATAGCGGAAGAGGCATCAAACGCATCCACCTGATAACCCATCTCATGAAAGGCTTTTGCGTCCCGGCCTGAACCGCAGCCCGCATCCAGAACCCGGGCACCGTGCGTCAGATGTTGGGTGAAGGCCTCGTAGAGCGGGGTCATATCGACATTGACCGTGCCATTGAAGAAATCCTGCGCGTGGTTCTGATAGTAGTGAAGTGTCATTAAAACGTTGCCTCGCCTTCCGCGTTGGGTTTCCAGGTATGGATAAGTTTATCCAGCGCAGCCTGCCAGTTACGCTGAAGAAAGCTTCTCCGTGCTTCAGGACGTTGCCCTGTCTGTAGAACAATCGTCTCATGTAACGGCAGTTTGCTCTGAATAAAATACTCATTGCGGGTGTGTAACCGCTGCAGGAGCCTGAGGTCGGGAATCCGTGCAGATTTACCTTCGACGCCACGGTTACAACACCGGCAGGCCAGCACTAAGTTCCATACGCCGTTAATATTGCTCACTTCCTGGCGGGCAGCCCAGGGAATAAAGTGGTCGACGTCCGCCAGTTCTGCGTCTCCCGGTACCAGACTGATGGGTTTAAAGCAGTAAAAACATCGTCCTTTCTGGTATCCATTCAGGCTGTCGCGGCAGCTGGTGATGTCTACGCGACGCGCATTTACTCTCGTAAACAACAGCTGATTATCTTCGTCAAACTCCACGCCAACAAGGTTACGTGAAATCCCCATCGACCAGGCCTGTTCTACCAGGTTCCAGCGGGCATTGGTTTCAAAGGCGAGGTTTTTATACTGCAGGCGTTCGCCCAGTAAATAGAAGTTATCCGTCAGGCGGATCCCGTTGTTGGTTTTGCGCTCATCAAGGAAAAAACGTTTATCGATCTCGCCCTGGTTCACGTAATGAAAGGCATCGATCACGTTGTTAAAGCCAAGGCGCACCGTCGCTTCAATGAGCTGGGCGTGGGTGATTTCACCTCGGTTGAACTTCAGACAGGTTTCCAAAAACTGACTGCTGCGGGAGGTGATCTGTTTTGGCGCATGCTTCAGGTGCTCGCAAAGATAGCGGCTGAACGGCACGGCAAGCTGGTCGAACGTAATCAAATCGCTGCCCGTCTTATCCACTTCATACAACGCAGACGCCAGCGCAAACTTGTAAGATGCGACGTTCCTTCCAAAGAGGATCACACCACGCCAGTAGTTCTCAAGCGTCGGATCGGCCTGATAAAATTCCATCGATGAAGTCCTGTTACGGTTGGCTGGGCAGGGCGTTACTAAAGCCTGTAACAGGATCACATAACAAAATCAGGGTGATGTAAATCGTTAATCTATAGGTTTGATGAATTTTTGAGAGGTCTGATAGAAAAGTGTTGAGGCAACCGATGCGGCATTAGTGCCAGGTTTGCAAATGAACAGATATCGGGAGGAGGCGAGTTGAAGTGATTTTCAGGCAAAAGTGTTGTTGTTTCGCGAATTAAAAAATACCTACCGTAATTTCCTGAATCCCCCTCGCAAAATCCAAATTCCCCTCATCCTAAACCGCTGTATTTATATTCAGCCCTGTATAATGGGCACCAGAAATTACGCCGAACGGCAAAGGAAGTATCAAAGAATATTTAAAGAAGAATTCGCGATATGAAGGTGCTGCAACACCCCCATACCGCTAACCACCAACAACTACGGAGAAGTTGAAAATGGCTGCGACGAATTTTAAGCCAGAGTTTACCGTTTGCAAAACAGAATCAGACGCTTTCACCGGCATGATTGAAAACCGCGAGCTGGTACGCAAAAACAGCGCCCGCCGTCTGCACGGCAACCAGACCAACGTGGCCCCCGTCCATCCACGCGCGGAAACACCGAAGGACAGTGCCGCCTGCTGCGAACTGTATGCACGCATAGATATGAAATACCTTCTCCTAGGGGGCGACTGGTTAACCCGTGCAGGCTTTATCAACGGTATGCCTGTGAAAATCCGCGCCATGAAAGACTGCATCGTGATTACCCCACAGCATACAAGAGAATTATGGGGATGTCTGGAAGGTATGAGTGTGGTGAATATAAATAAGCAGAAAGTCGTGCAGTGGTTAAAAACGTTTCCGGGAGCGCTGAATGATACGGGAGATATACCTATGGTGAAGCGCGGAAATGGTCTGGCAAAGTAAGAATAATATCTAAAATATCCCTTCATTAATCATGTAAAAGGATAAGTTAATACGGGCTTGAATACGCATGCCCGTATTTTTCCTTTTTTAGATGCATTATCTAACTCCGCTGGTGCACTCAATAAATCGGTTGTAACATTCTCCGCAAAGCGACAGGGAGGATTGCTATGCAGATTTGTAGGATGGATTATAATGATGTCTCCGCCGATGGAAGAAAGCTGAAACTACACGTTTATGGCGTTGGGACGTTTCCCGTTTTTTCAGGAATAGAACCCGTAACCAGTATTGCAGAGTGCGCCTTTATCAGGAATGCAGCATTACCTTTGGGTACGTACTGGATCGTTGATGCACCGGAAGGCAGTATTGCTAATCGGGTTGAACGGTTTGTAAAAGACTTCAAGAACGGGACCGATCATTCTGAATAGTTCGGCTTGTTTAATGCTTCGACCATGGCTGATAACGTATTTGTGACTGGGGTCGACAGAGGCTCATTTCGACTTCATCCATTGAGGCCGAATGGTGAGGGAGAGTCGTGGGGATGCATAACGTTCTATAATATCCCTGATTTTCAACTGGTCAGACAATCTTTGCTTGCACGTAAGAAGATTCGTGTTCCTGGTGGTAAAGGGTTGATGGCATATGGACGTATTGATGTGACAGGAAGGGCTGATTATGCTTCATGCAAAGTTAAAAAATAATATCCTGATTGGTCTGGCATGCCTCATTGCTTCCTTCTTTATCGTCCTGTTTCCTCTGGGAGGCTTGCTCGATTACTTGTCTCAAGCCAGCAATGATTTTTTAAATCGTACCGGTCTGGGGTTTGCTGATGGTGAAGCAGACCCATCATTCCTGTGGGTGTTGGGTGGGATGATGGCCGTCGTTACCGCGCTACTGATGTTCGCCATTCGGAAGATATGCAATCTGAGGCAGGGATAAGACATTTCATGGGCATTTTCTATGACAATCCTTTTAAACGCCTTGAAGTGGTCAGCGCTCACGGTTGCCACTGTATGTATCCTCGGATGGTTGTTTGTATGGCTTGTGGCATCTGATTCTGATGCGACGACCGTTTATACGGAAAACGATTTTTTCCACTACCGGATACTGACAGACAAGGATATTAAGAACGCCCCAAAAGTAACGGACGACTATTATTTTGAGGCGCATTCGGGCGATGGTTACGAACCTTCAAACAGTATCATTTTTAAAGGCGCTACCAGTGCTGCACCGTTGCGCGCTTATCTCGAAACGTTAGGGTATGTGAAGGAAAAGCGTAGCCTGGAAGTGAAGGAGGTCTGGTCGAAACCCGAACGGTTAAACGCAGATTTTTTCTATCTGTACTTTAATACCGCTACGGGTGATATTGAACTGACCAAAGTGATAGGTAACGGGCATGTCATCTCATGCCCGTATTAAGAAAAAACCACTCGTGCTTTATCTGCTCTTTCACAGCCTTAACCAGCACAGCATGGAGTTCACCAACGGTTAAATCGCGTATCACAGGTTCGGGAATGCCTCGTAGCCTGCGAATCAAGCGGCAGATACCAAAGTAATCTATGCCCTCGGTGCTAAAAAGAAACTCGTTTTCAGCGAGGGAAAAAATTTTCTCATAACCATCTTCTTCAGTGACGAGCGTAACGCCAAACGCTTCCTCGCAGTCTTCAATCAGGGCATCGCCATCCATGCCGCATATATCGAGGTCGGCTTCGATTAGGGTGTTCTCATCAATGCGCTTGCGATGATGTCCCGAGGACTGACGTACAACCTCAATGACCTGCGAAAGAGTGGGGTACATTATGTTGGATTCCGTGGGTGAAGTAATGACGTAGACATTGATTAATAGACCGAATTAACGTCTGGGATTTATTATTGAAGGTACAAAGAAAATCAAAACAGTCCACGCAAACATCCCAATGATTTTTAGCGGCCAAGGTTCGAATACATCAAAGCACACAATTGCGCCTATAACTAATAATGGTCCTCCCAATAATTCCACTATTCCTTCTAAGATCGATAACTTATGAGGCAATACACGATTCAGTAAAACGGCCATGAAATGTGCGCATCCTAAAGTGATGATTATTGCTATAGTGCATTCTTTCCAGTTGTCAGTGACGCCCACGCAAATGAGACATAGCGTGGTCACTAAAACACAAAGTAACGTATTTAGCATGGAAATAATAAACTTGCTCATAACAGTTGCCGCGACGTTTAAAATATAAAGAGTCTATGAATATCGTGCTCTCAGTAGGATGACAAACAACAATGGCTAATAATGCATTTCAGAATTTATTGCGCCTCGCTGATTTCCGAAATAATCAAGTTAGCGGCTTCATGCCAATTCCACGCACTCCACCGCTAAACCTACTTTAACTAAACACCGGCACCCCCAGCCCCACCTTCACCTCCCTCAACGTCGCCTGCGTCACCCCCTGCGCCCGTTCCGTGCCGCGCTTCAGCATCGTCATTAACTCGCCCTTGTCACGCATATACATCGCCCTCCGCTCCCGCATCGGCGCAATCAGCTCCTGCAAGCACGCCTCCAGCTCGTTCTTACATACCCGATCCCCCAGCCCGCCCGCCTTATAGTGCGCTTTCATCGCCGCCACTTTGCCCTTGTCCGGATGAAACGCGTCGAGGTACGTAAACACCACGTTCCCCTCAATCTGCCCCGGGTCGCTCACCTTTAGGTGGTTCGGGTCGGTGTACATGGCGCTGACCGCACGGTGAATGGTCTCTTCGCTGGCCGAAAGGTGCAGCGTGTTGCCCAGCGATTTCGACATCTTGGCGCTGCCGTCGATGCCGGGCAGGCGGCTGGTGTCGCTCAGCATCGCCTTGCAGTGGCGCAGCACCGGGGTGGGCAGCAGGCTGTTCATCTTGTGCACAATCTCGTTGGTCTGCTCAATCATCGGCAACTGGTCGTCGCCGACGGGCACGCACTCGGCCTTAAACGCGGTGATGTCCGCCGCCTGGCTGATGGGGTAGGCCATAAACCCGACCGGCAGCGAGCGGGCGAAACCCTTCTGCGCAATCTCGTTTTTTACCGTCGGGTTACGCTCCACGCGGGCGACGGTGACGATGTTCATATACAACATCGTCAGCTCGGCGAGGGCGGGCAGGGCGGATTGCAGGCAGATAGTGGTCAGGTTCGGGTCGATACCGGCGGCGAGGTAGTCGGCCAGCACTTCGGGAATGTTGTCGCGAATTTTTTGCGGGTTGCTGCCATTGTCGGTCAGACCCTGCAGGTCGGCAATCAGCACAAACTGGCTGTGCGTCTGCTGCAGCGCCACGCGCTGGCGCAGCGATCCGACGAAGTGGCCAAGGTGCAGCGGGCCGGTTGGGCGGTCGCCGGTGAGGATGTTTGGTGTGTTCATAAAGACTCCTTAATGTGCAATTGCCGAAAGGGGTCTTAGAAACGTGAAAGCCGCCTTTCGGCGGCTATCTGAAAATGGGGAAAACTACTCCGTGCCGCCTTTAAGAAGGCAGCCACCAGCGGTTTACGGTGAGCACGGCGTGGTTTATGTTCATCTCTTTACCGTATCACGTCCGGCGCGAAAAACAAAAGGGCACGTCATGCTGCAATCTCTCAATCATCTGACCCTCGCGGTCAGCGACCTGCAAAAAAGCGTCAGCTTCTGGCACGAGCTGCTAGGGCTTGCGCTGCACGCCCGCTGGAATACCGGGGCCTATCTCACCTGCGGCGATCTGTGGGTCTGCCTGTCCTACGACGAGGCGCGCCAGTACGTGCCGCCGCAGGAGAGCGACTACACCCACTACGCGTTTACCGTGGCGGAAGCAGATTTTGAACCGTTCTCGCACAGGCTTGAGCAGGCGGGCGTCACCGTCTGGAAGCAGAATAAAAGCGAGGGGGCGTCGTTCTATTTTCTCGACCCGGACGGGCACAAGCTGGAGCTGCACGTGGGCAGCCTCGCCGCGCGGCTGGCGGCGTGTCGTGAGAAGCCCTATGCGGGCATGGTGTTTACCTCAGACGAGGCTTGAGGCGCGCACCTTCAGCCTGCCCGCCAGCGTCACGTGCGTGGCGGCATCTTCCTGATTGCACAGGTACTCCACCGCCAGCCGTCCCAGCTCGCTGTAGGGGAGCTGGATACTGGTCAGCGGCGGGGTGAGCTGCTCGGAGATCTTCTGGTCGTCGTAGCCCGCCAGCAGCATGTCCTGCGGGATGCGCACGCCGTTCACCGCCAGCGCCTGATAGCAGCCAATCGCCAGCCAGTCGCTGGCGCAGAAAATGGCGTCCGGGCGCTCGGCCAGTTCCAGCAGAGAGGTGGTGGCGGTAAAGGACTCGCTGAACTGCCAGTTGGTCTGGCGCACCAGGCTCTCGTCACACGTTAAACCGGCCTGCTGCAGCGCGGCCTGGTAGCCCGCCAGTCGCTGGCGGGAGGCCTCCATCCAGCTCTCCCCGGTGATGTGGGCGATACGGCTGGCGCCGCAGGCGATGAGGTGTTTAGTCACCTGAAAAGCGTTGGCGTAGTCGTCCGGGATAAACGACGGCAGCAGCGGCGAGCCAGGGTCGCGCTGGTTGAGCAGCACCAGCGGGATGCGGGTACAGTCCTGAAATGGCGTCATATCGACGACGTTCGTGACCGGAGAGGCAAGGATAATCCCGATGCAGTTGCGCTTGTCCAGCTGGCGGATGATGTTCAGGGCCAGCTCCACGTCGTCGCCGTAGTCGTAGACGGTGAGCAACGTTTCGTTGCGCCACGCCGCTTCCCGCGCCTGGCTGATGGCGTCGATAAACGGGTCGAAGCTCTGCATGGAGCTGACCAGCAGGGCGATCTCCTCCTGGTTGCGCGGGGCGTGAACGGCGGGGAGGCGGTCGTAGCCGAGCTCGGTGGCGACGCCAATCACCCGCTGGCGGGTGTCGTCGCTGAGCTTGATGTTGCGGGACTGGTTAAGCACCAGCGATACCGTCGCCTGCGACACGCCCGCCGCCCGCGCTATATCGTTCATCGTCACTTTCGTTTTTCGCTTCATCCGTCCTCTCCCTTTCGCGAATTTGCATCATACCCTAACCGCACGCTTTAGCGCCGCCGATCACGTTTCTCATTCATCGAAGCGTGAACTTTGTGAGAGGCGTCGCTTTTCTTTGCACCGCGATTTGCGCATTTATCCCGCAGCTAATATTTATTAGCTAAACATTATCAGCAAGAGGATGCGTAATGAAAGAGCAGTGGAGTAAAGAACAGGCACAGGCGTGGTATCAGCAAAAAGGCTGGCTGTGCGGGTTCAACTATCTGCCGTCGACAGCGGTGAACTGGACCGATATCTGGCAGGAAGAGACCTTCGATCCCGCCACTATCGACCGCGAGCTGGGCTGGGCGGCGGACGCGGGCTATAACACCCTGCGCATCAACCTGCCGTTCATCGTCTGGGAGCACGACCGTGACGGGCTGATGGCGCGCATCGACCGCTTTTTGACGATTGCCGACGACAACGGGTTCAGCACCATGCTGACCCTGATGGACGACTGCGGTTTCTCCGGCGACGAGCCGTACCTCGGCCCGCAAAAGCCGCCCGTACCGGGCAAACACAACAGCCAGGCGGCGGCGAGCCCGGGGCGCGATAAGGTGTGCGATCGCGACTGCTGGCCACAGATTGAGCGCTATATCCGCGACGTTGTGCGCCAGTTCCGCGAGGATAAGCGCGTATTGCTCTGGGATCTGTATAACGAGCCGGGCAACCGCGGCATTTTCGCGACGGGCACCGAAGAGGTGTTGTACGACGAGAAGCTGGAAACCTGCGCGCACGAGTTGATGAAGCAGGCGTTCCGCTGGGTGCGTGAGGAAGACCCGACCCAGCCGCTCACCGTCTGCGCGTGGCGTCTGCCGGCGGAAGAAGAGGGCGAGACGTTTTATCAGCACCCGCTGGACCAGACCGCGCTGGAACTGTCGGACGTGGTGAGCTATCACGCCTATACCAATACCGGGCGCATGACGGCGATTATCCAGCAACTTCAGGCGCTGGGCCGCCCAATCTTCTGCACCGAATGGCTGGCGCGTCACGTGGGCGGCACCATCGAAGAGCAGCTCCCGCTGATGTACATGGCAAAGGTCGCGCCGTATCAGTGGGGGCTGGTGCGCGGTAAAACCCAGACCTGGCTGCCGTGGCCGGTGGTGATGAAGGAGTCCACGGACTACTGCCGCCTGTGGTTCCACGACGTGTTCGAGGAGAACGGTATCCCGTTTTCACGCGCTGAAATCGCGCTGATGAAGAAGCTGCGCAATATCGCCCCGGATCCGCAGGGCTAATAATAATGACCCGGCGCGCTGTCGCCGGGCAACCAGGTACGCACTATGGCAATGACAATGAAAATACCGTCTCGCGAGTTATGGTCCTACTTTGGCTATGGTTTAGGTCAGTGTTTTAGCTTTGGTTTAGTGGGTTCGTTTATAAACTATTTTTACACCGACGTGCTGGGGATCTCGGCGCTGGCGGCAAGTACCATCTTCCTGATTGCCCGCGCGTGGGACGCGGTTCACGATCCGCTGTTTGCCAGCATTATGGACACCATTAACAGCCGGTTTGGCAAGTTTCGCCACTTTTTACTGATTGCGCCGCTGCTGATTACCGGCGTCACCCTGCTGGCGTTCTATAAAATCGAAGCGGACATGACCACCAAAATCCTCTACGCCGGGGTGACGTATATCCTGTGGGGGACGCTGTACGCCATCTCCGATATCCCGTTCTGGTCGATGTCGTCGGTGATGACCAACGACTCCGGCCAGCGCACCCGCGCGGTAACGGCGGCGATGCTCGGGGTGAACGCCGGGATCGCCTGCGCCAACATCTTCTTCCCGAAGCTGGCGGCGTTCTTCGCCCAGTACAGCAACGATAAAGGCTACTTTATGGCGGCGCTGGTGATGATGCTGGTGGGCCTGCCGCTGATGCTCAACGGCTTTATGCAGATCAAAGAGCGCGTCCCGCCCAGCCCGGAAAAGGTGACGATGCGCGACACCTTCCACAACCTGCGCCAGAACAAGCCGCTGTTTATCGTCCTGCTGTCGTTCTTTTTCTGCGTGTTCCATAACGTGGCGGGCGGACTCTATATCTACTTCTTTATCAACAACATGGGCGACGGCAGCCTGCAAATGGCAATTGGCGTGATGGGGATAGTGGCGGCGGTGCTGTGCCTGGTCGCCCCGCTGCTGACGCGCCGGATGCAGAAGCGGAAGCTGTTTATGATCCTCTGCGGGCTGGACGTGGCGGTGCGCGTGGTGATGTGGTTCACGGGCTATCAGCACACGGCGCTGCTGTTTATCCTGCTCGGCCTGAGCACGCTGTTCGTGATGATGACCAACATCCTCACCTCGTCGATGATTGCCGACACCATCGAGTACGCGGAGTACCACACTAACAAGCGCTGCGCAGCGATCACCTTCTCCGGGCAGACCTTTACCGGCAAGATGTCGGTGGCGGTGGGCGGCGGGTTAATCGGCGTGTTTCTGACGATGATCGACTATGTGCCGCAGGCGCAGTCACAGAGCGACAGCGTGCTGTCGGGGCTGTTCTTCGGGATTTGTTTGTTACCGGCGATAGGGTCGCTGATTCGCATGGGCTTTATGTCGCGCTTTACCTTTACCGAAGAGAGGCATGCGGAGATTTGTCGGCTGCTGGCGGAGCGGAATGCGTCTGCGAAAGCGCCGGGTGGCGGCTGCGCCTTACCCGGCCTACAGGACCAGCCCTTGTAGGCCTGATAAGCGAAGCGCCATCAGGCTTCGCGTAATGACTTACAGCGACTTCACAAACGCCAGCAGATCTTCGTTGAGCTGATCCTGGTGGGTCAGCGCGAAGCCGTGCGGCGCGTTGTCGTACACCTTCAGCGTGGCGTTTTTGATCATCTCCGCCGCCAGCTTGCCGGTACTTTCAAACGGCACGATCTGGTCGTTGCTGCCGTGGATCACCAGCGTCGGCACGTCGATTTTCGCCATATCCGGGCGGAAGTCGGTTTCGGCGAAGGCGGTCACGCAATCGATGGTGCCCTTCAGGGACGCCAGCAGGGCGATGTTCAGCGTCTGCGTCAGGGCACCCGCGGAAACGGTCTGCCCGGCGTTGGTGCCGTAGAACGGGGTGGCGAAGTCGCTGATGAACTGGGCGCGATCTTTACGCAGTCCGTCACGGATGCCGTCGAACACGCTCTGATCCACACCCTGCGGGAAGGAGTCGGATTTGCCGAAGATTGGCGTCACCGCGCCCAGCAGCGCCAGACCAGCCACGCGTTCGCTGCCGTAGTTGTTGATGTAGCGGGTCACGTCGCCGCCGCCCATGGAGAAGCCCACCAGCGTTACGTCGCGCAGATCCAGGGTAGTAATCAGGTCGTTAATGTCGGACGCAAAGGTGTCGTAGTCATAGCCGTTCCACGGCTGATCCGAACGCCCAAAGCCGCGACGGTCAAAGGCGATGGCGCGGAAGCCGCGCTCGGCCAGGTAGTTCAGCTGGCTGTCCCACATGTCGCCGTCCAGCGGCCAGCCGTGGCTGAAGAGGATCGGTTTGCCCGCGCCGCAGTCTTTGTAGTAAATCTGCGTGCCGTCTTTTGCCTTAAACAGTGCCATAGTGTGTTCCTGTGCAGGTGATCGTTATGGTTATACCGGCGCGACCAGATAGCGAATTGCCGGTGATGTTGTGCCCTGATGAAAAGCCAGAACGCGGCTCTGCAACAGGAGGTCATTCATGGTGTGGCGTTCCTGCTGGCGCAAATGCTCAATCCAGGAACCCATCAGGAAGGTCTCGATAAACAGCCCTGGACGTTCGATATCCTCGTACACCGCCCAGCTCATCGCTCCGGCGCGGCGGCGCACCCGGCGTAGCTCGTGCACGGCCTGCAAAAACGCTTTCGCGTTCTGTGGGTCGATGATGTACTCGTGCGACACCAGCACCGGGCCGCGCTCGTTCGGGAGTTCAATCTCCACGCCGTCCAGCGGCTGCCCGCTCAGGTCGAGATTTAAATTCGGATCTTTCTACAGCTTCCAGCGGAACGCCGTCGCGCTTGCCAGCACCATCCCCAGCGTGGCGACCACCAGCGAGGTCGGGGTGCCGAACTGCGAGGCGATCTGCCCCCAGACGGCGCTGCCTGCGGTCATCGAGCCGAAGAACACCGTCAGATACACAGCCAGCGCCCGGGCTTTTACCCAGCGGGCGGCGCTGCGCTGTGCGCCAAGGTTGAGGGTGGAGAGCACCGCAATCCACGCGAAGCCGGTGAAGAACTCAAACAGGTTCAGCAGCCAGACGTGGCGCACGAACGCCAGCGCCAGCATGGTGAGGGCAAACGTCAGGCTGGCGGCCACTATCAGCCGATCGGCATTCAGCCGCTGGCGCAGGCGCGGCAGCAGGATCGCCCCGGCAATCGCCCCCAGGCCGATACACGCCAACATCACGCCGTAGCCCGCCGGGCCTAAGCCCAGCTCGTGGCGCGCCACCAGCGGCAGTAACGCCCAGCCCGCGCTGCCGAAAACGAAGAACGCCACGGTACGCACCAGCACGTTACGCAGCACCGGGGCGGCGTGCACGTAGCGAATGCCGGACCGCACCGCCGAGAAGAAGTGCTCCGGCGGCAGCCGCTGCACGGAAGGCGCCGGACGCCAGCGCCACAGCACCCACGCCACGCCGACCACGGATAGCGCGTTAAGCGCAAACACCATCCACGGCCCGGCCAGCGACAGCAGGAAACCGCCCAGCGCCGGGCCAATCGCCCGGCTGATGTTGACCCCGAGCGAGTTTAGCGCCACGGCGGAACCCAGCTCGGGCTTGCTCACCAGGTCAGGCACAATCGCCTGAAACGGCGGCGAGCTCATGGCCGCGCCCACGCTCAGCAGAAACGTTGCCGCCAGCAGAACGGTGGGGGTGACGTGTCCGGTAAAAGAGAGCAGCGTCAGCCCGGCAGCGGCGATGAATACCCATAGCTGGGAGAAGAGCAGGTATTTTCGTCGGTCAACGATGTCCGCCATCACCCCGGACGGCAGGGCGAAGAGGAACATCGGCAGGCTGCTGGCCGCCTGCACCAGCGCGATATCCAGCGGATCGGCGCTGAGCGTCAGCATGCTCCAGTTGATACCGACGTCGCTCATCCATGAGCCGACGTTAGAGACCACCGTGGCGATCCACAGCATGCGGAACACCGGCTGGCTCAGCGGCTGCCAGGGCGAAGCCGCCGATGCGGGCGTCGTCTCGACGTGTGCGTCGCGAACGTCGTTAACCTGGGTCATGCGAACCTCTCCGTCGTCTTACGCTGCAGCCGCCACTGGCCCGGTCCGGTGAGGGCGAGGGTGGTGAAGATAATCAGCAGCAGCCAGCCAAACTGCCCTTCGGCAATCGACCAGTCCGGGTGCACCGCCAGCATCGCCACCAGCAGTACGGCGATAATCGGCAGGCACGCCAGGCGGGTGTAAACCCCTGCAATGATAAACAGCGGGCAGATGACCTCGGCGACGATCGCCGGGATCAGGCTCGCGTAAGGTCCGAAACCAAACGGATCTTCGATGCGCGTCAGCTCTTCGCTGAAGTGGAGCACCTTCGGCAGGCCGTGCACGTACAGCAGCAGCAGGCTGCCGGTCAGGCGCAGGAAGAACAGCCCCGGATCGATCCGGGGCGAAGCGTCATTATGTTTCATCAGAATGCAAAGCAGCTGCAGCCCAGCGCCCCCCAGAAAGCGTTTTCGTCGGACACCGGCATCTCTGACGTGCGGGCGAAATCATGCTGGTGGCTATGAACCCCGCACGGGCCGCTGCAGTGGTGGACGGCGCTCATGCCGACGCGTGCGGCCTGCGGCGGCGCGCTGCGGTAGTGGCCCGGCACCTTCACCACCGGGGACCACTCGGGCAGGACCGGAATGGCGGGCGGCGCGAGCGGGCCAAAGCTGCCAGCGGCGTAGACGATATCGCCGTTGACCACGGTGAGGACGGACTCGATGCCCTTGATCTCCTCTTCCGGCACGCGGAAGTAATCTTTGCTGAGCACCGCCAGATCCGCGAGCTGGCCCGTTTTGATCTGCCCCTTCTGGTTCTGCTCGCTGGAGAACCACGCGCTGCCCTGGGTCCAGAGCATCAGGGCGGTATCGCGATCCAGACGGGCGCTGTGATCGTACATCTGCATCCCGCCAACGGTGCGGCCGGAGACCAGCCAGTAGAGCGCGGTCCACGGGTTATAGCTTGCCACGCGGGTGGCGTCGGTGCCTAAGCCCACCGGCACGCCGGTCTCCAGCATTTTCGCCACCGGCGGCGTGTGGCGGGTGGCTTCGATGCCGTAACGCTCGGCGAAGTATTCCCCCTGGAAGGCCATGCGGTGCTGCACGGCAATGCCGCCGCCCAGTTCTTTGATGCGGTCGATGTTGGCCTGTGACACGGTTTCGGCGTGGTCGAAGAACCAGTGCAGCCCGTTGAACGGAATGTCGCGGTTCACCTTCTCGAACACATCCAGCATGCGGCTGATGGATTCGTTATAGGTGGCGTGCAGGCGGAACGGCCAGCGGTGTTCGACCAGATGGCGCACCACGCGCTCCAGCTCGTCCTCCATGCCCGGCGCGAGATCCGGGCGCGGCTCGAGGAAGTCTTCAAAATCGGCGGCGGAGAAGACCAGCATCTCGCCCGCGCCGTTGTGGCGGAAGAAGTCGCTGCCCTGGCCCGGCGTGAGCATGTCGGTCCATTTTTCAAAGTCTTCCAGCTCGTGGCCCGGACGCTGGGTAAACAGGTTGTAGGCGATGCGGATGGTCATCTGCTTTTTCTCGTGCAGCTCGGCAATTACCTCGTAATCTTCCGGGTAGTTCTGGAAGCCGCCGCCTGCGTCGATGGCGCTGGTCAGCCCCAGGCGGTTCAGCTCGCGCATGAACTGGCGCGTGGAGTTGACCTGCTGCTCCAGCGGCAGCTTCGGCCCTTTGGCGAGGGTTGAGTACAGGATCATGGCGTTAGGACGGGCGATCAGCATCCCGGTCGGGTTGCCGTTGGCGTCGCGCTGGATCTCGCCGCCCGGCGGGTTCGGCGTGTCCCTGGTGTAGCCGACCACCTTCAGCGCGGCGCGGTTGAGCAGGGCGCGGTCGTACAGGTGAAGGATAAACACCGGCGTATCCGGCGCGGCGTCGTTAATTTCATCCAGCGTCGGCATACGGCGCTCGGCAAACTGGAACTCGCTCCAGCCCCCCACCACGCGCACCCACTGGGGCGACGGCGTGCGCAGGGCCTGCTCTTTCAGCATGCGCAGGGCATCTGCCAGGGACGGTACGCCTTCCCAGCGCAGCTCGAGGTTGTAGTTCAGCCCGCCGCGGATCAGGTGCAGGTGCGAATCGTTCAGGCCGGGGATGGCGGTGTGGCCTTTTAAGTCGACCATCTTAGTGCCGTCGCAGTGGTGTTGCATCACCTCGGCGACGGTGCCCACTTCCAGGAATTTCCCGTCGCGCACGGCAACGGCTTCCGCGAGAGGGTTCTCGCGATCGACGGTGTGAAACTGGCCGTTAACCAGAATGAGATCGGCTTTACCGAGGGTAACCATAACTGCTCCAGACTGAGAGGGGAATGGTCAGGATTATGGGAACCGGTTTCGGGAAAGATCCAGTTATACAATAGGATAGGTATACCAAAGTATAACTATACCTTAGGTTAACTATACGAAGAGATAATTACGCGCCAGCGGCGTGGGTCATAGGATGAATGCGATTTTATCGACGTGCTGTTCGCGGCGATTTTAACCTTTAACCTCACTGGATAATCTTATGACCACTACAAAGCTCGAAGTCTTAACCCCAGCCAACTGTCAGATCATTTTCATCGACCACCAGCCGCAGATGGCGTTTGGCGTGCAGTCTATTGACCGCCAGGTGCTGAAAAACAACACCGTGGCGCTGGCGAAAGCGGCAAAAGTGTTCAACATCCCGACCATCATCACCACCGTTGAAACCGAAAGCTTCTCCGGTAACACCTATCCGGAGCTGCTGGACGTGTTCCCGGGTCAGGACATTCTGGAGCGTACCTCCATGAACTCCTGGGACGACCAGAAGGTGCGTGACGCGCTGAAGGCTAACGGCAAGAAGAAGGTGGTTGTCGCGGGCCTGTGGACCGAAGTGTGCAACAACAGCTTTGCCCTGTGCGCGATGCTGGAAGGCGACTACGAAATTTATATGGTGGCGGACGCGTCCGGCGGCACCTCCAAAGAAGCCCACGACTTCGCGATGCAGCGCATGATCCAGGCGGGCGTGATCCCGGTGACCTGGCAGCAGGTGATGCTGGAGTGGCAGCGTGACTGGGCGCATAAAGAGACCTACACCGCGGTGATGGATATCGTGCGCGAGCACTCCGGTGCGTACGGCATGGGCGTGGATTATGCCTACACCATGGTGCACAAAGCGCCGTCTCGCCAGAAGAGCGAGCACCGTACCTTAGCGCCGGTTCCGGCACGCTAAATCCCGGCGGCGGGCTGGTCCCTCATCCGGCTCGTCACTGCCTTTTTCTCTGGAGTTCACAATGAGTACAGGGTTGATATCCCTCGCGGCAGGCGTGCTGATTGGCCTGATGTATGCCGTGCTGAAGGTGCGTTCCCCCGCGCCGCCCGCGCTGGCGCTGATTGGCCTGCTGGGCATGCTGGCAGGGGAACAGGCGATGCGTCATCTTTTATCCCGCGATAATCCCGCTGGCGTGCAGGTGACGGTTCCCCACGTTCAGCACCTGACCGGAGCGTCATCATGAAGGCCTGGATTATTTCGCTGGTGTGCGGGGTCGCGGCTGGGGTAATTTACGCCCTGCTCGACGTGCATTCCCCGGCGCCGCCGGTCGTCGCGCTGCTTGGCCTGTTCGGCATGCTGGTGGGTGAACAACTGATCCCCATCGGACGGCGTCTGGTGAGCCGCGAACCGCTGACCCTGGCCTGGTTTCGTCATGAATGCGTACCGAAAATCAGCGGTACCGCGCCCCCAGCGCCCGCGAAGGAAAGCCGCGACGCGTAACGAATTGTTTGAGGAAAGACAGCATGACGCTGCCGTGGCGCATTGCCATCATTGATGACGAACGCTCTGTTCGCAGCGGGCTCAGTAACCTGCTGCAATCGGAAGGGTATGCTACCGATACCTTCGATTCGGCAGAGGTGTTTTTGAGCCACCCTCTCGCCCTGTCCGGCGCGTCGCTGGTGATCACCGACATCAAGCTGCGCGGCATGAACGGGATCGAGCTGTTTGAGAAGCTGCGGTTGCTGGCCACGCCGCCGCCGCCAATACTGTTTATCTCCGGCCATGCGGATGAAAATATGCAGCGGTATGCACTCAGCCTGGGCGCCGCTGCATTTTTGCGTAAGCCGATTAACATCGATATTCTGCTGGATCATATTCAGCGGGAGCTGACCCGCCGACAATAAGGATCGCGGATGAACGAACAAACGTCGCCTGCATTTTGGCCCGCCCAGGGAAGTCTCCATGAAGGGCGGGCTTTTGTTCTGAAAGAGGATGTTATTTTTACCGTGCTGGCGCAGGAGGGCGGCATCTCCTGGATGAACGGGCGGCATCCCCAGTCAGGCGGTTCGTTTATTATTGCCACCGCGGTCAGCGATGAAGAAGAGGAGCGGGCAACGCGGCTGCTTAAAAACGAGTTTGCCCTGCGCGATCGACTTCATGACGGCTGGGCTATCCGGCCCGTCGCTTCAACCCAGTATCGCGGACGTTTTGCGCTGGTCTACGCGCCGTTCTGCTTTGAACTGCTGGCGTGCCGGGCAGGTAAGGCGATTTCCGGGATCGCCCGCTTTATCGAGATGGCGATCCGCATCTGCGGTCCCCTGCGCCAGATGCATCTGCACAACCTGATCCACGGCGATATCAAACCCGGGTCGATCTTCGTTCATCACGACGCCACCAGCCGTCTGTGCAGCTTTGGTCTTTCCTGCGCCACTTCCGACGCATTCTCCCAGTCCCGGCTTGCCGCGTCTGGCGGCACGCCCGCCTACATGTCACCGGAACACACCACGCGTACCCGGCGCGCCGTCGACAGCCGGAGCGATCTCTACAGTCTGGGTATCGTGCTTTATGAACTTCTGACCGGGCGATTGCCGTTTGAACTGAGCGCTGATGACCAGACTAACTGGGCGCATTACCACATTGCCTCCGAGCCGCTTGCGCCGGGCCGGGTGCGTCCGGACGTACCCGGCATGCTGTCGACCATTATCCTTAAGTTGCTGGAGAAGAATCCGGAGAATCGCTATCAGACCGTCGACGGGCTGATTGCCGACCTCAGGCGCTGCCAGGCGACGCTGACCGCCGAAGGTGAGATCGTCGACTTTATTCCCGGCCAGCAGGATCGCTCTCCGGCGATCCATCTTGCCGATTCGCTTTTCTCTGCGCATCCGCAGGCCAGCGACGTCATCGCCGCGTTTGAGCTGGTCCGCCAGAGCGGTGCGCCGGAACTGGTGACGATTGGCGGTCCGTCGGGGATCGGCAAATCTTCCGTGATCGCCACCACGCTGAAATCGCTGCAACAGCGCAAGGTGCTGCTGGCGGTGGGCAAGGTCGATCAATACTCTCCCACGCTGCCCTACGGCGTGCTGAGTTCGGCGTTTCGGACGCTCACGCTGCACCTGCTCGGGCTGCCAGCCGGGGAGGTGGCGACGTGGAAAACCCGCCTGTCGCGCGCGCTGGAAGGCTTCGAGGAGCTGGCTGTCAGCCTGGTGCCGGAGCTGAATTTATTTCTTGAGAATAAACCGCGTTTCTCTGCGGATACATTTTCCATCGACGCGCGGGCGCGCTTCAGCCATATGGTGCTGGCGCTGGTGAAAACCTTCGCCACCCAGGGCGCGCCGCTGGTGCTGCTGCTGGATGATGTGCAGTGGATCGACGCCGCCAGCCTGCAAACGCTCGATCACCTGCTGCGCGCCTGCGGCGCCATCCCGCTGCTGGTGGTGGTGGCGCACCGCGATCTCAGTTCGCTTTCTGATCCCAGCTTGCAAACCGCGCTGGCGAGCCTGCCGGAGGCGGCGCAGCATGCCATGACGATCGTGCCGCAGCCGCTGTCGGTGAAGGCCGTGGCACGCTGGCTCGGGGGGATTTTTCATGCCCGCAGTACCGGCACCTCCGATCTTGCCACGCTGATCCATGAAAAAACCGGCGGCAACCCGCTGTTCGTTCAGGAATTTTTCCGCCGCATCGTCGATGACGGACTGGTGGTGCACAACAAATATCAGGGGAAATGGCATTACGATCTCCAGGCCATCCGCGCCCGGCATTACACCGAGAACGTGGTGACGCTGGTGCTTGAACAGCTCAAGGAGATGCCCGACGAGACGCGCCGCCTGCTGGGCAGCATCGCCTGCCTCGGCTGCACGGGCGAGCTGGAGATGCTGTGCCGCGTGGTGGGGCAGTCGGCGGCGGAAATCCGCTACGCCCTTCATCCGGCGGTTACCGCTCAGCTGATTGTGCTGACGGAGAAAGCGTACGCTTTTACCCACGATCGGGTGCAGGAAGCCGCCTTTGCCCTGCTGGATGAGGGCGAGAAAAGCCATCTGCACCTGACCACCGCCAGCCTGCTGGCGGATGCCGCGCGGCAGACGGCGGGTAACGAACTGCTGTTCCGCGCGGTTCACCACGTCAGCGCCGCGCTGGACTGCATCCAGCCTGCGCCGCAGCGCCAGAGATTCCGTGAGCTGAGCCTCCAGGCCGCGCGGCGTGCGAAGCGTACCGGCGATTACCTTTCCGCGTTAAGTTACATCCAGACCGCCAGTGCGCTGGGGAACGCGGGTCCGGTCTCGGACTTTATGCTGGATATCGAAGAGGCGGGCTGTGAGTTCGCGCTCGGGCACCTGGAGCGCACGCGCGCGCTGTGCGATACGATCCTCGGCTCACCGGGCGGGCTGACGGAGAAAGCGCTGGCCGCTAACCTGCTGGCGGAAGTCTATATGCGCCAGTCGGAGATCCGCCTGGCGCTGGAGGCGTCGTTATGCTGGCTGGGCGTGTTCGGGATCCAGATCAGCCGCTACCCGGAAAATGCCGAATGTGACGAGGCCTGGCAGCAGTTCTGTCAACGCACCGCCGACGCGCCGCAGAACCCGTTTACTCAGCTTAAGCTGATGGAGAGCGCGGAGACCGAAGCGGTAATGAACCTGCTTTACAGCGCCAGTATTTTCGCCAGCTTTACCTGCCCGCGCCTGCACTTTTTACTCCTGTGCCGGATGATGCACCTCACGCTCGATCGCGGCATAACCGGCACATCTACCACGGCGATGGCCTGGTTTGGCGTGCTGATTGGCCACCGCTATGCCGAATACCGTCTCGGGTTTGAGTACGGCACGCTGGCTCGCGAGCTGGTGAACCGCCACGGCTATGATGCCTATGAAGCTAAAACTCTGCTGCCGCTCGACCAGCTCAGCGTCTGGACCCAGCCGCTGTCGTACACTATCGAGTGCGCCAAGGCCTGCTTTACCTCGGCGGTGACCCACGGCGACATGACGATGGCCTGCTTCGCGGCCTGTCACCAGATCATTAACTTCCTCTCCCGGGGCGATCATCTGGACGGCGTGTTGACCAGCATCGATCGCGGTCTGGCTTTTGTGCGTAAAACGGATTATCAGGACATTGAAACCGTTCTGCACATTCAGCGCCGCTACGTGGAGTTTTTACGCACGCCGGTGACGGGCACATGGAGCGCCGCCCAGGCGCTGCCTGACGATCTGCTGCCCGCACCGCCGGAGCAGGCGCCCGAGCAGACCTCGACCATGCTGTTCTGGTACTGGCTCTATCGCGGGATGGCGCACTTTACCTGCGGCGAATACGCCGACGCGCAGGCGGATTTAGAGAGGGCGGGCTGGTATGCGTGGTCCGCGCCGGGCCATATCCATCTGCTGGATTACCATTTTTACAGCGCGCTGGCGCTCTCCCGCCAGCTTTCGCCGGAGACCTTCTCGGCGGATTATCGCCGCAGTATTCATCACCATTACGACAAAATTGCCCTCTGGGCGCGGATCAATCCGGGCACGTTTGCCGATAAAGAGGCGCTGATTTATGCCGAAATCGTCCGTCTGGACGGCATGAACAGCATCGCGCTGGAGCAGTATGAAAAGGCGGTGCGGCTCTCGCGGGAGGGCGGGTTTAACCCGATCAATGCCCTGGCCCACGAGCTGGCAGGGCGTTTCTCGCTGGCCTGCGGCTACCCGACCGCCTCCGACGCCCATTTCCGCGGTTCGATTGCCGCCTGGGGCCGCGCCGGGGCGCAGGCCAAGGTGCGTCAGCTGGAGCAGGATTTTCCGCATCTGCTGGCCTCCGGGCAGAGCCGCGCGTACGACACCGTGGCATTTGCCCAGAACGAGGTGATCCGCGATTTACAGAGCGTCATCAAAGCCTCACGCGCCTTGTCCGAAGAAATCAACCTCGAGCGTTTAATTGAAAACCTGATGACGCTGCTGCTTGAACGGGCCGGGGCGCAGCGTGGCCTGCTGCTTCGCGTCAGCGATAATCACATCCCGGAGATCGAAGCCAGCGCCTGGACCAGCACCGACGGGGTGCGGGTTCGCATCCTGAAAGAGACACCGATGGCGACGGACATGCCGCTGTCGGTGCTGGCCGCGGTGATCCGCACCGGGCAGGAGATCCGCACCGGCAAACCGGAGGAATTTCACCCGTTCAGCCAGGATCCTTATCTGGTGACGTCCGGCGCCGCCGTGATGTGTGTCCCGATGTTCAAACAGGCGCGACTGGTGGGGGTGCTGTATCTGGAAAACCGCCTGATGCCGGAAGTGTTTACCGCCGAACATTCGCGCGTGGTCAGCCTGCTGGGCGCGCAGGCGGCTGTTTCGCTGGAGACGGCACGGCTCTACGCCGAGCTGCTGGCGGAAAACATCCACCGCCGACGGGTGGAGAAAGAGCTGCGCGCCAGCCAGACCTCGCTGATGCTGGGTGAGCAGATCAGCCATACCGGCAGCTGGCGCTGGGAGCTGGTGCAGGATCTGATGTTTATGTCCGAAGAGTACGCCCGTATTCTTGGCCTGCCGGAGCAGCAAAAGATGATCTCAATGGCGGAGTTTTTGACCTTCGTGCATGAGGATGATTATGGCCGGATCGGTAACCTCGTTAATCAGAGCGTGCGTGACGGACTGTCGATGCGCGCGGAGTTTCGCATTATCCGCACCGACGGCTCCGTTCGCTACATCCTCGGGATTGGCGATCCGGTGGGCGTGGGCAGCGAAGTGAATGAGTATTACGGCATCATTACCGACATCACCAGCCAGCGGGCGGCGGAGGATGCGATGCGGGTGGCGCAGGCGGATCTGGCGCGAGTCTCACGGGCCACCACCGTCGGGCAACTGACCTCCTCGATCGCGCACGAGATCAACCAGCCGCTGATGTCGATTGTCTCGAACGCCGGCGCGAGCCTGCGCTGGCTCAACCGCGATCCGGCGCGGCTGGACAAAGTGCGCGAGGGGCTGGAGGAGATCGCCGCCGAGGGCGAGCGGGCAGGGGAGATCATCCGCAGCATTCAATCTCTGACGCGCAAACAGGACCCCACGTTTACGCGAATCGATCTGCACTTCCTGATCCACCACATCATTATGCTCTCCCGCAGCGAACTTGAGCTGCGACACATATGCGTTGATTATCTCCTGAACGCTGACGACAGCTTTATCATCGGCGACAGCGTGCAGATCCAGCAGGTGCTGCTTAACCTGGTGATGAATGCGATGGAAGCGATGGCGGAAGTGACGGATCGCCCGTGCAGCATCACGATCGCCACCGCGAACTGCGCCGAAGGGAAGGTGATCTTTGAGATCGCCGATACCGGCAGCGGCATTGAGCCGGAGCTCACCGAGCGGATCTTTGACTCGTTCTATTCGACCAAAGCGCAGGGAATGGGGATGGGGCTGACCATCAGCGCCAGCATCATTGAACGGCACCGGGGAAAACTGAGCGCGCGCCGCAGAGATCCGTACGGGACGGTGTTTACCTTCGCGTTGCCGCTTGCCGGACAGGAGGCGTAACGGTTATTCCGCTGGCTGATGTTTGGTCAGGCGCTCGACGGCCCTGACCAGCTCGGCCACGGAGCGGACCTGCATTTTCTCCATCACCCGGCGGCGGTGTACTTTCACCGTAATCTCACTGACGCCCAACTCGGCGGCGATCTGCTTGTTGAGCTTGCCGCTGATGGCAAGCTCAAGCACCTCATGCTCGCGCGGCGTGAGGGACATGTGGCGCTGTTTCAGGGCGTAGTGCTCTTTGACGCGGGCGGCGTTGTGCTGTGCCAGCCTGAGCGCGGATTCGATAGAGCCAATGAGGGCGCTGGATTCAACGGGTTTAGTGAGAAATTCGTAGGCCCCGCCTTTGATCGCCCGGACGGACATAGGGATGGTGCCGTGACCGGTGAGAAAAATGATCGGTATTTCTCGCCCGTTGGCTTTCAGCGCATCTGCGACATCAAACCCGGTGATCGTGGGCATCTGCATATCGAGAATCACGCAGGAGGGCAGATCCTCAAAGGGATGGCTGAGAAAGGCTTCTGCTGAGGAAAAGCCAAGGGCGTGTATATCCGCTGATTCCAGCAGCCCAACAACGGACTGCCTGACAGCGTCATCGTCATCAACCACATAAACAATGTGTTCCATTCACCGCCCCGGTGTGATCAGTAAACCATCGAGAATAAAATGCGCCTTTTTGAACGTAAGCGACTGTTTGCTATCCTCATTCATACTAACACATTAATAATTATTATCATTCGGCAATATGAAGATGATATGAAAGTGTAATAAAAATGTGGCGAATTGGTTAGGATCGGAACGCTGTTTTTAGAGACCTTTCCGGCTGCGAAGCCAGAGCGTGACACAGGCGATATTCATCCTGAGCCACGATGTTTTGTGTGAGGACGCCGACGGGTAAAACAGGCTACACTCTGATTTTGAGCGCGACAAGCTGAGGACATAACGATGCACTACACACTGAAAAGCAGTGACGATAAAGAAAAAGCGGAAGGAACAAGCGGCGCGGGCGCTCTACAGCAAAAACTGCTGGAATCCCGTTCGATTGTCATCTCCGGTGAGATCAACCAGGAGCTGGCCCAGAAAGTCATCACTCAGATGATCCTGCTGCAAAGCGTCAGCAACGATCCGATCAAGCTGTACATCAACAGCCAGGGCGGCCACGTGGAAGCGGGCGACACCATCCACGACTTCATTAAGTTTATCCGACCGGAAGTGCACGTCATTGGCACCGGCTGGGTGGCAAGCGCCGGGATCACCATCTTCCTGGCGGCGAAAAAAGAGCACCGCTACTCGCTGCCGAATACCCGCTTTATGATCCACCAGCCGCTGGGCGGCGTGCGCGGTCAGGCAACGGATATCGAAATCGAAGCGCGCGAGATTATCCGTATGCTGGAACGCGTAAACAAACTGATTGCTGACGCCACCGGCCAGCCGCTGGAGAAAGTGAAGAAGGACACCGACCGTAACTTCTGGATGTCACCGGCGGAAGCGCTGGACTACGGCATCGTGGGCAAACTGATCACCCATTATGACGAGCTGAACCTGGATTAAGTTTTAGCCCGCGCGTGCGTCGGGTGACGGCTTCGCCTTACCCGACCTACGCGCGCTCGATTGACCCATGACAAGTTCCCCCCTGGCTGTCTCTTCTATAATCGCGCCTGTCTCCCCTCTCACTGGTGCTAACCATGGCGTATCAACTGAACCTCGACTGGCCGGAATTTCTTGAGAAATACTGGCAAAAACAACCCGTTGTGCTGAAAAATGCCTTCCCGAATTTTGTCGACCCCATTACCCCTGATGAACTGGCGGGTCTGGCGATGGAGCCGGAAGTCGATAGCCGCCTGGTAAGCCATGCTAACGGCAAGTGGCAGGCGAGCAATGGCCCGTTTGAGCATTTCGATAACCTCGGTGAAACCGGCTGGTCTCTGCTGGCGCAGGCGGTGAACCACTGGCATATGCCCGCCGCAGAGCTGGTGCGTCCGTTCCGCGTCCTGCCGGACTGGCGTCTCGATGACCTGATGATCTCCTTCTCCGTCCCGGGCGGCGGCGTTGGGCCGCATATCGATCAGTACGATGTGTTTATTATTCAGGGGATGGGTAGCCGTCGCTGGCGCGTGGGTGACAAGCTGCCGATGCGTCAGTTCTGTCCGCATCCGGCCCTGCTGCACGTCGATCCGTTTGAGCCAATCATTGACGAAGATCTGGCCCCGGGCGATATCCTCTATATTCCGCCTGGATTCCCGCATGACGGCTTCACCCATGAAACCGCGCTCAACTACTCTGTCGGTTTCCGCGGGCCGAACGGTCGCGATCTGATCAGCAGCTTTGCCGATTACGCGCTGGAAAACGATCTGGGTGGCGAGCACTACAGCGATCCGGATCTGACCTGCCGCGAACACCCGGGCCGCGTGGAGCAGTACGAGCTCGATCGCATTCGCCAGATGATGATCGACATGATTAGCAAGCCGGATGATTTTATAAAATGGTTCGGCAGCTTCGTCTCCACGCCGCGTCACGAGCTGGATATTGCCGCCGCCGAGCCGCCGTATTCCGCAGACGAGGTGCTCGACGCGCTGCAAGGGGGCGAAACGCTTTCACGCCTGAGCGGGCTGCGCGTGCTGAACGTCAACGGCAGCTTCTTTATTAACAGCGAACAGCTGGAGACGGCGGATGTGAACGGGGCGGACGCGCTGTCCCGCTACACCCAGCTCGGCCAGGCCGAGCTGGGCAATGCGCTGAATAATCCGGCGTTTGTGGAAGAGTTGACCGGATTGATTAACCAGGGATACTGGTACTTCGACGAGTAACAGACAGCGGCGTTTAGTCAGACTAAACGCCGCTACGTTCAAACCAGCATATTACAGGCCTTCCAGTAGTTCAGAAGCCGCTCATCGTCGCGCTCTTTTTCCGCTTTGATTTTCATCGCCTGGGCGAGATTTTCTCGCGATACCTCATGGCCTTTTTGCACGATGTCTAAGACCGCTTCACCAAGAGCCAGCGAAATTTCTGTCCGATTGTTGCGAATCGTCATAAATACCTCCTCGTTGGTTGCGATACTTTAATTATGAACGGAAAATAATCAGTCGCTAATAATTCATCTCATTCTTATTTTTTTCAATTCGGCGCTAAATAGACATAATATTCGGTTCTGTCAATGATGTTTCAAAATGCTAATACGCATTTCAGGTCCGAATTTATGCGCTACAGTTAATTTCGTGCAACAGGCAAATAACCGAAACAGGAGAATTAATATGGTAGATAAAAGCGCAATTAAGGATCACACTCAGGTTGTCGCCAGCTGCGGAACGCATGTCGGGGTTGTGGACCATCTTGATGGTGAGCGTATCAAGCTTGCAAAGAGCGACCCGGAATCAGGCGGCAAGCACCACTTTATTCCTCTCGGCTGGGTCGATAAGGTCGAAGATAATAAAGTTGTCCTGACCAAAAACCATAAAGAGGTTTTTGCTGAGTGGCAGGAAGCATAAATATATTTCTCGTAAAGAAATATACGCCTTCGCTCCGGCTTTGTCCGGAGCGTAATAGTGTCTGCGCCCGGTGATTGCTGCCATGGCAAATGAATGGTACTGTTTTGCCTGTCCTTTCCCCGATGCAGGTTCCGAATTATGCTCCAGAGTGAAAATACATCAGCGAAGCGCATATTTTTTGTTGAGGATTTTCAAATATTCGGCGAGCGCTACGGCATCGACTACCGTTTCCCGCAGCTAAAAGATGAGCAGGTCAGCGGCAGCCCCGTGTTGCAGGGGAATGTTGAAGAGATGACGCTCTCGTCCGGCATTTCACTGACCCATTCCGACGTACGTGTATTACAGCCCTATGAAACCACCTCTCGCCACAGCAGCCCGCTTTATATGCTGGTGGTGCTGGAAGGGTGCGTGACGCTCACGCTCAATGGTATCGATTATCCCGTCCGCCCGGGCATGGCGTTCAGCTCGCGTCTGAGTGAAGATCAGGTGATGAGCGCGCGTCACGATGCTGACAGCACGCTGAAAACGCTCTCGTTTGGCGTGTACCCGCACGATGCCGGACGTGAAGCCCTGCTTGAGTCGCTGCTGCTGGAATGGCAAAGCCTGAATACCCCCGCGTTTGTCTGGCACGTTCCCGAGTTTGTGATGTCAGGCATTCAGCATGCACAGCGGCAGGGGGGAAGCGTGCTCTCGCGTAAGCTGTTGCTGGAGGGGCTCATGTACCAGCTGCTCGGCCACGGCCTGAACCAGTGCCAGCTGCCCTGCCCGAGCCGCCCTGAGCATGCGCGTCTGGAACGCGTCCGGTGCCTGCTGGAACAGTCTCCTGAACGTGACCATACACTCGCGCAGCTGGCAGCCCTTGCTGCCATGAGCCCAAGCAGCCTGCGCAGCAAGTTCCGTCAACGCTACGGCTGCACACTCTTCGATTATCTCCGCGACTGTCGCCTTGCGCTGGCGCGTCGCTATCTGCTGGAAGGCCACAGCGTACAGCAGGCGGCGTGGATGTGCGGGTATCAGCATGCCACCAACTTCGCCACCGCGTTTCGTCGTCATTACGGGATTTCACCGGGTGACGTGCGCAAATTCCGCTAACGTAATTTTGTCCATCGCGCGAACGTATCCCGTGCGGTTTAGCATCGCGCATACATAACCTGGCGGCGCGCATAGCTGTTTGCACCCTCAAAAAGGTAATAATTCTTATTAACAATAAGAAATATCTCTGGAGAGGGTTATGTTTGCTAAATCGCGTCTGGCACTGCTGGTGGGATGGGTTACCGGTAGCGTCGCTTTTCCTTTACTGGCGCAGGATGCCCAAAAAACTGACACCGTGGTGGTGACCTCGCAGATGCAGTCTGCAGCCACCAAGCTTGAAACGCCGGATATTGAAACCCCGCAATCGGTCTCTATCGTCACCCGCGAGCAGTTCGAAGAGCAGGGCGCAACCAGCGTGCGTCAGGCCGTGAGCTACACGCCGGGGGTCTACAGCAACCAGATTGGGGCATCAAACCGCTTCGACTACATGGTGCTGCGCGGCTTCTCGGACGGCAGCCTGGACAACGTCTACCTCGACGGCCTGAAGATGATGGGCGACACCAATTCCCACAGCTCGCTGGTGGTTGATCCGTGGTTCCTGGACAGTATCGAAGTCGTGCGCGGCCCGGCCTCCGTGCTGTACGGTCGCTCATCGCCGGGCGGCATCGTGGCGCTCACCTCCCGTAAGCCATCGTTCGATCCGGGCGGGGAGATCAAGCTCTTCGCCGGTAACAATAACCAGCGTGGGGCGATGTTCGACGTCACCGGCCCGGTTGATGATAACGACCGCGTGGCGGTACGCCTCAGCGGGATGACCCGCTATGCCGATTCCCAGTTCGATCCGCTCAAAGAAGAGCGTTACGCGCTGATGCCGAGCCTGACCTGGCGTATCACCGATAATACCCGTCTGGATCTGATGGCCTACCTGCACCGCGATCCGGAAGGCGGCAGCCACTCCGGCCTGCCGTATGAGGGCACCGTCGTGCCGCACAGCGGTAAGAAAATCTCCAACACCTTTTTTGAAGGTGAAGACGATTACGACAAGTACGATCGTCGGGAAAACATGGTCGGTTATAACATCGAGCACTTGTTTGACAGCGGCTGGGCCGTGCGCCAGAAGCTGCGCTACCTGCACACCAAAGTCGAGCTGAACCAGGTGTATGCCGCAGGCTGGCTGAACGACACCGAGCTGAACCGCGGCTATTCCGGCTCCGATGAGAAGATGAACGCCATCACCCTGGATAACCAGGTCGACGGCAGCTTCGATACCGGCGAGGTGAACCACCGCGTGCTGATCGGCATGGACTACCAGGACCGCACCAACAACGTCACCGGCTACTACGGCGGCTTCCCGCCGATTGACGCTTTCCATCCTGCTTATGGCGCGAAGCCGGACTATATCACCCAGTACAGCAGGGAAAAGCATAAGCTGCGCCAGACCGGCTACTACCTGCAGGATCAGATGTCCATTGACCGCTGGCGCCTCACGCTGGGTGGGCGTTACGACCAGGTAAGCGTGTCGAACGTCGACAACTTCAACCATACCCGCAGCGATCTGGATAAAAACAACTTCAGCAGCCGCGCGGCGCTGCTGTATCTGTTTGATAACGGCGTCGCGCCGTACGTCAGCTACTCCACCGCCTTTACGCCGACCAGCTTTGCCGACGAGCAGGGGAATATCCTGGATCCGATGAAGGGCAAGCAGTGGGAAGCGGGCGTGAAGTATGAGCCGGAGGGGATGAACAGCCAGTTCAGCGCCTCGGTGTTCCGCATCAACCAGAAGAACATTGCCACTAAAGAGGAGCCGACCGATCCGTACCGTTCCATCGGTGAAATCGAATCCGAAGGCGTTGAGCTGGAGGCGATTGGACAGCTGACCGACAGCCTGCGCATGCAGGCGGCCTACACCTATACGGATATTCGCTACAAGAAGAGCAGCCCGGAAGAGGAGGGCAAGCGCGCCGTCTATGCCCCGCGTAACATGGCCAGCGCCTGGCTGAGCTACGACGTCAAAAGCGGCCCGCTGGACGGCCTGACCGTCGGCTCCGGCGTGCGCTATGTCAACGGGATCGCCAGCGATCGTCAGAACACCCATACGCTACCGTCATACACCCTGGTGGATATGGTCGTGGGGTATGACCTGTCGAAAGTGGGGCTCACGGGCGTGAGCGCGCAGTTGAACGTCAATAACCTGACGGACAAAAGCTACGTTGCGGCGTGTAACTCGCTCTCTTACTGCTACTTCGGTGCAGAGCGCAGCATTGTCGGCAGCGTTTCGTGGACGTTCTGAGTCGTTAGCCAATGCCCGGTGGCGCTGCGCTTACCGGGCCTACGGGATCGGTTTTCACCCTCTCCCTGCGGGAGAGGGCCGGGGTGAGGGCAAAATGCCGCACTACCCCTCCATCGCAATCACAATCGCCTCACCCATCTTTTTCAACGCCTCGCGATGTTTATCCGTCGGCGGCAGCGCCACGTTGATCCGCAGACAGTTGCGGTACTTACCGGAGGCGGAAAACAGCGACCCGGCCGCAGCCTGGATTTTGAGACGGCACAGCTGCTTGCTGACGCACACCATGTCGACCGTCTCCGGCAGCTCGACCCACAGCAGGAAGCTGCCCTGCGGGCGGGTAACGCATATTTCTGCCGGAAAATACTGCCGCACCCAGCAGGTGTAGGTCTCCATATTCTGCTGATAAATCTGGCGCATGCGCCGCACGTGGCGATGGTAATGACCGTCGCGAATAAACGCCGCCACCGCCATCTGCGTGCCCGGCACGTTAAACCCGCCCGCGGCGTATTTCATGTGCATCACCCGGTCGTAATAGCGCCCCGGCACAATCCAGCCGACGCGTAGCCCCGGCGCCACGGTTTTGGTAAAGGAGCTGCAGAGGATCACGCGGCCATCAATGTCCATCGAGTGAATGGTGCGCGGGCGCGGGTACTCTGCGGCCAGCTCGCCGTAGATATCATCCTCCACAATCACAATATCGTGCCGCTGGGCGAGCGCCAGCACCTGCTTTTTACGTGCTTCCGGCATGATAAACCCGAGCGGGTTATTGCAGTTGGGGACCAGGATCACCGCTTTGATCGGCCACTGCTCCAGCGCCAGCTCTAACGCCTCGATGCTGATCCCGGTCTCGGGATCGGTAGGTATTTCAATCGCCTTGATGTCGAATCCGCGCAGCATCTGCATGGTGCCGTGAAACGACGGCGACTCGACCGCCACGATGTCCCCAGGCTTGCACACCGAGAGCAGGGCGATCGACAGCGCGCCGTGGCAGCCGTTGGTGATCACAATCTCGTTTGCCGCCACGGTGGAGCCGCCGTCCAGCATCAGGCGGGCGATCTGCTCGCGCAGCTCCAGACGACCATCGAGCACGTCATAGCTCAGCATTTCGCCAGGGTTATGCTGCGCAATGCGGCTCATCTCGCGCCACAGCGGCTTCAGGCTCGGCTGGTTGATGTCCGGCGAGCCGCCGCCAAAGGAGATCATCTCTTTGTCGGCGCGGGCGTCCAGCAGCATCATCACCTCATCCCACTGGGTGACGTCCACGGGGCGCTGCACCGGGCGCGTCATCGCCGGTACGGGCGGCTGCGCTTTGCGTTTCGAGACAAAATAACCGGAGCGCGGCTGGGGCGTGATCAACTGGAGATTTTCGAGGATCTGGTAGGCCTGCTGTATGGTGCTGATACTCACGCCGTGTTCCTGGCTCAGCGTGCGTACCGACGGCAGACGTTCGCCGCTGCGATACAGCCCTTGTTCGATACGTTCCGCCAGTAGGTTGGCCAGATGTTGATAGCGCGTCATGCTGTATCCTTTGTTTTCACCATACAGATTATTAAACCAGTACAGATTGGTGGGTAAAACGCCATGCAGATACCGTTTTAGCGGATCTGTATGGTAAACAAAAGCAGTTTTTGAATCTGTATTGTATTGGCCGTTTTCCATGATGATAACCCCACTGGCACAGCGAGGAGAGCATCATGGAATTCTACGAGAATCGTTCAAAACGTCCGTTTATCGCGTTTGTCTGGGTAGCGAAAACGCTGCGTAACTGGTATCGCATCAACCGTACCCGCCGCATTCTGAGCCAGATGAGCGACGAGCAGCTCAAGGACGTTGGGTTATCGCGATATGATGTGTAAGCATAGGGTTGCCCGGTGGCGCTACGCTTACCGGGCCTACAGGAGACCGTAGGCCGGGTAAGGCGCAGCCGCCACCCGGCGGTTTTCAACTCAACAGCGCAAGCGTCTGCCGTTTCGGCCTTTCCAGCAGCTCAACCGCCTCCTGATATGACCGCACGTTGTTATAGCCCATCACCAGCCCGTAGCGTTTGCCCGACCCGCGATACCACTCCGACAGCGCATTAACCTGTAGTTGCTGTTCCTGCCAGCAGCGGGCAATCTCCCGGTCAGCGCTTCCCTTTGCGAGGAACGCGACAATATGCATTCCACCGTCGTTTTGCTCGGTGAAGAACAGGTCACCATAGACCTCACGCAGGGCGGCAATCATCCAGTCGCGGCGGATCTGATACAGGGCGCGCATCTTTTTCAGATGACGAAAAAAATGCCCTTCGTTGAGAAATGCGGTGAGGATTTTTTGCGTCAGCACCGGCTGGCCGCTGGTGGTAATGTCCGCGCAGTCGGTAAAGGCCCCGACGGTGCTGGCGGGCATCACCACGTAGCCCATGCGCAGTGAAGGCATGATGGTTTTGCTGAAGGTGCCCATAAAGATCACCCTGTCATGCTGGTCGAGGCTTTTCAGCGACGGCAGCACTTTGCGGGTGTAGTGAAATTCCCCGTCGTAATCGTCTTCGATAATCCACGCCTCGTTTTGTGACGCCCAGTCGAGCAGCTGCTGCTTGCGCGGCAGTGAGAGCGTCACCGCCAGCGGGCTTTGATGCGACGGGGTCACGATGGCAAAACGCGCGTCGCGATGATGACGGAGCAGGTAGTCCGTATCGATGCCGCAGCGATCAACCGGCACGGTGTGCAGGCGGGGCACGATCCGCTTGAGCAGCTGCTGGCCCATAAAATAGCCCGGATCCTCAAACACCACCTTGTCGCTGCGGCTGGCAAGCGTGTCGAGGATCAGGCGCAGGCTGCCGCTGTAGCCGCTGGTGATCAGTACCTGTTCGGCGGTGCAGGATAACCCGCGCGAGATATTGAGATAGCGGGCAATCGCCTCGCGCAGCGGATACCAGCCCAGCACCGGCGGGTTGAGCATTTCATCCTGACGCATGGCGCGCGTCGCCTGGCCCGCCAGCAGCAGCCATTTTTTATAGGGGAAGCTGTCGAGCGCCGGAATGCCGGGGCGCAGAAAACCGGCCCGTTCGCGCTGGCTAATCAACGACGCCGGCAGCGTGCCGGTCGCTTGTTCTGCGGGGGCGTGTTGCGCGGGCAGCAGAAGATCCGGGTTCACCCGCGTCCCGCGCGCGCCCTGGCTTACCAGATACCCTTCCCCTGTCAGAATGGCATAGGCTGTTTCAACGGTTTTTCGCGCGACCTTAAGCTCTTCAGCCAGCACGCGGATGGCAGGTACCTTGTCGCCCGGCTTCAGCACGCCGCGCGTGATGTTGTCGCGATAGCGGGAATAAATCTCATGATAGCCCGGCTTCATGTCCTACCTCATTTCACGCTTTTTGTGTCTTTTTACTATGTCATTAACGGCGTAGATTTGCCTTATCGCATGAAAAAAACGGCACAAAAAGAGGAAAGACAATGAGCACCCGCGTAAACCACCACAAAGCCACACCTGCACTTGCCAACGCGCTTTCTGCCCTGAGCATGGAGGTGGCGAAAACCTCTATTGATCCGGCACTGAAGCACCTGATCGACATTCGCGTATCGCAGCTGAACGGCTGCACCTTCTGTCTGGATATGCACTCGAAAGAGGCTAAAATCGCCGGTGAGCGCGAGCTGCGCCTGTACCATCTGGCGGCCTGGCGCGAGTCCCCGCTGTTTAGCGCCCGTGAAAAAGCGGCGCTGGCCTTCACCGAAGCGCTGACCCAGATTGGCGTACATGGCGTGAGCGATGCGCTGTACCGCAGCGTGGCGGAGCACTTCTCGGATGTCGAGATTTCAGAGCTGAACTTCGCCATCGTAGCGATCAACGCCTGGAACCGCCTGGGCATTACCTCCCGCATGGAGCCGGGCGCGCTGGATGCGGCTTACGGTCTGAACAAAGCTAACCTGGAATAATTCTGCGCTCGCGGATCATCGCCACCAGCGCCCGTAATCCAGGCGAGTGGGGGATTGGGGCGTTTATGGAGTCGAAGTCGATGGTGGGTTAAACCCTGCCCGGTGGCGCTACTGTATGACCGGATACATAGGTAACAGATCAGACCGGGAACATAGGTAACACTTTTCAG
>NZ_JBMKJN010000028.1:0-58785 GCF_049236805.1 Enterobacter cloacae complex sp. XAL002
AAACACAACCCGCTACGGGGGAGACTTACCCGAAATCTGATTTATTCAACAAAGCCCTATCTTGCCAAAGTCGCTAGTCGCTTGTTTGCCTTAGCTTTAGATTTTATGCTTATGGAGGCGGTTTGATTTTCATCCGATACTTTTTCTAGCACTGGCACCACAGAGGAAATGGACTTTTCTTTTGAAATTTTGGATGCACCTGAAGAAAGTGGGCTTTCAGATGGTATAGAGGTATCGCTTCCCTCATTTTCAATCTTCACACCAAAGCAGGCATGTTCCTTTTGTACAAGGAAGGTTTCTTTTACAGAAACAGAATCCTGCTTTGAATTATCTAATTGTAGAGGTGTTAAATACTCCTTAAACTTTTGATCTAAGACATTCTCTAGCAATACATTAATAGGAGGCTTAGGTTCAGTATCTATAGTATTTCCATCATTCAGAAACCTATTAAGATCTGCAAGTGTTAATCTTTCGTTTAAACCATTTATAAAATTTGCCAAGTCAGGAAATAAATTATTTAATACCAACCCGGTACTAATAGCCGACCTAATTAAATCCAGTTGGTCACCCCTATGACAAAGTTCTGTTTTTTTCAAGAAACTATAAACATAGGGTGCTTTTCTTTCGGATATCCAGAAAGACCGGATCTGAATCCGGTCGTTATCTGCCTTATTTGAGATAGGGTATTTAGCCATGTTCTAGCTCATTATTCTGAATAAATAGTATCAGCAATTGCCAAAGATAATGCGAACTGCGGATTGTCTACCATGATAACTTTAGCCGTTTCAAAATGTTTACGAATAGCTGTTTCGATGAGATATGAACCTCCCCCAACAAGGAAAACATTATGAGGCCTCTCTTCGACTTGTGTAACCGCTCTGATTACTTTACTTTGCAACTTCTGTACCGCAGAGTTTACCGCATCAAAAACACCGTCACGCTTGTCCTCTGCAACCTTCAAAGCTGATTTATCATGACGATTATCAACAAGATGATGAATGTAAGCATTACTCGTATTCAGTTTCTCAGATTCAAGATACCTGCTGATCTCATCGTAAACAATAGAACAACCAATACGGTCAAAACCTTTTACTTTCGAAATCTGTTCTAATTGCCCAGTAATACTTGCAACATCAAGAGTAGTACCACCAAGATCAATTACCAAACTTGATTCAAATGAAGCAATATCCTCAATTTCATCTGCCCGGGTCACAGCTGGTAAAGATTCAGGGAAAACAGTCACAGACAAAACGTTAAAAGAATAGCGTTTACCGTCAAGATAACGCTCTACTGGTTTCATCAGATTATCTTTTTTTCTCTGAATATTTTCAATATTCGTTTCCCCTAAAGCAGTATAGAACTGGCTAAGTGGTAAAGTAACAAAGAGGTGAACATCCTGAGGAACTAAACCAGAAGCATGAAGTGCATGGTGAACATTTAACCGGCTAATTTCATCGTATTGGTGAGATACATCAGTCGATTCCAGTGAGTTACTAGATTCGCTGTGATGCGAAAACCTTTCCAGCCCATCAATAAGATAGTTAAAAGGATTGAGACCCTCATGGCGAACACGGAAATCTGGAACAAAACTATTTTGTGTAAGCAAGGGAACTAATTCGTTTCTTTCATTAAGACAAACCAGTTTTGCAGCTTTACTTCCATCATCGACAACGATTTTTAAAGCTTCAGTGATATCCTGCACTGATGGTGAAACAGGACTTTCAGATTTTAATAGTTCAGCCATAAAAACTCTCTTTTATTAATAGGACCATATTAGATATTAACTTTATACATTAATGGTGACCTATTATCAACATTAACACTATTAAAAAAATACGTAAGTCTATGTTATTTCAGCATCCTTCCATTTTAAATACCTTACCGTTAAATTTCCTGTATTCATGTATTAACCATGTTTATAAAGGAGCCAATTATAATCAGAAAGTTACTTTGCATCCTAAGTATGAACTGTTTGAGAGCCAGGACTGGGGCCTTTACCTGTAAGTAACAAAGGTCCTTAGGCTTAGAATCCAAAATGACGCCTTTTTGTAAAAAAATCATAGTTCGAAATACCGTATCATCGATGTAAACATACGTAGAGGAATTTATGGCAGCTGAGCACGTCCAAACTATAGACCTTACAAACTTCTCCGGAAGGATTTTCTTTCTGGCAGATCCTCATGGACATTACTCTGCGCTGTGCAACTTGATCCAATCAGTTACAAAGCCAGAAGAAGAGATAGTAATTTTCTCTACTGGAAATTTGTTTGACTATGGGCCGGAACCCATAGAATTGATGAAGGCGATAAACAGTGGCTTTTTCGATGGACGTTTTGTGAGGCATTTCTCAGCTGCCGGAGCCGGAGAAGAAATGTTAAAAAAATTGTTACCATTAAACAAAGACCGGAGAACATTTTACCCCAGCACATACCTCAATGAGAGATGGTGTGTAATGGGCGGAAAGTGGCATAAAGCTGTGAATCGTTACTATTTAGAGGAAGAGGTAAAAAAACTTCTTAATACCCAGCTTGGTACGATGATGCAGATTTTACTAAAAGGCGATATAAAAATTGGGGTTTGCCCTTCTGATTACGCCCCTATCCGCACATCATTCACTGATACTTATAATGCGCTTCAAGCATTCAACTATGCCAATGTGAATATTTTTCAGAGCCAGTTTCTATTCGGTATGGACCATGCCGTAATACCAATGATGATAAATGACGTCAACCTTATGGTCCTAGGTAGGAATCCTGTAAACAGCATTCGAAAAGCCCATGGTCGTACTCAAAACAATCTTCCAGTACTGATCGGTAATTGTTTGCATATAAATACTGGATCACTCTATATGTCAAAATTAGAAGACCAGGTAATAGTTGCTCCGGGTATACCGCAAACTGACTCACCAGCACTTACATTAGTAGAAATAATCATGAAGAACAATCCAGTTTTATTGTGTCATCAGCTAATACAAACAACAAACAAGTTTTATTCACTTAAAACCTATCCTTTAGAACTCGATTCGATTGAAAACAACATTGAGGTAACAAGATGAAGATAAATTGGAAGATTATCTCAATTTCAACATTACTTTTGCATCTTCACGCAGCAGCTGCACCACATCAAGAGAAAGAGCATAGAAAAGATGCTTTTTCTTCTGCCGCACAGAAAAGTGATTCACTTATATCTGCTAAAGCGGAGCTTATAAACGGAAGGTGGTTTATAAATGGTAAATATAGGCCTGTTCTAAAGACCAGCATGACCAAAACCAATTTCTTAGAAATCATGAATGTTTCAAATAAAGAATCACTTTTTATTGTGATACCAAAACTTGAGTATAATATCATTGCCAAAAATAAAATCTTACTAAATGAAAAAATTGCATTAAGCGAAGGCACATCCGGAAAAAGCATTGTTTGGGTCGAGCCAAAATCAAGTCTAACTATATCGTTTATAAATGACCTTGCTAATACGCCCCTTCAGGCTATCGTTTCGATCACAAGAAACAACAAAGATATAATTGCCATCTTTGGACCGGATCAGGGTAAAGGGTTTACTCTTCCCGGAAATACGTCTAATGATCAAGTGTCCGTTCCTGACTATTCTGACCTAAATATAAAAAAACTTAACATACCTCAAAGTGTTGGTAATCCAGTAACCATCAATCCTAAAGAGAAGAATTACCTCTTAGTTGGACAAGGAAAATATGAAATCTTATCTCTTCCTAAATATCAACATTTAGTATTTTCTGAACCCGTTTATATTGAGAAAAGAAAAAATATCCTCGGTGGTTATGGTTATTGGACGAAAGAAACAATTCTCTACCCCGGTGAATCATTATCTTTTATAACGAGCGCCAAAAACAATCTAAGGAAGCGGGATGATTAAAGTTATCACACTTTTATTGTTTGCATTACTGACTGGTTGTCAGTCAGTAGAAAGTAAAATCGAAGAACTCCCGACAGTTGGTTTTGACCCTATTCTATACAATAAAAGTGAGGCCTTTACTGACGGAAAAGTTACTTTACGTGTCGAAAGTTCAGGAACTGATGTTTGGCTTGTCGCCAAGAATGGAACCAGAAGTTTTATTGAGCTTTCAGGCCTAACGCTAGGTGGTAGTCGTTGTGCTTACAATGCCCGTAGTAAGCAACTTTTGCCCCCAGGCAGCGTAAGCACATTCGTAGTTCCTACGGTTGGAATGCTTGGACTTTGCTTCAACAATGAAGATCAACTTATGTTTATTAACCGTGCTTTTAGCAGAATCTCTCCCAAAGCAAAAGGAAAAGATTCGCTTTCGCTTTTATTTTCTGTTAGTTACGATTTTCCCGGAAAAGCGGACCTAATTACTAACCACGATTTTCAAGAGTTATATCTTTTATTTTTGAATGAGGATAATCTATGAAACAAACATTAATTGTTATTTTAATATGTTTTTGTCACACGGCTTTAGCATATCCATACCGTATCTATACTGTCCCGGAAGGGGCATTAGTAAAAAACATACTAACTAATGAATATCTAGGAAAAACCCCTGTGGTTGTGGACGTGAGCAATACCGAAGCTGGTTCTACTTTTGGGATTTCATTATTTAGACATGAAAATGTTGCTATAAAGATTTTTACAGTAATGCCTTCAGCAGAAAATAATTTTGCTGTTTCTGGACCTGACGTTGCAACTATGTCATTGCCGGGAAAAGCACCTTTAAACGTAGTAAATGATGGGAATGGCGCTTCTGTTCATATAGAACTAAGACCTTATATGTCTGAACCTGCGCACACCCCATATTAATATAACAAGAAATTAAAAATATAAATCATATGAACTGCATCATAAAGATGCAGTTCAATATTTATTCTGATACTTTTAATTTTTCTTTTATGAACTCCTCTAGTTCCTTAATAAAACCCGCATTTATCCTATTGAATTCAAAGCGAATTTTTCTACCAGTATTGTTTTTACTGATTCTTGCATACTTATCTTTGTTATCAAAAGTAATAAGATCACTTGTTTCCCATTTTGTGGAATAAGTTTTTTCACAAACACTTTCCACAGATTGTGTGATTTTTTCCATTACAACTTTTTGAGCAACCTGGAGATCTCCAATGTCTAAATCTTTTGTTTCCTCTTTAACATTATCTATTACTTCATCTAAAGGAAATAGATTTTTTTGCACATATTTCTGTAAACGAGACAAGCGACTATAATAGGAGTTCGGGATTCCTTCATAATCCGGGAATAAAGAGATCAATGTTTCGTCAATACGGGCCGCCTGGATTCTTTTGGCTACCGATACATGACTAATCCCAAGATATGCTGCGAGTTCTTCATTAGTAGAAAATCCTTTTTCTTCCATTTTTTTGATAAATTGAAACCCAACTTCTCTATATGAAAATTTTCGAGATGTTTGTGCTGCGGATATAATTGAATTTATATCATCTTCGGTTAGTTCATCCGGAAGAACCCACAGGGGGAGATCCTTTTCTGCCTTTATACAGCAGAAACGTCTGCGACTTCCTTCTATTAATAAATAAACCCCATCTCTTTTTACAGCGATCCCTTCGGTATCGACCCCTCTTTCTTCAATCTGCTTAAGAATATCTCTAACAGAATAATCTGTAAGGGCTTCTTGATTTCGTGGGTTCGCTGGATGGACTAAGGTCTCCTTCTCCACTCTCTGGGCTGGAACAATCACATGTTCCGCTTCAAGTCTCCGGCCCTTATGAAGAGTGAATAACTTTTTTATGCGAGGTGCTGTTTTCAAACCCGCAAGACCTGAACGGTGACCGACTTCTGTCCGCTTTGGTGCGTTTAAATATCGAGATTTATCATTCCCGATATGTTGCTCATCGCTCATGCGTTAACTCCTTGCTTAGCTGAAAAACTTTTTATTTCATTTATAAATTGCTGATATACCTGTAATACAGATTCTTCTGCGACATCAAGCTGCTTTGCGGAACAAAGTTCCTCTGATTTTTTGATATCAAGCACTGTACGCCCTTTGGAAGCAGCTGCCTTAAATGCTTCAGAATTTTTTATGTTAGCGGACATCAAAAGGTCCTGAACAGTTCTGATTAATTTATCCAAAACTATTCTTTCATATGGACTTTTGTCATCTACATTGACAGCAAGAACTTTGAACCATTTTAAATTGTCGCCCTTACTTGGTGATTGTTTAAACCTTTCACTTATTGTAAGCATGAAGTCTGTAGTAGAGGCGTAATCATATTCACGTGGTGACACTGCGACAAGAATCCCATCGGCCGCTTCGTCAGCAGCCCAGATCAAAGGTGAATCTTCAGGTGGAGTGTCTATAATAATCAAATCATAGTTCTGCTTCAGTACCGGTAAGATAACTTCCTTGAAACGTAGTAACAAAGACGTACGTTCTTCTCTAGAACATTGCCAGTATTTATCTTTAAAACGAGCATCTGTCGGAAAAGCCGTTATTACGTCCAAGTTTGGCAGATGCGTTGAAAAAGGCATATTAGTGATGATTTCTTCTTCAGAGAATCCTGAATCTAAATATTTTTTATACTCAGAATTTTCTTCATAAATTCCAAGGATTGCATCAATTGCTGTAAGGAAGACATCATCTTCTGAGACACTTTGAATCATGCTGCTTCCAATCGAACCTTGTGGGTCCCATTCGATCATTAATACACGTGCATTGAGTTGTAGATCTAAAGCAGCTGCTACTGCTAAAGCTACAGATGTAGTGCTTTTCCCTGTACCGCCTTTATGATTCTGAGTAACAATAGCTCTGCTAAAGTAATGATCGCGGTACTTGGGATAACCCAGGGCATCCATTATTTTTTGAACATCCCAGCGGGTGTAAAGATGATTTTTGTTTTGATAAATAGGTGCACCAACAAGTTCTTTTTCTTCTAAGTCCGAAAGTATTTTATTGAACGTTACTCGTGACTTCCCAAAAAAATCAGAGAGATTTTTTTTATTCAAACAGTGGTTATAGATCAGTCTATCAACACCATCAACACTATCATCAGAAACAGATACTCTTGATGAAGCCATCAGAGATTCCTTTAGAGAAATCTGCTCGCTTTTCATGCGCTGACCAACGAGGGCGATCTTTTCAAGTAAATTCATGGTTATGACCTTTTTGCACTGAAAACCGACTTTTACGCATATATGTAAACTTTACGTATAATGCGTCCATTTCCTTGTTATGCGTACAATTCTATCCTTAGTTTCAATCTTAAGCTAATGTTTGTTTACTTTTTTATGATTTTTTGTGAGCTTAACTTGCAGATGTGAGCTCAGACTCTCTAGTCCATACCTAATGCACAACCTGTTTAAACCACGATTCTTGTCTCCTTCTCTACGCTTTGAAGTTAAGAGCTCCATTAATGAATCTTCACGCCTACCCTATTTCTTGCTTAGACCCTAAAATCTATCTCACCGGTGTGCTGATATACGTTTCCTAACTGTGAACCGTTGTCGTCAGTCCAGTCTAAAGATATGAGGTGTTAATCTCTTGAGGAGGCACACTACGAATTATGGGAGCAGAGTTAGCAACCTCACCCCGAAATGAAACCCAACTTAAGGAGGCAACCCCAGTGTGGAGATTAAGGGGGTTAAATCTGCCAGCGGCTGACAGTGTCCCAGCTGCTGCTCAGTCACACCACGCCCTGATTTAATCCCCTGCCCGGTATTGTAATGACCGAAAAAAACCCGTGCACTGGTGTCGGCAGACCGGCATGCATGAATATGACGTTAATCTGTATCAGCAGGCACTTTTCGCATAATGGGAGCAAGTGATAGCAACGCCGCCCAGAACGGAATGCCAACATCAGGACTGAACCCAAGTTTGGCGATTAAGGGGGTTAAATTTGCAAGCGGATGACAGTGCCCCCAGCTGCTGCTCAGTCACACCACGCTTGATTAAATCTCTCGCCAGGTCTTGTTTTGACCGAAAATAGCCCAAGCACTGATGTCGGCAGACTGGCATATAGGAATATGACGTTAATCTGTATCAGCAGGTACATTTCGCATTATGTGAGCAAGTGATAGCAACCCAGCCCGGAACTGAAGGCCAGCATGAGGACAGAACCCCAGTTTGGCGATTAAGGGGGTTAAATCTCACAGCGGCTGACAGTGCCTTCAGATGCTGCTCAGGCATACTACTCTCCCTGATATAATCTCCCATATGTTCTTGAGATCGTCGGAAATCGCCCATGCACCGGTGTCGGCAGACCGGTATGCAGTAATGTGAATTTAATCTGCATCATCAAGCACATTTCGTATTATGGAAGTAAGTGTTAGTAAACCAAAGCCCGCCCAGAACGGAAGGTCAACATCAGAACAGAATCCCAGTTTGGCGATTAAGGGTGTTAAATCTGCAAGCTGCTGACAGTGCCCCAGTTGCTGCTCAGTCACACCACGCCCTGATAGAATCTCCTGCCCGGAAATGTGATGACCGAAAAAAGCCCGTGCACTGGTGTCGGCAGACCGGCACGCAGGAATATGACGTTAATCTGTATCAGGAGGCACATTTCGCATTATGGGAGCAAGCGATAGCAACCCAAGCCCAGAACTGAAGGCCAGCATCAGGACAGAACCCCAGTATGGCGATTAAGGGGGTTAAATCCGCCAGTGGCAATAAGATCCCGAGCGGTGTTTAAGAAATATTTCCCGAAGGACAATCTTCCGCTCGTACGATGAATATAGTGTTCAACCCGGGAGAGGGATCACTTAACCTGCTTAGCCTAAATCTTACGTCATTCTCTAAACGGAGTTTAAGCTTAATGGTCCTGAGAAAGTTAAAAGGACTACCCATAATGACGGTTTGAGATGGCGAATAAGGGTTTTTTCTGCCAGCGGCTGACATTGCCCCAGCTTCTGCTCAGTCACACCACGCCTGATTAAATCTTCCGCCAGGTCTTGTTATGACCGAAAATTGTCCGTGCACTAGAGTCGTAAGACCTGCATACAGGAATGAGGCGTAAATCTTTATCAGGTGGCAAGGTTCGCATCATGGGAGCAAGGGTCTTGAACTGGAGGTTAACATCATAAAATCCCAGATTGGCGATTAAGGGTGTTAAATCTGACAGCGACTGAAAGTGCCTTCAGATGCTGCTCAGGTATATTACACCCTGAAAAAATCAAGCATCTGTGCTTGCGAATATCGGAAAAGGCCATGCACCGGTGTCGGCAGACCGGCATGGGCAATGAGACGTTAATCTGTATCAGCTGGCGCATTTCGTATCATGGGAACAAGTGTTAGCAACCCTCTCCAGGACGGAAGGACACTATCAGGACTGATCCCAGTTTGGCGATTAAGGGGGTTAAATCTGCCAGCGGCTGACAGTGCCTTCTGATGCTGCTCAGACATACTATGCACAGATATAATCACCCGTCCGTCCTTGTGATTATCGGAAAAGGCCATGCACCGGAGTCGGCAGACCGGTATGCAGTGATGTGACTTTAATCTTTATCAGCAGGCGCATTTCGTATTAAGGGAGCAAGTGTTAGCAACCCTGCCCAGGACGGAAGGACACTATCAGGACTGAACGCCAGTTTGGCGATTAAGGGGGTTAAATCTGCCAGTGGCTGACAGTGCCTTCTGATGCTGCTCAGACATACTATGCACAGATATAATCACCCGTCCGTCCTTGTGATTATCGGAAAAGGCCATGCACCGGAGTCGGCAGACCGGTATGCAGTGATGTGACTTTAATCTTTATCAGCAGGCGCATTTCGTATTAAGGGAGCAAGTGTTAGCAACCCTGCCCAGGACGGAAGGACACTATCAGGACTGAACGCCAGTTTGGCGATTAAGGGGGTTAAATCTGCAAGCGGATGACAGTGCCCCAGCTGCTGCTCAGTCACACCACGTCCTGATAAAATCTCCTGCCCGGTAATGTGATGACCGAAAAAAGCCCGTGCACTGGTGTCGGCAGACCGGCACGCAGGAATATGACGTTAATCTGTATCAGCAGGTACATCTCGCATTAGGGAGCAAGTGATAGCAACCCCGCCCAGAACTGAAGGCCAGCATGAGGACAGAACCCCAGTTTGGCGATTAAGGGGGTTAAATCCGGCAGCGTGAGTAAGTGCCCGTGCTGTGTTAAAGAAATATTCCCTAAGGACAATCTTCCGCTCGGCCTTTTGTATAAAGTTGTCACCCCGGGAGCGGGGATCACTTTACCTGCTTAGCCTAAATCTTACGTCAATCGCTATCCGGAATTTTAGCTTAATGGTCCTGAGTAAGTTAAAAGGGCTACCCATAATGACGTCCCCAGATGGTGATAAAGGAGTTAATTCCGCCTTCGGCTTACAGTGCCGCAGCTGCTGCTCAGCAACACCACGCCCTGATTAAATCTCCCGCCTGTCCTTGTGATGACCAAAAATAGTCCGTGCACTGGCGTCGTAAGACCGGCATACAGGAATGAGGCGTTAATCTTTATTAGGTGGCAGGATTCGCATCATGGGAGCAAGGGCCCTAGAACTGTAGACTAACATTAGAAAATCACAGTTTGGCGATAAAGGGGGTTAAATAAGTTAAAAGTCTTCGGTGAGCAAATTGGATAAATTTTCAGAAACCAAACCGTTAATAATAAACTTTTAGAAGAATGATTAAAGGATATTAAGTTTTGTATGCAAAATGACACCAGTGATCTGTTTTCACTAATAATGCCGCGCTACTTTGATTACCTTTGGTAAACAAAAATGTAATTTACGTGATTTTCATCTTATAATGTCAGTATTGAAGTTATAAATTTTGTTTACTTAATGCGTACACAACCTAACTGCGATTTGTATTTATGTCACTGTTTTTACACCACATTAATTATAAAACCAAAATTTGCAGCACAGTGATGAACTCATTAAGTCACAACCTCATTTGTTTACTTAAGGCATACAATAAAAAACCAGATTCTTATGAGACATCTGGTTTAATTATTTTTGCTTGAAGATATTTACTCTACGCGGCCAAACCCGCTGCTACTTCTTGAGCATAGAGAATTTCTATTGCCTCGCCATAGCTACAATTCTCGCGGCTTTGAATTTCCCATAATTTACTCCTGTCAGCACTATCCGTAGTAAAACAAAGCTCCATTTTCCGGTCTACGTATAACCGACAGATCTCTTGGAAGTTTTCGAACCTGACTAACATCTCTGAAAACACCTTTTTGACTGTACGAATATTTTTCATACGTTCATATTCTGCATCTGAAGTAGAAAAATATTTATTAGCCTTCATTGCTTCAATGCTTTCTTTTTCTTGTTTCATGATTATCTTCCAAGGCGAGTTAGCAGTCAGGGCCCGGCCAACAGAAGAAGTAAAATAATCTTCAAACGACTGTGTGATACAGATGCCAGCGCAGTTTGTTTTCCTGAACCTACGCCATGCCGCTTCGAGGAAGGAAGAGAAGAATTGGTTTGATTGATTTCCGGCACCTGATGAATTATCAGGACGAATGTACTCCCATGCTTCATCAAGGATGAACAAGCGACGACGCCCATCTTTTTTGATGAACATTGCATGCTGAGCAGCCTGAATGATAGACATTAATACAACTGTCTGAAGGTGGGGGGTGCCTTTTAGCTCCTCCAGTTCCAAAACAATAAATCTGCTGTCGAAGTTGATTGGAGGCAACGTATCGGTAAACCGGTGCCCATAAATTCCACCTTCGCACCATGCTCCGAGTTGCTCCCCAATATCCTTTATACGTTTGTCTTCATGCTTCTTGCAACGCAGAGCAAAGCCGGTTATTGAACCGGTCCGACCTGATTTTCTGGATTCTTGGTACTCTTCTGCAATAAGCTGAAGCATCACTGATTGTTGATAATCATCGATAAGGCCTTTCTCTGAAGCCATAATTTTTAGCTGATTCAAAACCATTATGGTCTGAGCAACTTTGTCTTTTTCTGCATCGTTTGAAGTTGATTCACCGGTAAATTCAGGTGCTTCGTTAAATACATCGTCGTTAACAGTGATGTCAGTTAGGAAGGCAAAGGGATTTAGGGTGAAGTCAGGGGTTTTACCGAAATCAATAAATTGACTGTTTGTATATTGTTCCGCAATCCCCTGGTAAGAACGGCCCACGTCCACAACAAATACTTGAGCACCGTCAGGATCATCATCTGGGTATTCGTTTTCTAAAAAATGCTTAAATGTTGAGCGATAATGAACGAGGTTATTAGATCGCGGTCCAGCTCCAAGATAGTTATTGATTAGATATGCTGTCCAGAATGACTTCCCTGCACCTGACGTTGCACCAATAACCATGTTATAGCTTGCAGAAGTCTTGAAAATATCAAGTCCCATGAGTTGACCTTCACGAGAAACTAAACTCAGTACTGGTCTATCTGTATTACCTTTCCAGGGCCCAAAGATCGGTGTCATATGAGCCGCTCCGGTGTTGCTCACTACTTCGGAACGGTCAAGGTCGAAAATTGTCTTTGGGTCATTGCACATTGGCAGACATGACATAAATGACGGGAAAACGATAAAGGAATCATCTGCTACTTTGACCCGGCTTTCGAGGTAAAAGGATTTGAGATCGTTAGCTGCTGTCTGCACAGAATTGGCATTACTACCCATAACAGTGAAAGTAAGATACCCTCTTAAAAGCTTTGCGCCATCCTCAAGCTCGCGAGTTACGGCCATGTAGTCATTATCCATATCCCGCAGGCGAGGGCAGAATGTGACAACTGAAGGTATACTTGCCTGTTTATTAGTGATTGCTTTGTAGCGGACGTTTTCTTTTGACAACTTGAGCGGATCGGCAAACTGAACAGTCTGAGTGATCATAAATGGGCTGAAAATTGTCTTACGTCCATGCATCCAGTTAACTACTAACTCATACATACAACCGAAATTGACGTATTCAGGAAACTTTACAACGGAAAGTTGTTTGAAGTAACGATGCTCAGATTCGTCGTCACTTTGTGTGACTGATGAGAAATGATTTTCTGTGACTGTATACTTACGGCCGGGAACGTTAACTTGTTCATTAAGCCTTTTCATAGTGTTAACGTCTATGAAACCTTCAGCCCACCGGGAGTTCTTTCCGGGGTTTACGACCTTATCTATACAATAGAGCCAGTTTTCTGCATCGACCTTAAACGGATGCAATCCAATCGTAATTAACTTACTTACAAGTTCAGAGTAAAGTGAATCGATACGCGAATGTTCCAGCTCGGTAGGAAGGGCAGACTGTAAAGGAATCGATAGCGAGATCCATACCTGAAAATCCCTCAACATAAGGTTATCATGATCAGGTTTTAAAGGCTTATGCATACTTCTGTCGTAGTAGTCCAACTGATAACCATTAAGCAGATCTGCTTTAAGCTTATCGTTCCCAGTCATACGCCCACCTCGCACAGCTGACCAAGCACTAAGCTGTAAAGTCAGGTCTGGCAATGCAGTCAGAGATATTTGACAGACAGTATCTGTAGGGAAATCCATTTTGAACATTTCAGCAAGAACATCTTGCTGATTATCAAAAACTCCAGGGGATGGATTACAGATAAACATAAACCCTAATCTGTTGCCATCAATCAAAAAATAGTGAGTCCCTGCTAATTGATCGTAAACAGGGATAAACCCACCTAATTGATGGCGATTTAAACCGCTATTGTAATTATTGATAGCTTCCATATTTGACCTTACAGTTGTCTAACAATGCCGTTCGAAGAGACAGCTTTAGTTGCTTTTTGTTGCTGCTGCATATTTTCCCGGGCCGCATCCTGTACTTCTAAAGGAACTATGCGAGCTGGGTTTGAGGTCGAATTCTTGCCAGCAATCCATGTTTGCGGTTTTACGTTGACATAAACGTAGCCGGGAAGATTAAGCGCATCGTTATCATCGGTATAAGGTGCAAAAGTAATTCTCATTACTTTCCCCTGTTGCAGAACAGCAAGTGGTTCAGGAGCCACTACAGCTTGTTTATAACCTTGCGAACGGTATTGCTGGATCTGCCCAGGGTTGAGAGTCGGGTTAACGGGCTGGCCATTGTAAAGAGAGTACATATCCTTACCAGGGCTGATATCAGAATTAGGTGCAACGTAGCGTGGGGCATTTCCAGCAGAAACCGGATAGCTTGTTTGTTTAACGACTTCCGCAGCCGGATGAACGAAAGGGTTACCAGTTGAAGAGGCAGTGCTATAACTGCTAGTCATCCTTACGTTTGAATTAACCGGTACACCAGAAATAGGCCGTGGTCCAATGGATGAAGTAGGGGCACCCATTTTTAAAGTTTTATCGTACATGACAGGTAACTGACCAACTGGCTTAATTTCGGTTTTTGAATAAGCCACAGGCTGATTTTTAAGGGTAGTAGACTGTGGATATTTGACTTCCCCTGGAGGGCTAATTTCAGTTGGATAACGGCTGTCATTGACAGCCGATTTCTCCTTTCCCGATTCCGACTCTTCCCCCGCCAGTGCAGACAGATCATCTCGATTATTAGTTAACTCCATAACTTCGCGAGGACCTTTACAGATAACGCCCTTTTCAATGCCTGGACATTCGGATTCGGAACTACCGATGGAGCACCCCGTAAGATATGAGGATGTACCTACAACCAGAGCACTGAGTACCAATCTTTTGATGTTCATAAACTAGCCTTAATTTGTCTCAAATGGATTTTTTAAGAGAGGTTCAACGCTTTGGTTCAACCAGTAGTCGAAATCTTTTGGAATGCCATTACCAGCCAAACCATCCTGTCTGACAACTGAAGGTACACCCTGCAATTTATAAATTCCTGCGAGCATCAATGACGCTACCAAAGGTTCCGCCGGACATTCTTCTGCTTCTTTTTGAGAGAGCAATCTTTTTTCAATGTCGGATTTGCTTCCCATTAGCCAACGAAGAATATCGAGGTTGTTTATTTTTCCTTTTTCTTTACTACACCAGAGCCTTCTAAGCTCTTCTTTTGGCTCACCGGGTGAGGGAACTAAAACAATATCTATCCGATACTTGTCCCGATCTGCATAGAATTTCTTAACAAGTTCCATGCAACCGTCACAATCAAGTGTTATGAAAATGGCTGCTTGTCTTTTAAGCTTTGAATTTCCCAGAGGAATGGACGCTACAGTTTCCAGAGGGAAGGGGGCCTCATCAAGACTAATAAAATAGGAATTCCTGATTTCTTCTACAGTCAGAACAGGTTTACGTTTAATTACATCAACAAGGCTTCCCCCAGTAAGGGAGTATCGGCCATCGGTCGTTACTGCCATTAGCTGCGAACGTTCGTCCTGAAAGAGGTATAGCCCACCAGAAGGAATGTATATGGCATCCTTAGGTTTATATCCTTTCATTTTTGATAACACACCCGAGATCTGACTGGGTGAAACGCCACCTTCCTTTGCCTTTGCCATTAACGCAGCAGCATCACTATTAGTTAGGACCTGCTCTGAAGCATAAGTGACCGTATTCGCCATAATGGCGAAAGCCGCCATTAAAGGGAAAAGTAACTTTTTCACTATTGGGTGCCCTCTACTTCTTTGCATTATAAGAACTTGATTGTACCGCTTCAGAGCTATCTTCAAGTTCCATATAAGTGACGATTTCAACACTATCCGGTACAGTAACGGCAAGCGTTGCATCAATAATTAAATAGCCACGGTCACGGTAGATCTTCATTAATGTTCTGAAATATTCTTCGAATTGAGATCTATCATTGTCAGCAGTACGGCCTCCGTGATGCTTGAAAAATTCCTTACGTAATTCAGGCATGTCAAGCACTGCAATCTTGTACGAAGGCTGGGATTGTTTATTGAAGTAATCGTAAACATTCATAAAGCCTTTATAACCATAAATAATGACCAATACGGCAAAGGCGAAGAAAAATAAATACTTCAATATTTTTTCAATATCAATTTCGAAGGTAATTTTTTTTGTTGTCCTTTCTCGCACCATTTTTTTAGTGATTTCAGGTCCAGCTGATTCAGGCGATTCTTTTTTTTCTAAACTATCCATTTAAACCTCAGCGACTGGTCAGATTCGTTGGAATTGTAGTTCCGGTCTGAACGACAAATGTAATAGCTCGGCCAGGGCTAATTTCTACGATTGGCCACTGTTGTTCTGCAATTGCGGTGTAGTAATCGACGAGTCGATTAAGACCACCTTGAGCTGCACCAGCCCCGGCTAATGCCCCAAGTGCACCAAAATTAGGGGACTGATACTGAGCCTGTGAATTAGGGTCGATGTTAAGTGAAGATACCTTACTGGGACTTAAGCTACCGGCAAGTGAAGAAAGTCCACCGGCAAATGCAGCTCCTGCAATTGCGTTACCATTTCGGCTGATAAGCGTGCCTCGGATCCCATTTTTTCCGTCATTTTCACTTACAGCATATGCTTCCAGTTTTACGTCAAAAGCTTTCCCTTTTGAATTAACACAAGAGATAGAAGTGGCACGTATGTAAGCACGCTGTGACGCCAGATCACCAACAGCTGAACCCAGAAGGTTACAGTCACGCAAATCCATGGTGAAATTATTGGGCATGATGACATCTTTTTTAATACGCATCGTTACTGGCATTGGTTCTGATTTGGAAGAAAGGCTTGTAGGCGCTTCAAGCCCGGTAATCAGAACACCAGTGATAATAGATGTTGCCGGAAGAAACATTTCATCTTTTCGGGCAGCATGCCGCGCTTTGCTATCAACTGGCGCAGTACCATCACCTCGTACAGTCCGAGTTGGCGCTTTATCTCCTGCAATGACCTCTCTGCCTTCCTTGATTCTGTTTTCAGACACGGGCATAACCTGAATGACACCATCGGTACCATTAGTCTTAATGGAACTTTGTGTGATTGTTCTCATTGGGCTATTACGCGTAGGTGTGATAGAAGCGTAATTAGGGTTTACGCCATTAATCGGCGCATTAGCATTAAGCTGATAAGGAGCTGCCGGTGCCTGCTCATTAATCGTTTTACGCGAACTACCAGCATCCAAGTTACGATTGCCGTTTCGATTTGTCTGCATATCATTAATTTGCTGAGACAGCTGCTGAAGTTGAGAAGTTAAACTTGCAACTTGGGCTTTAGTTTCCTGTTGGGCTTTTTCTGCTTTTTCGCGGTCCTCTTTCGCCGCATTTTGGTCAAGTCGGTTTTGCTTAACCATTTCTTTATATACTTTCTGGCTTTCTTCATTACTCAATTTGTTCATTTGCGAATCATCTAACAACAAATTGGTCTGCATGTCTTTTTTCTGTGTTTTCTTTTCTTTCTTAACTGGTGTGGAAAAAATAGACTGGCTAATAATATAAACAATCACTACCAGCAGAGCGCCAATAACAGAAAGTCTGACGGTCTTATTTTCCCAGGCCTTTTTAATGTCCATGATTAGCTCCACTTGTAGGTTTCTGGAATCGTTTAATTTTTAGATTTCGTTCGCTGTCAGACATCTGAGGAACGATATAGGGTTCACCTGCTCTGGCCCAGTTTTCACGAACAGATGGATGATTCATTTCAGCTTTATCTATCTGGCTCGTTCTAGATATTTCATGTTTGTAATTAGGTTCCAAAACGTTACTTTTGTGATAGTCAAAAGCATTCTCCTCATTAATATTGCCCTCTCCTACAAATTTATCAATAAGAGTTGGATCGTTCATTATTACTGTCTGAACGGGAAAAGCGTTACTGCCATCTTCGATACTAATGGGTGCGTCCGGAACGATTAATACACTCCTTTTTGGTATATATTCTGACCTGTAGTAAAAGCTGGTTAAAGCAAATACGACAAAACCAATCACGGTGGCCCCAAGCAGAGCAGGCAAAGTAACTTTTCCCATATTATTTTCTGATTAGACTTGGTCTGGTTGTAACCCGGGCCTCGCGTTCCTTGAACAATTTATCCCGGACTATGTAAAGCTCTGTTTCTTCTCCCGGTTGCAGGTATGCTTTATCAAATAAAGCACTTGCAATAACGCCTTCTGCCATACACTGCTGATCAGCAACGATTTGACCGTATGGTTTATCGTTTTTCACAAGAATTACATCAATAAGTTCACGTGAGCCAACCAGTCTCTGACCGAGCTTTGCATACATATTAAAGTTACATGGTGACTGCTCTGGCGCAGGAATACGAGAAAGTCGGTCCTGTTGTAAACTGAATCCTGAAGGGACCTCACCAAGAGCCACAGGAGTCAATAAATCAATGATTCTTTGTTTATGATCGTCTTGTTTTGGATCCGTTGGAGCCAGTTCTTCTGACTGGGAGCGGGCCAACATTTCCTCATAGTTTTGCTTATCCAATGAGGTTTCACGTTTGGCTTGCATAGATGGGCTTAAAGATGTAGTAACTGAAATCATCGCACCGGGAACATCAAGCGGTACCAGGGTCAGGTTATAGGTCGATTCAGGTACCTGATCTTCAGACAACATAATCCCGATTGGTTTATCGGTATTAGTTGAAATAAAGACATCGCCACCATTAACAAATATGCTTGCCTCTTCAGCAGGGGTAGAAGTACTGACAGAAGCATTCTTGAAGCTGGTCGATATTCTGTTTTGAAGTCCTCGTGAAACTGGCAGTACCACATTCCCACCAGGCGGCACATTTACACGCTGAACTTCTTTATATCGGTTACGAGCTTCGACATAAAGTTCATCGGCTTTTGACGTGGCGGTCGCATTGGTTGCATTCTGCTGGGAAGAGGTACCTGTTGGTCTCCCATAGCTATCAATTGCACCAGATCGGGTCTGTGCGTCAAATCCGGGGAGACTAGGATTATTTGATAATGCTCCAGTAATAGCGCTTACCGCAGGCGAAGCATTGCTGGCTGGGGAAAGTTGCACGGTAGGGAGATCAGTTGTAGGTTTTTGTCCCTGCGCATTACCGGCTTCACTAAGGTTTGTTTGTGCACCTGACTGTTCAGAACCAGCTTGACCCGGAATAATGGCTTTTGCAGCTCCATTCTGAAATCCGTCAGCACCAACTGGCATTACAACCGGGTTATTAATTGTTGCTGGCAATTGGTATTCTTCAGCGATTACGCAGTTCGAAGTCGTGAGCATGATCAATGCTGTAATTGCGTTGAAGCCTAAGCCCTTTTTTTTAATCATCACTTGTTACCTGTAGACGGTGGCGGATTATCCAGCGTTGCCAGTTGCTCTTTGCCGTTTATCGTAATTTTTTTAATATTCGGTGTTCCGGAATATTGATTTACATATGCAATTCTTGGGCGACCATTTTTCATCCCGAGAACCCATTCATAAGTCCATTTCGATGATTCAGTTTTGTCCGGAACATTTACAAGTCGAGTCGTTTTGGTACCCCAGACATAGACCATGTCATTTTTTGGATCAAAGTAAATATCATTAGGCTTAAAGGTCTGCTCAACACCACGAGCCTGCATGATATTTATCTGCTCCTGTAAAGACTCACTCGTTTTAGCCTGTAGTTCAGGTGAAAGGGCATCGAGGACATAGGCCGTCACAAAGGAAATATTAGTTGGATTAATATTCCCTAAAAGGGTACTAAAAAAGAGAGCCCATTGTGTTTTATAAGATTCCGATGCTTTGTTACCAACAACCGTGATCTCTTCATTCATGTTTGGAGGGGTAACAATCGTCACTGGGTCAGTGAAAAAAAGAATCTTTGCAACCAATAACCCAATGACGGCTATTGAAACAGTATTAATGCGGATAAGTTTTGTATCACGATTAATCAGGGCGCTGTATGTAATTCCAGCACCTGACGCTTCAGCTTGTGGGCTAAATCGTTTTTTAATGTCCAAAAAACGTCCCTTAGCACTTTCATCTTTCTTTACGTATGACTGTTCAAGATCACCGTTTTCATCCTTTTTAGATTTTTTGAAAAAAGGGATGTTAATGCCACTTAGCATTTTCATTCATAGCTCCATCAAGAATACAAATCTCTGATAAATGGATCGTTGAAATAACGGCTACTAAAAACTGCTTTACCTGGCAAAAAACCGAGCCACCAGAGTTTGTGTTTTAGCAATCCTCTTATTCCTGACTCAGCTGCTTTGTTATACGCAATCCAATACACAACCGCTGCTACAACAGAAAACCCGAAGCATTCGAAGATATTCCCAAATGCAACCAGAATGAATGCAAGCCCTAATTTTTTGGCATCCCAAAACAAAATCAGTAGAGGCATGTTGATCCTGAAAGGGAATCTATAGGTATGCTGAGGAACGTCGTTCTGCTTACTCATTAAAAATCCAGAGAGGGGGATGAACCCCCTCATGCATGATTAACAATAAATTACAGCGGTACGCCAGCATCCATAAAGGTGCTGATAATTTTCTCGCCGTTGGCCATTACCAGCATCATGAATAATGAAACCAGTGCCAGGCCCGGGTTAGGCTTAAGGACAGAGAAATATACGCTTGAGATCAACATCGCGGCTGCCAGAATTTTGCCCGGAGCTCCAGTCATACTTTCACTCATGTATGACCAAATATCTCCCAGTGCCCCATCATCTGAACCCGCATATGCCAGACCGCAAAAAAGCACGGTCAGCAGAACAAACAAAATCACTTTTGCGCTTTTTGTTTTAAAAAGTGCAGCCGTGTTAGATTTCTTTTCACTAAGGCCAATATTTAAAGAAAGTTCCATAATTACTCCGTGTAGATTTGAGTTCACGTAAACGCGAATGAATAATACTTTTTTATTCCGATCCTTCCGTTCGCATAAACCCCCTTTTTTTAACGTTTAGCGATTGGTGAATTTTTAAGCAAAGGGCCTAAAGCATAATCTTTGAAAGGTACCAGTGAACGCTTAGTAAAAGTTTGAAAGAGGGGAGGGGGTAAGATTACGTTAAGCTCAATCCTGAAGCTGATGAGACTCCTCAAGCATAAAAGTCACTTTTGATGGTTTGAAAAGCTCTAACTAGATATCGGGCAGGTAACTAAGCTTCATATCTAATCTTTTTTGTTCCCTTATTATCTATCTCTTGATTCTGAGAAGGCCGCATATCACTGTGCTCCCTGGTTCGGCAACTATCAGTTGGAGAAACTACATACAATCCTCGGGCCGGTGCGTCATTCATCTAAATGCCTTTTACACCTCTGGGCGTGAGTGGGACTTTGTCTTGTCCATACGAACATCATTCATTCGAATGCTTTTGGCCAATGCTATTTAAGCAAATGCTTTCTGGCTGAGTCCTTTTGCGAATGAGTCTTTGATATAACTGCATGAATTTTGGGTTGTTTGGTGTACTAACAAAACAAAGGCATTTCTTTGAATGCCATTGGAGTTGTGATGCTTCTGATATTTTTTTGATCTCATATCAAGCACATAGTCCTTCTGATGCCCAATGTCATAGATGTCTTGGACCATTCTCGCTCTTAACAAAGCTGAACTGTGTGTCATTCGACCTAATGCCATTCACCAAAATGCCTTTTTATACCACTGCATAGCTATGCTCGGGATACAGTGGCAAACAAAAGCATTTCAATGAATGAATTTTTGGGATACCGACATCAAAAGCATTTGTATGAATGTAAGAGGCGTAATCCACAAAAGGCATTCACGTGAATAGAGTGCGCACGAAACCATCTTGCTCAACGGCATTTAATGAATGGGCTAGCATGTACGCTTGAGTCAGAAAGGCATACAGATGAATAGTCAGGAGTTCGTTTGAAAAGTTACTTTTTTGCACATTAAGCCGAGATGTAAGACCAGTAGTAAAAGAAGCACTAAGCATAGCACTGATAAATAACTTATTTTTCAGCAGGTTATAACCAGTGCATACCAGATAGCTTTCAACCTTGTTTGGCAAGGGCCAGCTTAGGGCTTCTTTTGAAGATCTGAAATTGTATGTCGCGACCTTTCTTAACTTCTTGATAATCGAGATATCCGATAGATTCAAGTTCCCGCATTGCTTTACGAATTATCTGGTTTTGCGTACGAATAGGGGTTGTAAGAAGCAACCTTTCCCTCAACCGTTTCATATTAACGAACAACGTACCAGCTGGCATTGCTTCAAAATAAATATAGAGAGATTGCGCAGCTTCTTTTTTAGCCAAAATGTATAGAACCTGAAGGCTTAACAATGTCTTATGGTCGTAACGATACAGTTCCCACATAGAAGGATCCCCAACCAGCTCAACAGTATCGCTTTTTGGATCAATCATAGCCTTCTGCACCAGATGCGTTACTGTGAACCGACCACTACGAGAGTCTGAGAAGGCAAGCACTACCGATGCAAGGTTCATTAATGACTCTTTAAAGCGCGCACGAGTTCGTTTGTTGATGTTTGTTGAACTGATACCACACATCTTCGCAAACTCGTTAAAAGTCAGGCTAATCTTCTCGGAAGTAAAACCATATTTACTGAAAGCCATGATGATCCCGAGCCAGCACTTAAAGTCGGTAGACATAGATAGTTTGACACCAGTTATCTTGATGTCGTCATAACCCTCCGATCTTGCAATTTCCATACACGAAAGCTCATCAGAGGCATCAACTTCAAAGTTTCGGTCGCGGTTTTCTTTTGTGCCGACAGGGGTAAATACACTCAATCTCAGCAGGGCCACGGGCTGAACCGACTTGGACGAGTTAGGCGTCAGTTGATAAGTCTTACCTGATTCATTACTGGTTACGTCAAAAGGATGGATTAACTCGTTGTTTTTAATCATTAACTTAACTCGTCGGTGATAAGATTTTCATTTGGCAAACTGTTTATAACATATTCTTGCAAATGCTTTTTACGCATTTACCTAAATGCCATAAGCATTCCAGTAAATGCCTTCCTTATTCATTCAAATGCTTTTCGCATGCATCCGAATGCCGGATCCTTTCATAAAGTTACTATAATCAATGAGTTAAAGATGCCGTGATCTTTACTTGAACTCTATTGATCTTTAGTGATCTAAAGAATTGATCTAACCTGTTGAAAACAATGATAAGTCCATATAAAACAAGGAATAGCGCTCCTTTATCAATATCTACAGATCGCAAACGGAAATGAAAGTGGGTTTACTATCATTGTTTTATTCAAGACAGTTTTTATTTTAATTTTATTAAGCAAATTTTTTGAGTTTACCTTTTAGATGTATCAGCCCTATTTGGCAAATTTGAGGTTCATGTATCATGTAGTAAACAGGAGGAAGATATGAACAACAGCAAACATACAGTCATTGAAGTGGATACTAATCTAGTTGAAATTGAAAAGGGATTTAATCCCCGAGAGGCGGTAATCGGAGATTTGTGTTACGAACAAGAACCTGTCAAATCGATGATTGTGTCAATCAAACAAGCCTTTAAGGAAGGAAGGCAGGTTGATATGATCAAGGTCGTAAAAAGAAAAGGTAAATATTTAGTTCGTCAAGGTCATACTCGTTTTCATGGCTTAAAATTAGCAATTTCTGAAGGTGCTAATATTCCAAAATTATCTGTTATCTTAATCGATTATAAAAACGAAATTGAAGAATACCTTGAGAACCTCGATGGTAACAGAAGCAATGGGCTAAATCCGGTTGGGCAAGCTCATGCATTAGCTCATGCTGTTAGTCTCGGGTATTCGGTTGAAGAACTAGCAATGCGATATCAACGATCAACTACCGCAATTCGTAATATGCTAAAAATCCTTGATATGCCATTAGAGCTTCAACGTTTGATTAGCCTAAATCTAATCAAAAAAACGCTCGCCATTGAAATAATGTTAAAATATTCCAACGATCACAAAATGGTTTTAAAACATATAGAAGGTTTCTTACCTGGCGTTAAGAATATTGAGACTACAACGAGCAAAATTGTAGGCATACCTGAACACAATGCAGCTGGAGCAGGACCAGACACCTTAAATAAAGGCGGACCAGAAAAGAAAAATTCGGCAGTCACACGTAAGACTTTGGGTATTAAGCGCCTCTCGCATAAGAAAACAGAACGGCTAAAATCTGAATTTCTTGAGCTTGTGGAAAGTACACATACGGAATCTATAACGAATACTCAAACAGAACTAAAATTTGGTAGAGATAGTGCACACTTGTTCAAAAATGTTGATAGTAAAAATGTAATATTTTCTGATGATGGTGTTCAAATAATCTTGAATGATGAAAAGCTAAATATTTTATTGTCTTTACTTAACGACGAAAATACAGCAATCATTCTTTCTAAACCAAAATTAGAAGAGCTTCTGGAAATTCGAGATCTCCTTAAGGAATAAAAAACCGAGGATTAGTTGAGTGATTAAACCTATAAAGCTGACTCTTATCGATAATTATAATGATTTGCTTCTAACTCATGAAGTCCTTAAACGCAACATGGAAGAGTTAGAACACGGTAAACGTTTTGACCAATTTCCTGAAGGGCATGACCACTATGAAAAAACTGTGAAAGAAGCTGTAGCAATCGTAGAGGCACGTTTGGAGGTGTTTCGAAAATGAAATCTCTTTTCTTTACTCTTGATGGTCATATGGTACCAGCCTCAGTGAATGTATCCCTTAACGGAGATGGAAATTATTATGCACCTATCGAAAGAGAATGTAACGAATGTGCGGGCACAGGCCACAAAGGGGCTGATGTATGTGAAAAGTGTCATGGGGTGCAAACAGTTGGACCCATTATTGAAAAATTAGTGGTACTAGAGCCAATTACCTTTCTCGATAACATTCCGGAACTGCGTGTTAACCCAACACTCGAAGCATGGAAATCCAGAAACCACGTACTTATTGAGAAAGCAAAAAAGGCTAACACTAAGTTTTCTAATAGTATATTGGCGCAACTAGACAATAACCGTTTTTTGACAGAACGCCAGCTGGATTGTTTCTTTACAACCTTTGATGTGATGTTGTCTGAAACTCCGGAAAATGAACAAGAAATTTTAAAACATAGCTACAATATCGGCCAGGTCATAAGCATTGAACTAACATTTACTGAAGTCAGGGCCGCGTACGCAAAAAGTAAAGGGAGTTATTTTTTTACATTTACTGGTAAAGTTAGAAATGACGGGATCGCTTTAACGGCCGATAAACAGGATCACATTTTATTGGGTGAACGTTATCATTTGACTGGAAAAGTCAGAAAATTCTATGATTTTGATTCGAAAAATTATGCTGCAATAACAGTTTTTAAGTTAAGTAAACTCCAAGACAGTTAAATGTTTTACTGCTTAAATATAGAGCCAAGACTTAAACTGTCGTTAGGACTCACTCACGTAATATTGTTGCTTACGCAATGGGTTTTATCCCTCATAAAGATCTGCGAGTATAAATCTTTTACATTTAAATTCCCCTCTATCACAACCTTTTCAATAGTAAAAAAATGATAATCTTATTAATTATAATTTTTAATTTTTTGTATACCAATACCATACAGTTAAGGCTAAAAGGTGATGATGGAGATGGACTTTAAAATGCACAATGATCTGGGTCTCGGTTTCATTTGTAAAAATGCAAGAACATCGTCAAAGCCAACGTTAAGAAAAGTTACTTTTCCGGTAAGCGCATATGAAACGTCTAAGCTTTCTTTAACCGGTTTTCAATGCCCCACAGCCTGCCGATTTCCTTTTTTTGTGCTATGCATGATAATCCATAACCATCTTTCGTCTGCATGCCCTATCAACCAAAATGAATGTTCAAATCATATATCGCAATTTTCTATCGACATTAAAGTACAAGATTGGCTTAGCCGTTCAAGAGTAGCGTTTATTGATTTCCATAATCTAAGAAATACAGATAAAACCACATTAATAACAGTGGAACATCTTGAAGCTTTACTTACTGTTATGTCAACTACTCTTGTCGCTTACGCTCCATATTCAAAAAAGAGACTTAACTTTAGCTTTCTAAATTCATTTACTTTGTCTAAAACTTCTCAAAGTTACACATTAACTTTCCCGGTAGTTCTCAGTCCGCTTTTAGATGCTCTTGGCGGTTTCATTCAGGAATGCATAACCGAAAAATTGTTAAAACGACGAAATTCGAATTTCATGGTTTACGAGTATCTTAAACGTTCAGGCCAGAGCTCTCATAAAGTGGAGGACATTAATAACGACTTACAGCTTAAAACTCTAAATATAAGACTTATGAGCGTCCTTACTGGGCTTTCTCAGCAAGGACTCATTTCATTTATTTGCGAAGGAAAGAGGGGCGACCGGAGAATAGAAGAGCTTCAGTTTATACCTTATGTTCAACGAACTCACCCTGAGGTATTAACTTTTCAGGAATGGATTAGCCCCGTTGATTAGAATTAACTCTATTTCAGCACGGCCAGTATTTCTGTTTCCGTTTTCCGTGTATTTGGCTTACTTCCTACGGATCGGTAAGCGCTGAGTCTGTGTATGACGAATCCACGCTCTTCATAGAGGCCCAAAGTGAATGGTGTCAGGCTATTTGATATCGCAACAGCAGCGCCTTTTCTGTGAGCGTCAACGAGCATATTTGCTAACAGCACGTGGTCGCTTTGGCTGAACGGTTTACCATCGTAACTGACAAAACTAGTTTTGCTTGTTTTGTCATATGGCGGATCACAATAAATCTGATCTCCTTCGCCGGTTGCGGCCAGAGTCTCCTCAAAACCAGCGGTGATCAGTTCAATACCTGAAAGACGAAATGAAAGGTAGTCTATTTTATTGAAGTCAAGCTTCAGTTCTGTATGTTTCCCCCAGGGCACTGAATAGATTCTTTCTGAGTTATAGCGGCACATACCGTTATAGCCCAGGCGATTCAGGGAGTAAAACAAAGCCGCTCTTTGAAGCGGTTGACCAGAAATACAGGTTTTGTTGAAACGGTCCCTCATCTCATAGTAGTCCTTTTCGACAAAGGTTTTATCCGCTAGGTTTTGGACCTGATTTATAAAGTTAGTTTTCTGTCTTTGAATAGTCCTGTATAGGTTGATCAAGTCTGGATTGCTATCTGCAAGCAATGCATTTTGTGCAAACATGTTCAGAAAAACGGCACCACCGCCTATAAAGGGTTCTACCCACCGGCAACTATGATCGTGTGGGTAGTGATGGCTGATGAAAGGCATCAGTTTCGTTTTTCCACCAGCCCATTTGATTATCGGCATGTGTCTGAGATGTCGAGTCAAAGTGTCTATACCTGAGAGAGAAATTTAGGTGCTGGTATCGTACCTAACCACGGGCTTTAACTAATAACTTAGGGAGCAAAAAAAAGTTGTTTAAGACGCACAGTTTTGACTTTCAGCATTGCGGATTTATAAGATTTTTCCTCACTGATACCTGAACTTTATGTTTTGGATTTATGTCTTTGTTTATGAAGCGATTTTGATGCCATCACAAGAAATGGGGAGCCCTCTTTTTTTGTGAAAAATCAGAATAGGCTCAAAAAGTACCTTTTTTGCGAAAAATTATGGATTTTTTTTTCGGTAGTATCCCCGCTACGCAGAAAGTAAGCAGAAAAATGTAACGGAGCCCCTATGAGTGTTTTACTGACAGAACCTACACAGCAAGCTAATGACAAGGTCTTTAAAACGGCCCATGTTGCCTTTTCAGTAGTTACTGGCACAGGTCGTTACGTCACTGGGCTTAAACAGTTCCGTGATGCAAACCCTGAACTTTGTACTGAAGTAAGTGACCAGAAAGCATGGGCTATCCACCCTTCAGTAATTCAGGTCACGCCAGGCTTCAACTCCCGCGAAATGGGAATGGGTGACGATTACTATAAGCTCCCTGAGGTTGAAGAACACATCTACAACATCAAGAATGCCTACATTCGAGGTGACTATGTAGACCCTATCCGAGTACGTGTCATTGATGGGGTACCTTTTGTTCGCCAGGGGCACTGCCGTTTAAAAGCCGCAATGATGGCATGTGATGAAGATCATGACATCACAATCCTTTGCGTTGAGATTAAAGAAGATGAAATTGGCTGTGAGCTCGCGACCATTGATGGTAACCGTGGTCTTGCGCTTTCTCCTGTTGCGCTTGGCGAGTCCTATCGTCGCCTACATTCTCTTGCTGGCTGGTCACTCGAACGAATTGCTCAACGTGAAAATAAAAGCCCGACGACCATCAGTTCTCTTATCCGCCTGACAACCTGTTCTGTTGTTATCAAGAAATGGATTCATGCTGACGCTATTTCGTATGTTAACGTGCTTTCACTGATCGATGAGCTCGGTGAAACAGAAGCAATTTCACGTATCAAGAAGATGATCGCGGAACTTGAGCAGGCCGATGCGAATGGCATCACGGTGAAAAAAACCCAACATGGTCAGGTACGAGTCAGACCTTCAGACTTCAAGCCAGCACGGATTCCGCCGGTTATTGCCACAAAAGCCGTAGAAGGCGTCAAACTCATCACCACCAGCTTATTACAGAAACTGGGGGATATTGAATTGCCGGAGATGACAGATTCAAGTGCTGACGAAGAAATCAACATTACGTTGAACCGCAGTACTCTGGAGATGCTGAGAAATCTTTCAAAAGAGATCACAGAATCAGAGAACAAGCAGCTTCGCCGTGCGGAGAATCGTCAGGCAAAACTTAATGGTGAGAAGCCAAAATACCCACGTAAAAAAAATGCTAAGAAGGCAGGGGAAGAGACCGATCAGGATACTGACCCACAGCCGGACGCAGAATAATTTACTTTTGGCAAAGTGTTGGTTTTGTCAGAGTCATTAAGGATTCAGGCTTTTTGCCCGCCTTTTTTAAACCTCCATGTATCGTTCTTGCCCCGTTTATGCGGGGCTTTTTTTTTGCTTCTTTCTATGAGTTGACATCTTTAAGTTTTATTCAGAGACATAAAAAACTTTTTCGTGTCACTGAACCTATTAGGTTACAGAGCGACGTTGCTATCCTGGTAAAAGTTTTTTCTAAAGGACCGGTAAAATGTCATCTCTTGATTCTGAAGCTAAACCCGATAATGCAGGTCACAGCGTACTGGCTTTAACAACCTCTCATAGCCTGGTGGTTAGCTCTTCTGAAACATTTCTTCCAGATATGCGCAAAGAGCTCGGCATTATCGCGGATCTTGTTGAGTCCTATAATGATGAACTCTGCTTGTTGAAACACATGGCTGTCCAGTTCAAAACCCACAATCACCAGAAACTTTATTCTTATCTCTCAGGCTACAACCACAGTATCTCTGAAGCGGATGCCTTGTTCGCGGAAAACGCTCTGAGATCTGAATACTGGAAACGCGTTATGGCACTCACTGATGTTTTGCCTATCATGTCGGATGCCAAACGTAACGAATGGGATAAGCAGTTTACGGCCGACCGCTATATTATGCCGCCTCAGGTGATCCCTGATTTCACAGCTGACGCTGTAGTAGGCACAGTCGTTGCTTTGCTTAATGACCGCAATCAATTTATTAAAGAAAGGGTTTACGACGTCTTCCAGTCTCTGAGCCGCAGTCATAAGACAAACAAAGCTTTTGGGTTCTCCACCCGCATGATCACTACCGGAGTTTGCGAGCCGTCTAAATACCCCTGGCAGAAATTAAGGGTGGATTTTAAAGAGTCTGGCATTTCACCACTGAGCGAGCTCCGCGTTATATGCGCATTCTTCCGTGGCGAACAGGTGAAGGCGATCCATAACACCAAATCATTGGTTGAGGCGTTGGTCGAACATGAGGGGTTCAGAAAATGGATCTGCATCGATGGCAACAGTATTCGTTTCAGGGTTTACAAAAATGGATCAATGCATATTGACGTCCACCCTGATATCGCCGAGCGGCTTAACAATATTTTATCAGCTATCGTACCGCTGGCATTACCTGCCGACCGCATGGCTCATAGCAAGAAATCTTTGGAGGCATTCCCTGTACTTAAGCAGTGCATCGACTTTGATACCCGGATGCAGCTTTCTGAACTAATGTTTAAAAATGACGGGGACAATAAATGGAGTTGCTGGACATCTTTAGGGTCTCTCGCCGAACGCAAATCTTCGAGTGTTGCCGCTGACACCCTTCGGTTCTTAGGGGCAACAGTAACAAAATACGATGTGACATTTTCCTATGATCCGTGTGAGGTTATTCGTTACATCGGCCAGATAGGGGAGATGCCTGATATTGTATCGCATCAGTTTTACCCTTCATCTTGCCGAATCAGCGAATATGTATATTCCCTGCTCGGTGCAGGGGAAGGGGATACCCTCCTGGAGCCTAATATTGGCCATGCGGATTTGCTTAAATCATTCCCTGCCGGTGTGATCGTTACTGGCATCGAGCTTGATACTTTGAATTGCCTTATCTCCCGGGCTAAGGGATACGATACGACAGAAGCTGACTTCCTCACATGGTCTAAGTCTAATCAACAGAAGAAGTTTGATTATGTCGTGATGAACCCACCTTTTGCCGATAACCGGGCCAGGCTGCATCTCCAGGCAGCTGCATCTCATCTCGCAGCCGGGGGATCTCTAGCAGCCGTTCTTCCATTATCTCTTCAGGGGCTCGATAACCTTCTGGGGGAAGAATTCCGGACGGAATGGATGGACGTTTTTGAGAACGAGTTTGAAAACACGACCGTTTCGGTTCGCATCCTGTACGCCGAACGTATTCAACAAGAGGAAGTCCTATGAGCAACCAACCCACCAGCCTGCCAGAAGAAGATATTGAGTTTGTTATGGATACCTTTCAGAGGAGCATGGGTAAATCCAAACCTGTCAGGGATACTCAAATAGAGGGCGAGAAACCGCAAAGTAAAGAGTCCGCAAACTCAACTGAAAACCCCGGTTATGAAGAATTCTTTTAATTACGCTCATGATATCCTGGTGCAGTTATTTAGAATGATATTTGAGGGATGGGGGACATTGTGATTAAAAGGCGTAACATTCGACGATCAGTTTATGGATTGCTTATTGTTCTTATCGCCGGAAATGTGTGGTTAGGCCTTAGAGCTGATAAAATTCATAAAGTGCGTTATCAGGATTTCTGGTCACCGGCAACTGTGATTAAAGTAACTGTAATGCCTTCAACGAATGAAATCCAGCTCAGTGGTAAAATCCCTAAATCGGTAAGAGTTTCAAACAATTATGTTGAGTACTCGTTACCGGGCACACTCTCGGACAAGACCATTTACCGAAGCGTGTTAGAAGATGAGATGCTCACTTTGCTTAATGCTGGAGGTCAACTTGAAGTTAAATACACTCTGGACAAGCAGACAAATCGAACTAAGGTATGCACTAAGTGCTTACGGGTGATTAAAGATATTAACCATCAATATTCAGCCACTGAGGTAAAGCATGGGCAGTCCTAAATTTGAAATTGCTGAGCAAATTAAAATGTGGATCGTTGTTTATCTAGTTTGCTTTTTAGCACTTTACTGTGTGTTAAGCGCTCTACATGCGCTTTATGATCCGCTAAATTTACCTGCCCTGACGTGGCCTATCAGCTGGTTCGTGGTGCCTGAAATGACAAGTTTTGGCAGTGCATTATTAGCTTTTGTCCTAACGCCAGGCCTTTGCTCTATAATTGCTGTTTTATTCGGTAAGTCTACCTTTAAAAAAGCTAAAACAAAAATATAGAGTTAATTAGATTGGTGGCTCAGGTTTATAAAACCTCTCACTAGAGAGGTTTATTTATTATTTTTGACTGAGATTAACAGCGTTTTCCATAAATGTATCAATAACAACCGTAAGAGACTGGCTGGTACCATGGCTATACTCAGGCCAAGGTAAAAAAGGATATGAAGAATACGCCATCAACATGATACTGGTTGGGCAACGCCAGTCCGTTGGAACACCTTTACTGTAATGGACAATCATAGCCGGGCGACTACAATCAATATCTCCAGCGTTTTTATCGAGTACGAAAGTAGCCAGAACGCCGGTGTCCTTCTGGGATACGAAAACAAGGCTGTCAGTAAAAATAAAGGCCATTAAGGAAGAGGCCAGGAAAGCGCCAGTAAATAAGGACTTCTTCTCTTTCCAAACGCGTCGAGCATATAACCCCATTAGCGCTACCGCTGAAACCATTCCGGACCACTGAGCACCCAAAGAAAAATCTGTTACTGTTTTAGATGTCATACTTTCATTAATAGTAATCATTGCGACAATGAATGGTGATGCAATTCCAAGTGTTGCTAGGACTATCAGCGATATTTCAGACCGGTTTTCTTTAGCGGATCCTTTACTTATTGCAGACATTGCTCTGAACATAACGAATGTACTGTTGAGCATCAGAAAACAGCATAAGAGCATGTATAACATTGGGTTTCCTCAACCTAGAAGTGATGGTTACCCTGTTATTTTACATAAATTTGACTCAACAGATGCTTTTAAAATCTCGCTTCCTTGAATTTAAAAACATATCAGCACAATTGGCAAACATAAAGGAGCAGCGTCTATCAAAAGTTACTTTTATGATTGGTTGAATACTCATTTTGAAGGCTAAAATCCAAAAAAGTGGGTACAAAAAGTTACTTTTGCGTCATCCAGATGCACTGCCGCCATTTTGCATTCTGTACGTTGGTTGCTTTCTCACTTGATGTCTCTTTTAACAGGCAAATTATCACTTTATCCGACCGGACCTTGTAGGCTGAATCCGTAGAATAAGGCTATAACCTATTCCCGGAGCATCATATGCGTAAAACTCTAATTGGCTGCATGGTTGCAACTGCCCTTGCTACTGTATCTTCGGCACATGCTCAGGTATTTAGCTACTCATTTACAGATACCAATAAGGCTGTTCGGAATATTAAGCCTGCAACACAAACATATCTTAATCCCGCTGGTGTTTTGACTCTGAACTTGATATCGGGTCTTGATCGGTACGAGCGAGTGACGGTCACACGAGACAGCGATAAAAAGGTTATGTATTCCTCCGTCTCGACCAAAACGAGCGTTGCAGATCGTATCGTTGCTGCCGATGGAACAGAATACTATGGAAAGGATATGGTTCTACCGGCGCTCGGAGAAGGGACCTTTACTGTAGTCAATGAAACTCTGGATATTCGCCAGACTGTAGTGAGCACATCTACTTATCATTTCATCGTTGATACAACTCCTCCACGCTATAAGAGTATTTATCCGAGTCAAAACGCAGGTTACGACATGGTACTTTCTGGGCCACTTTGGGAGTTGGGCCGAGGCGGTAGTGGCCAGTTTTCTATATTTGCAGACGGTATTGAGGATGCTAGTGGAATTGCCAAGATCCGTCTTGTCATTAAACGAAGTAATGGTTCTGTGGTCTCCGACAATAACCTGAGTTATGACACAGCCAATAAACGTGCGTTCTATCCGTGGATTAAAGATATGAACACCCAGGCTGGCATGCCCTCAAGTGATCTTGATGAAGAATTCACCTTCAATTTCATCGTTACGGACCTGGCAGGAAATACGCTTAACATTCCTCCCCAGCGGTTTTTATATGACGATCAAATGGGAGAATTTACGCCATTTGCAGTTCATGACTCACGTGTAAGCACCAGTGTTGTACCCGGCATTTCTTCGGGATACGTCCCGTTTAAACGAGGCCTTACAGTGCTGGAAAACCCCTACAAGTTGGTTATACGTATCCCAAGAACTAACTGGAAGCCATATCGAAATGGTGGCATGAGCATTACCAATAACTATGGCGGAGTACAGGTCCTTTCCGAAGATGCCACCTATGTCTACGTGGAAGTTAAGCTGCCACAGGGTGCCTTAGATGGAAACTACTATAGACCTGTGAATACATATCAATGGTCTGGAGGAGATCTTGGTCAGTATGCCAGCTGGCTCAACTGGGATCCTGCCTCTGTAAAGAGTCCGGCTTGGGGAAGTTCACCCATAGAACGACAAAAGGCTGATGGAACATGGTTCAACAGCGTAAACTGGAACCTGTTCAAGGCATCTGATATGCCTATAAAACTTACTAATATCCGGTTCAATGTACAGGCTAGGCCATATGATCAAAAAATCACTGGCGGAGCAACATGCAGTATTCCAGCTGGCTCAACAACCTGTACCGTCTCTTTGCCCCAGGATATTATAAATGGCACTACCGGCTATCTTCATAGTGGCTATGAAGTAAGGTCAACCACCGAAGCAACCTTCTTTGCCCCTATATGGGAGAATATAGCCTGGCATACACTGGGTCCCTCCGTCACTGGATTTGATTACATTGAAACCACCAACATTCTCCAGGTTTACGTGAATCAACCTGGAGATGGTTCATATTTCGACCATGTTTATGTAAATCGAGTTTGGTTGTCAGATAAAAACCGTAACAACGCAGAAATAAGCGTAACCGGCAAACAAACAGGTAGAAATATGGCGTCTGGGAACTACACGTATGAGTTCAACATGAAAGAGGTACCAGAAGGCAGTTATAACGTGGTAATTAATGCCCAAGATACATTCAACAATACCGGTAACCTCCCTTATCAAACTGTTGTCGTTGATAATACAGCACCATCTGTAAGTATTAGCTACGAAGGAAAACCGATCAGCAAAAACGTAACAGTATATGGGCTGGAGAACGTCCGTATACAGCTCACCGATGCTCTAACTAAACCATCCTTAAGCCGTATGACTCTTCGCGGTGGCCCTGTTTCTGATGCGGTGGAATTGTCTTGGGTGAATCTGGGAAACAACCTGTATGCACCTAATTATCCCAAGATCTTTCCGTCTCTTAATGAAGGCGAAACATACACTCTCACAGTTCAGGCCAAAGATGAGATGAACAACGTTAAAGAAAGCTCAGTCGAATTTAACTACCTTCCAAACAATCTCGTCAGGCTAGAGAATCTGAAAACCTTAGCTGTCAATGCTTCTCTCAAAACATCTGACAATACTCCTCTGGCTGTTCTGTATGCCAGCCAGCTGCGTAAAAAGGATGGTTCAATCGCTACAGGGCTTCAGGACGCAGTGCTTACTGTCCGTAAGGACGCTGCATTCGGCGTGACTGTAAATGGTGTTTCTGCGATGCCAGGTGAAAGCAAAGAGCTTCAACTGGATTTGGGGCTCGGGGACAGCCGTAGCTTTCCTATTTTCCCTGCTGTATCCGGCCTTACAGGCAGATCTGAGTTCATGATTAACATTGAAGAATTAAAATAAAGCAGGGCTGTTTTGCTGAAGCACAACGGCCGTCTTCTGATGCGCCGTAGCCCATGTTGTTGCAAATCAGTCCGACGTTCATTGCGTAAGTAACGCTTACTGCGGACCATGGTAGTGATTAGACTCACTACCATGGTCATTTCACCACATATCTTCTCTGCATTGCTCTTGTTGGGCAGACTAGTAACTCGTCACTAAATTGCAGCTTTTGTCTTGCTAAGTCGCTGGTATAACTGCACTACGAAATCGTCAAAAGATTTTATCCCTCATGTAGATCCAATAAATGATCCCAAAGGTGCCAGAGAGTACAAAGAAGATCCCGGTACGCTGTAGGCCGCATGGTTACTGGGCTGGAGCATTGTCACTGACAACAGTAGCGACATAAGTGACAACGGGAGTGACTTAAAAGACAATGGTAGAGACTATTTCGACGTTGGTAATGATTTTAAGTGACAATGGTAGTGAGGTTAGACTTAAACTTCCACTGTAAGGTAAGGTGACTCGCATTATTTAAATAAATTATTACTTTCAATTACTTGCGACACGAGTCTGCATGTATGCTTCTATTTCTCAAAAATTTATCCACCGAAAATGCCTGTGGCTGTGATTTAGCTTTGACGACAGTTTTTATCAGGGAGGCAAGTTGAGACCTGTATAAGAACTAAGCATTTATTTATCCCCATTTTCCACAAGGTAGTTCCAATAATTAGTACCTTAGTGTTCCTGATAGATCAAAAGAGATCCCCGCTGCCTCCAGGCCAGACGGCACAAGGCCTGAGACGTGATCAGTGACAACAGTAGTGATTATTTTGACATTGGTAGTGATTATTATAACGTTGGTAATGAGTTTTTTGACATCAGTAGTGATCAGAGCGACAATAGTAGTGACTTTTCATTAGATCTTTTTAACTTGATCTGATCCGTTGTTGATAAGAGTTGCAGGTCATTGTATGCAAAGAGTTTTTGCCAAGTTTTAATGAGTGGAGTCGTTTTTTTAGGTAGAACTTATGCACAGATATGGATCATCACAATGATCCATCCAGTGACATAGAGTTCGCTGGGGCTTACTATTCACCAATCTGTTTACACATTCAGTGATAACTTATTATGACTAAAGAGAAAGATACTGAGCAGCAGGACCTGGTCACCAGGGCTTTCTCTGTTAGAGAGAAAGAATCAGGTAAAGACATCATTTTGCGTCCTAACAGCAACCGTACGGTGCAGTCTATTGCTTTGATGCGGCTCGGGCTGTTCGTCCCATCACCAAAGAGTGTGGGGCGTCAAAATCGGGAATATAAAACGGTTGGCTTTGACGCAACGAAAGAGTTACAGACGCTCTCTTTAATGGAGAGCGAGGGGTTCACCAATATTTCAATTGTCGGTGAGCGTCTTGATATGTCAGTAGATTTTAAGACGTGGATGGGCATCATTCGAACCTATGCCAATCATCCGATTAACAATGACACGATAAGCTTAAAATTCACTGAATTCCTCAAGCTATGTACGCCTGAAAATTATCGCTCATCTACAGCGTCCAGAAAACGTATAGACGCCTCCTTACGCAGGTTAGCATCCGTTACCTTGTCGTTCACCAGTAATAACTCGTCCAAAGTCTATACAACGCATCTGGTACAGTCTGCCCTGTTAGACCCGGAATCAGATCAGGTTGTCCTTCAGGTTGATCCTAAGATTTTCGAGCTCTATCAATACGATCATAAGGTTTTGATGCAGCTGAAGGCAATTAAGGAGTTGGCCAAGAAGGAAAGCGCCCAGGCTCTCTATACGTTCATAGAGTCATTACCGCCAAATCCTATACCGATATCCCTTACTCGGCTGAAAAATCGTCTGAACCTCAAAACACGAGCAAATAGTCAGAATGCTACCGTGAGAAAGGCTCTTGAAGAGTTGGCATCGATAGGATACCTCCAGTACACCGAAATTAAGAAAGACGGAAAAGTATACTTCCAGATTCATAAGCGGGATCCCGATCTGAATTTGAACAATACTCAGCCTCCTTTAGAAGTGGTTGAAGATGAAGAAGAGAACTCAGGGTCTTCTGTTTTAGAAGGTGAGTTATGCCCACCAGCTGACCCGATAGACGGCGATGATGTTCTTACCGTCCATGATTTAACCGCTGAAGAACTGCGCTATATTCGTAGTCTTCGAAGCCAGAAAAAGAACAGCAACGCCAGCTAAAGTTAACCCGGCGGTTCAGGCTCCGGGTGCTAAATTACTTCTTCGATTTTCGTTAGTCCCAGCCCGCTCTTTCACGTCAACGGTAATGAGTCAAAAGTCATTACCGTTGTCATTGTTCTCTACCACCCTATGTAGATCGAGATTGCGAATTCAACGCTTTCTCCTGAGTCACCTGTTAACACCCGGTTTCTACGCTTTACTTCATTGGCCAGTACATCCAACGGAAAATATCGTAACGGGGTGACAATGGCAGTGAGTTGACCCACTCACTACCATCGACATTCAAATCCCGGCTTCTCTGGTAGCTATAGTGACAATGGTAATGATGTGTACCTTACTGGCATTGTCATTGTCCTCCGAGTGTGCGTTCAGCTTTGGGAGGACACCGGAACTTAATGCGGCGAGTCACGGCCATTGTGAATCTCGATTGGATTGGCGAATACGGCTTCCGGTTGGGCCAGATGTCAATGGTTATGCTTCATCCAGCTCATTACTGTAGTCATTGCCGTTCAGCTGAGCTGATGCTCCTCTCATTCTATGTGGCGACAACGGTAGTGAGCCCAGAAAGTGACTACCGTTGTCATGGCCGTCCAGTAGAGCGGGTCAACCTCTTAAATCACAGGGTGACAACGGTATTGAGCCCAGAAAGTCACTACCGTTGTCATGGACGTCTGGTTAAGCGGATCTACCTCTCAATTCACAGGGTGACAATGGTAGTGAGCCCAGCAAGTCACTACCGTTGTCATAGTCGTCCCGTTGAGCAGATCAACCTCTTAACTTACAGGATGACAACGGTAGTGAGCCTATTAAGTCATTACCGTTGTCATTGCCATCCAGAAGAGCGGATGATCCTCTCAATTCATACGGCGACAATGGCACTGAGCCCAGCAAGTCACTTCCGTTGTCATAGCCTTCCAGAAGAGCAGATGAGCCTCTTAATTAACAGGGTGACAACGGTAGTGAGCTCATTAAGTCATTACTATTGTCATGGCCGTACAGCTGAGCTGATCATCCTCTCAATTCACACGCCGACAATGGTAGTGAGCTATTAAAGTCACTACCATTGTCATAGACGTCCAGTTAAGTGGACCATCCTCTCAATACACACGGTGACAACGGTAGTGAGCCATTAGAATCACTACCGTTGTCATTGCTTTTCAGGTGCACTGATAAGGCTCTCAATAGACACGACGACAATGGCAGTGAGCAATTAGAGTCACTTCCGTTGTCATTGCTTTCAGCTGAGCTGATAAGGTACGTCATTTACACGATGACAATGGCAGTGAGCCAATCGAGTCACTACCGTTGTTAATGCCGACCAACCGAGGGAAGGGTCCGCTCAAAGAACTGAGTGACAACAGTAGTGAGATCATCCAATCACTACCATTGTCAGCTTAAACCTGTAGGACGAAGAGGCTTGTCCGATAAAATGACGACAATGGAAATGAGCCTATCCATCACTACCACTGTCATTAAAGTCCAGCGGTTCAACGTTAATCAGTAGCTCCGGATGACAATGGTTGTGAGTCAGGCAATTCCCAAGCATTAAGTGACAGCAGCGTAACACCTCTAAGCTCACTCCTGTTGTCAGGGGTTAGGGTATTGAGTCTCTACCGTCGTCAGTGTTTCTGAGACACCAGTATTGCAGATCACTACAATTGTCACTTAAGTATCGACGGGGGAATAGATGCAAGTGACTGGCTAACCAGTACCAGTTTAGATTCAAAACGATCCCATCTTTGTGGATGCACTTGAGTAAGCTCGTATGACGATATGTCAGAGAAGTGACAACGGGAGTGAGTTGCCGGACTCACTACCGTTGTCATCCCCGGTTGAAGGAAGAGGATCCCCGGGGCTGTATATTTACCGGGTATCCTTACTCAAGGGTTTCGACACTCACTCCCATTGTCGTAATCAACGAGTGTGCATTGTCTTTTAAAAGCATCGCTGGAAACGTACGATTAAAGTAACTTTTCTTTCGGTTCTTCCTTGCGAATCTCTGAAGACGTACTGGCTGATCGGAGTCAAGGAGGGCAGTAAAATTGAAGCCGTCAGTTTTACTGTCGGCTCCGGGTAGTTACTTCAACTCGTCGATCTGAATCATGAATTCTGAGGTGCCAACTTTCCCATTTTCGGAAGGATAAACGGGTAACAGAAGATTATCCCCCTGGCCCATATCTATTTGCACCTCAACTGACTCACCTGGAGCCGCCTGTGCCCCGTTAAATTTAATACCGAAGGCTGCATCCTTCCGCACAGTCAGCGTTGCGTTCTGGACCCCTTTAGCAATTTCTCCATTTGTCTTACGCAGAACGTTAGTGGACAGGTACGCAAGGGGTACGCCATCTGTCGTTTTGAGAGGCGAACTGACCGATAATGTGCGTAGATTATGTAACTGCACAAGGTTATTCGGTAGATAACTGAACTTCTGAGTATAGGTTTTGGTATTCGACTGACTATCGGCAACTGTTACGCTAATTGAATAATTTTCAGATGGTTCGAAATTTGGGAACAGCCTCGGATACTCAGGCATGTATGTATCTTTGCCTGCCGGTGACCACGTAAGCTCAACGTTATCAGCTGTGGGGCCACCTACGAGCTGAAGACGGGTTATCCTCGGGGTTGTCAGATTATCTGCCAGAGCGATCCTGAGGTTCTCCAGGCCGTACACTACCGTATCGTCTTTTACCGGCTTTCCGTCGAATGTTATGGCCACTGTCGGAGGAGTGTTATCCAGAGCAATTTCTCCGAAAGTTTTATTGGTCTGGTTCTGGAAGAAGTCCCTGATGTTGACCTCAACGTTGTATTTTCCTTCAGACTGACGGGATAAATCATAAGCAATCGTGTAGTTACCTGAGATACGAGATTTGATTACGCCTGTGGGTGACATCCGGGTACCGGTGTTCTTATCGGAAAGATAAAATTCCCTCAATGAGACCGAGTCGAACCAGTTACCATCGCCTTCAAGTGACGCCAGTACATCCAGCTGCTTGTTAGTCTCGTCATATGATATCGAGTTTATTACCGGCAGTTGTTTATTGTTCCAGCGTGTCATAATCCATTGCTCAGACCGCAAAATGGGATTGCTGATGCTGCGAACGAAGTAAAGGATCCTATTGTAGCCCTGGGTACCCAAGGCCATATCAAACGTCTCAGGCGCTTCACACGAGGTTTTTCCTGCCGGAATGGTGCAGGTCGCCTTACCGCCGATCTCTTGTGCAAAGGGCCGGGCTTCAACGTTAAAACGAAGTCGGGAAATTTTAATTGGCAGTCGTGATGAAGCCACACTCTCAAAATCCTTCCACTTAACCCAGTTCCCCTTGTCATCGAGGAAATCTACCCAGGTACCCGCAAATGCAGGCGTTTGGTTTGCAGATGGGTTTAGAACGAGGCTGTATGACGGATAATACCCTCCCCACTGGCCAAAGTTCGCCATACGAGCCATATCCCCATTAATTGAGCCATAGGGAAGAGTCATTTCAACATAAGCATAAGTGCTGTCTACAGCTATCTCTTTGGGGGCGGAATATTGATTGATGAACTGAAGCCCACCTTCTGAATAAGCACGGTAGTTAGATTTTGGGATCCGGTAGACTAATCGAATAGGGTTTTCGTTAACGACCATACCGGCTTTGTAAGCCGGATAATTAGAAACCCCGGGTACGACGCTGGAAGACGTATTTGGATCATGAACGGCCCACAGTGTCATCTCACCCAGCGTGTTGTCGTAGCGAAATTTTTGAGTTGGCAGCGTTCGGCTATTACCTGCGTTATCGAAGATAACAACTTTTGCAGTAAAGTCTTCATCCAGGTTGCTGTCTGGTATTCCGGTTCCCTTAACTGAATTCTTAGAGTAAGTGTGGTACATCTTTTGGCCGGATACGTCATACTGCATCTGTGTAGTGCTGTAGAGGCTACCGTCCTGCCTGTAAATATATATTAGGCCCTTATCAATACCATTTGCATCACTTACGCCCGAAGAGGTGAAGTCATACTGCCCCGTTGCCTCTAATCCAAGCTTCCACACGTCACCAGCGGTAGAGCCAGAACCAGTATTAGCGGTAAGAGCATTTGCCGCTGGAGGGGTGACATCAATTAGCCAGTTATAGTTATAGGTCGCTACAGGCTTCTGATTGAGATCTAACACGTTTATCTGAACGACAAATTTGCCTTCACCCAAAGCAGGCAAAGTTACTTTTTTGCCGTAGAACTCACTACCGTCAGCAGCTGTTAGTCGGTCTGATACACCCGTCCGTGTAGTCGTAGTATTAAGAATGACAGTTCCAGTGTCTTTCGTGACTTTGACATTAACGAAACGATCAAGACCTGAAATAAGTGTCAAAGTTACCGGTGATGCCGGATTAAGCATAAGACGAGAAGACGGGGCGTGGATCTCAATACCGTTCGTGTCTTTAAAGGCCGATTCATATATCTGAGCTGGGGCCTGAACAGACATACCGAGTCCGGCTACAGCAGTAATAAAAGCGAGATGTTTCATTCTTATTCCCCTTTAGGTTTGGTGTTATTTTAAGCTTTTCCTAAAGGTCACTATGTTCGTAAAAGTATAAAAAACTTCTCCATATGGTGCTCGAAATTACAAATCTATAATTTGCCTTTCGACAAACCTTATTGTGCGTTCAGGACGGAAATCTTTCTTTTTGGAATTACATCTGACATTTCTGTGGTGTCCAAACTGGCAACGATTGCAAAACTTATAACATTAGCCTGAAACTATCGGCATCCACATATCGCATTAAGTGATGCTTTTACTTTATGTAAAAAAGAATCAGGATAAATTAGGTATGTCAGATATAAATGCGTTAACGGACGGCATATATGAATCAAAACCTGGCGGCATTACGCCACCAGTCGAGAGGGGAGTGAACCTCAGTCAGTACGTCTACCTTCGTTCCGCAAGGCGCTTCTTGTTGTGAATTACAAACTGCCCTGGCGAGAACTGCATCATTTCACCCCTAGCAACACACGTGCCTCTTCAACGGTTTGCCAAGAAGGCATTGCTACGCCAGATTGAGTGCCGTTGCCCCTGCGCTCACCTGTGTCACATTCTACATAAAGACGCATCAGCATCGCTTCTGTTTCAGCGGCCCGGCTATTATCCATTACCAGTTCTGCTGCGCGTCGTAGCTGTTCTGGAATGTCATTCCACATTCCCGCACCACTTCTGTCTTTGTTAGTGAGCAAGTCTTCAATAGCAGATGAAGCCATGTTAAGCAGGTCAGCCGAAACTAAAGGCATCGGCGGGGCGGTATAGAGGATTCGACGTCTTCCGCGTCTGTCTGGATCGTATTTATCATAAAAAGCTTTGTTCACATCTTCCCAGTGCCACTGAAGTTGCCCGGTTGCGTCATGGTGGCAAAACTCGCACTGATAAACAGGCGCAATCGACATAACTGCCTTTCCAATACGTGCCAGTACAGCAACTTCGTCAGCTCTGAGACTCATTGCTTCGCTTGGGTTACTACCCTCGGCAAATTCCAAAATTTGTTCAATACGTTCTGGTGTGAAAGTGGTCATAGGCTTTGAAAACATATTTTTCCAGTTGTGCTTACCATATCATCAGGCATTAGGAGCGTTAGCGAATAATTAACAGGTCAGGACCAAAACTAAATCCTTCCCCCATACGGTCTTCATGACGGGAGACATATGCCTTACCGTATTTCTCCAGATCCTGTAAGCGATCTTTTGCCAGATTCCACGAGTATTCCTGGCCCCACACGGGTCCGTCACGCCCGTCAAAGCGGTCAGGTTTACAATTTGCTTTCAGAAGAGCGTAGACATGCTCCACCGTGGGTAGCTGCAAAGCACTATTAGCCTGAGAAACGGCAGTATGCGTCATTTCTGTTCACTCTTTATTGATTTAGTCAGTTAAGCCGGTCAGGTAACTTTAACCGGCTACTCGTATTAAGATTTCTTTCCGGTTGCTTGTCAGTTAGCGGCGAAGATCAATTTCAAGGCGGGCTGTTTTGACCTTTGTTCCGGACTCCCTAAATGTATCATCCGGAAGAGGCGAAATTTGTCCGCCAAGTTGTTTGACTCGCTCCCTGAGCGCTTTTGTCAGTGTGTCTTCCCGGAACAATACCCCAGCTGACAGAATGGCCTGTAAGCGACCTCGCTTAGCGAGCATTGCGATGGCATGCATGACATGTTTAACGTCAGAGCGTTTAAGGAATGGTGGATTCATAACGATAACATCAAAAGTTTCATCGGGCTGGTACCCAAGAAAGTCGGTATGCACCAGCTCGACTCCTGTGCTAAGGACACTATCGTTCTTCACTGCAAGGAATCGCTCATCGTTCAATTCGATCCCGGTAATCAATGCATCCGGAGCCGCCAGTTTTAAGGCTTTCAGAATGCGGCCATCACCAAACTCTGGCTCCAGTACACGCTCCCCGGCAGCTGGTTCAGCGCGTAGAACCATATCTGTGACTAAATTCTCAGGTGTAGGGAAGAAATTGAACAGATCTCGTGGGATGTCAACCGAACCTGTCAGAATGATTTGCTCGATACGCTCAGCTGCATCCGCCGTAAAAATATGTGCCTGCTCTTTTCGGTTCCATTTGCCACCGGCGGCTTCGAGCACTTTGTTTGTCTTAACATAAATGCTGCGGTCGAGCTGGTCGGCCAGGAAAAGAAAGTTCCCTTCAGCACGGCAGCGAGATAAGACGTTCAGAACTTCAGTTGAGATTTGCATTAAAACTCCATTAAGAGGATTTACCCGCCTGGCGGCAGCGGGTTGGTTACTTAAACGGGACAATTCAGATTTGGCCTTGGTTAGTCGGCAGACAACAGCAGGGATGGGCTGTTATAAGAGAAGCGGTCAACGGGAGCCTTATCAAATCGCTGACCGCTTGCATCAGGGGTCAGAACGAGTCCGTTATGGGCGCAATGAATGTGGAGCAACATATCCCCGCCGGTGTTGATGTGTAAGGCAGGCACACCCTGATCGATTTCGAACATGACACCAAAACAGGGGTTACCTTCCTTGTTAACAACTTCACAGTGGATGTTATGTTGGCCGGTAACGCTGACCTGATAGGCCTGACTGTCCTCTTCTGGCAGTGTTTCCTCCTCCAGGCGCCAGTCCTGAAGTGTGAGGCTAATTTCAGGGGTGTCATGCTCTTTCTGAAGAGCCTGGATACCTTTACGGAACAGCTGCATCATTTCAGGAGTAAGGCAGTCTTCCTCAGCTCCAAAATGTTCTTTCCAGCCTTCAGGATCTGCATACATCCAGACGTTTTTAGCGAGCGAAGGTAAGGAAGCATCAGGCTCTACAAGGAGGTGAGGGATGTTCTCTTTGATTCCGAGATAACGTACCGGCTGGCCATTAAGCGGTAACCCATCCGACACTGTAACTTCTGTTCCTGGCAAGACGACGCTGTTTACCAGACCTCCACAATGTTCGGCCACCACGCGGCCTAAATCTGCCATAAACATCCGATGCTTTTCTGGTGAGTCCAGCTCACCAAGGAGTTCAGGTTTAAGCAGTAAACCGGTAATAATCTCAGTCAGTTCACGAGGAGATACTAATTTATACATTTTGTTTTCCTTTTCTGTGTTGGCTTTATATTACCAATCCAGATGCACGAGCTAATAACCTCCAGACAACTTTTTCAAAAATTATTTACTTAAAGCAGGGTGCTAATATGCGCAAGAAATGAATTTAGGAAGGACGGCTTCAAATTTAACTTTTTGGTTTTTTATTTTAGACGGACTTTAAAATAGCATCGTTGATAAAATAATAAACATGGTTTGTTTTTTTGTTTGTATTGACAATCAAATGGGTATAAATTAATTTACTTACATGGCGTATATTTAACGCCACCGCCCCGGCGGCACCGGGCATAAAAGGAAAACCATTTTGAAACCGATGCTCAAAAAAGATTTTTTTTCAGCTATTGAAAACCTTCTCAAAGCTGGCTTTCAACCTCGCTTTTACACTGTTAACAGTGGCCGAATCGGTCTCATTACATTCACTGATAAAAATGGAACAAAACAGGTTGAACAGGTTTATTCCTGCACTTCTTTAGCCGCCAATACTTTTGGAAAGCGCTTCACCACTTGGTTAGAAGAAATTTTTCAAAAGCATAATGAAGAAAAAGTAGCTGATTCCGGGTTCGAGGTTGGTAGCCGTGTCTGGGATAAATTGATGTATACGTTGCGCACCATTTCAGAAATTCGTGCCGGGGGGGTGCTGGTGCTGGATAACGGTGCACAGCGTACACTGGATGAAGTGCAAAAAACGGCACCTGAAACAAACCAGGTGGAGCCAAAGGAAATCTCTTCACTTCAGGAGCTGCTGAACGCTTCCAAAAATCTGGAGCCGACTTCGCCTGAGCTAATTGCGGCTCTTAATGAGGCTCTGTCAACCGCCATAAAACGGTGAATGCAACGGCAGTCTGGCACATCAGGCCTTGTCAGAGATTAGGCCTGAAAAGCACTTACGTACCGATATAACACCTAATTCCCCTCTAAGGAGATTGCCCTAAATGGCGATGAATAAAAAAGAACAAGCCGCGTATGATGAGCTGGTGGCACAGGCCAGAATAAACCGCGCTTTACGCTGGTCTGACTATGGCGTTGAACGCGATATGCCCGTACCAGAGGTCTCGGGGGAATACCAAAACGGCTGGAGCTTCAACACCGCCACTGGCACTGTTTATCCGACATGGAGCGGAACTACGGTTCACGGCACACGGGAAGAGGGAGAGGTTGTCGATGCAACCTCCCGCCGCATGCGAGGCATGAATGGTAGCCAGAACGGCATACCACAATACAGCACCAAAGAACGCGCCCTGAAGGCATTACGCTGTTCGCTTGAAATCAAGTTTGCCATGCAGCTGGATGCCATAGATAAAGCTATCGCAAAAGAAATAGAGCTGTCCACCGCTCGCCGGGAGAGCGATACATCAGATGCCTAGCGGTAAACCATCAATTCAGGCCCGTGATCAGAGGGGCCTTAACGCCCTGAAAGAGGCGGTTCCAGCGACGGCACAACTACAGATGCGGGTTACCCCTGAACGTAAACTGCGTTACGTCAATCAGGCAAAGGCCGAAGGTCTGGGTCTAACAGACTGGGTCCAAAAGCATATGGATAACGTGTGTGATCTGGCAGGCCAGCCTGAAATAACCATGTACAAAGATGATGGAGAAACAAGTGGCCAAAAATAACAACAGTCTCAAACAGCATGTCTTCAATATGCTGTCGGCTGGCAGCGAACTTAAAGAAGTGAAGCGTTTTCTCACCAGCAAGCGAGTTAAAGCCCGCCTGGCAGTGTCAATGATCCACGAGCAGGCGATTGCTGTGCAGAACACTGAATACCAGAATTATCCGGCTTATAGCTAACTGGTAACAACAATTACAGAGAGATACTTAAAATGAGCGTAAACCCAGAATACACCAGGGTTCAGCATGTCCAGATTATTCGCGAGCGAGATGGGCAGAAGGAAGTTGTTCGAGTCTATGATGAAGATGGCGACGTGGTTCTGTGTTTACCTGCCTACATTCAGGATGAGGAAATAAATCTTATTCTGCGCCGGTTGAATGACGTATATTCAGTCGGATATCGTGTAGGTGATGCAGCCCGCCGCCGCGCCATCAAAAAAGCGCTGGGGGATGATGAGGAGTAAGGCCATTTTTACTGGCAAGATATCTGTATACCGGAGTCTTTAGAGTACGTTCTAATGGCTCCGGATTATTAATACTGTTTTACTCATGCAATAAAAAGCAAACCAAAATTCTTTCGCTAATTCATTTTTAAATGCTCAAATCATTAAATGTAAGGAGCGTTATTTATCAATAGGTATGGCGTTCTTAATGGCTATTAAGCTAGTTCTGCTTTCGCTTGCTTCTGGAAATTAGGGAAACCTAATTTTACCCTATCAAAAAGTAACTTTTCTGGTTTTGTTGCATTCACGTAAACAAAAAAGTCCCGCCGGGCAGAAAAGAAAAACATCAAAAATAGCTATTTTCCCGAAAAGATCACGAACACTGAAAAAGTATCATGGGGAACCTGATCAGGAGACAACCCATGAAAATCAAACTAGCCCTGCTTATTGCATTTGCAGGTTTCAGCGCAGGAGCTTCCGCTGAAATCGCAGAATTCAGCTTTAAAGATACCCTGAACGTTAAAAAGACCGTATCGCCTGCATCCGTATGGATTAATCCGGTAACGAGCTTTGACGTTGCCGTTATTTCCGGTCTGGACCGTTATATTACGCTCAGTCTGCTGAAAAGTGACGGGAGCCTCATCTGGAGCACGAAAAGCAGCCTGGTTACCGTTGATGACCGTACCACATCTTCGACAGGCTTTGATTATTACGGCAAGACTCTGACCGTACCAGCGATGGGAGAAGATAGCTTCACCCTCAGAGAGGTGATTACCGACTTGCAAGGGAAGGAGGTCTCCCGGCAGGATTACCCGCTTGCAATTGACCGAACGCCTCCGGCAACGGGTACCATAAGTTATACGAGAAATGGGTGGAACTTTGGCAGCGAAGCGATCTTCACTTCAGTACCAGCCGGTATGCAGTACGCCAGCGTCCAGGCACTGGTCTTTAATGGACTGAGTGATAAAGGTTCCGGGCTTGCTAATGCTGAATATTTCATAACCGATGCCGCTGGAGTGGAGCGTAAAAAGCCAGCGGAAATTAATACAGTGGAAGGTAGCGTAACCGTTCAAGTCGCCGACGCAAGCAGCAATGCCCTGGCACCGGAAAACCGCTCTGAATATAAAGTGGGGATCTACCTTTATGACAAAGCGGGAAACAGGAGCGAACTAAGCCGCCGAAGCGTAATTGATCGGGTTAAGCCTGACGATATCATCCAGGTGCAGGACGCCACTACCGGATCATGGGTCTCCTATCAGTCTGGCATGACCGTCTTCCAGAACCCTATTTCCGTACGGGTATTAAGGAAGAAAAGTGACTTTACTGCTGTTAACGGTTCCAAATATGGCTGGGCGGACTCGAATTTCCAGACGTCCGATAGCACTTATAATATCTATACTTTCAAATACATATATCCAAATGTGGGGGATACTTATCATGAATTTCAGACTCTGGCGGGAGGAGTAAGACGAATTCATCATAACTCCCTCAACTTCACTCCAGCCCCGGCGATGGAAATAGCCCCGAAGATAGTGGCTAAAGAGATGTACCGGAGTGATACCAGTGAGTGGTTAACTCAGGCCTCAATCAGCGTTAAAACCGCCACCATTAGCCGCATAAAGGTAACCGCAGAACCCCGACCATACGTGCAAAAGTTCAGAACGGTAAAAAATGCAGCCTGGTTCTGCACTATTCCTGTCGGACAAAGTTCATGCGAGATGACGGTTAACTTCAACTACACCAGTGACAAAGGATTTGAGTATCTGCATCTTTACTCGGGAAAAGATGGTGACAGCATATTCGATGCGCTTGCTGGTAATTTTACGGTTATCTGGGATAACAACCCACCGGTGGTTAATGTCGCTCAGGTAAACAAGGCCTCCAAGACAATCACTATGACGGCCACCGATAATGATCGCGTCAACGCCTGGAACATCAGCTACTGGGATACCAAAGTTTTCGAAGCCACCCTTAAAAATGCCCGGGGGGAAACTTTCACCCTGAAGCCTGTGACTGTCAGTGAAAGCGATTATAAAACCAAAAACGCCACTTTCTCATACGCTGGTCTACCGGACGGGGATTATACGGTTGTTAGCGTGTCTGCCACGGATCTTGTTGGAAACACAGGAACCAAAACGCTTAATGCACCGCTGAAAATTGACTCAACGCTTCCGGTTATTGCGTTCAGCTTTAATGGCGCAGACGCAGAAGGAAAACTGGTTAAAGGGCTTGAGAACCTACGCATAAGCGTTACTGATGCCTCTGGGGATGCTTCCCTGATATCGCTTCAGCTCGCTGGTGGACCTAACTCTGAAAAGGTCACCCTTGCATTCACGCCGCTATCCAAGGATGTCTTTATTCCTGAATACCCCAGAATCTTCCCCAATACTGACGAATCGGGACAGATGTATCATCTGGAGGCTCTGGCTATTGACGAATCAGGTAACCGGACCACTAAAACGCTTAATTTTACCTACCAGCCAGCTAACCTGATTATGCTGGATAATCTCAAGACGCTGGCCACAGCCGTAGCACTGAAAGCAACGGACAACACGCCGCTGGCCATCATCCGAACCAGTGTGTTGCGTCGTCAGGACGGTTCTATCATTACCGGACAGTTAAACGGAACCCTGACTGTTCAGAAAAACGCCCAGTTCGGCGTTACGGTTGCCGGAGTTACGGTCCAGCCTGGTGAAACTAAATCGCTGTCACTGGATCTTGGTAATGGTGAAGAGCGCACATATCCCGTTACTCCCGCTGTAAGTGGTCAATCTGGCACGGCCACATTTACTATAGAATTCCCTCAAACATAAACCCTACACAAGGGTACGGTAGTATGCCGTACCCTGTTACGCCATCCTCAATGTAAAATGTAGAGTTGAGCATGACTTAATTATTACTTTCTCATTAAGTGTCTCTTAAACTGCAAACGGGAAAGTAATATTCCCGAGACGGGAAGGACTCCTTCCTTTTGGTTATAATCTATGATGCTAAACTGTGTAATTACACCGGAACAATGTCCTCGTTTAAATCGCTGGCACCAGTACATGATTTATCCATGAATGCTTTTTGATGCAATTTTACTTCAGAATGCTCTTAATTTTTTAAACAAATTATATTTGAATCCTTCGTGTATAAATTTGCAGCCCCTCTCTCAATGTTTTTTTAAAATATTTACTCTCAGGTTATTAGCCAGTAGATTCATTCTGTCATGATTACTCCAGAACTAACCGGAGGAATCACATTATGACCAAATATTATGATCGCAGTGGAATTGAAATCTCCAGCGCAAAAATCCGCTGTGTTGATTCTGTAAAAGGTACTGCGGAATATACTTTTCGTATTGTTTGCGATAAATGCAATGGGCGGGGAGAGCGTAAGCATTTTTATAGAAGTCGCTGTATGGCTTGTAAAGCCACGGGTTACAGCCTCGAAACGACCCGTACTGCTTACACGCTGAATGCGCTGTACCGCATTAATGCGCAAGCTGCCCGCAAAGTGTCAGCATCCCTGCAAGACGAGCGTTTAAGGACTGAAAGCGCCCACAGTTCTGCGTTCACAGCATGGTGCAGGTCTCATCAAAAAATGGTTGATGCAATCACCCAACAATCCAGTAGTAATAATTTTCTGGAAAGCCTTAAGTCTTCTTTAACCCACCAGCGTCAGTTAAGTGATAAGCAGCTGGCAGTTGCCGCCCGCATTTTAGGTATTCATTAATTCAAAGCCCTTTTAATTTAATTTTAAGGTCAATTATTACGGAGGAACTATGATCCATTCATTTAAAGACAGACGGCTTGAAAAGTTCTTCCGTAATGGAAAAACAACGGCAGGTATTCCTTCTGAAATTATTAACGCGATTCTGTGTCGACTTGAAACGCTGGATAATGTCCAGAGTGAGCGGGAGTTATTATCCAACAGCTTGCGTTATGAACGCTTAAGAATGACGTCAAACCGTTATTCCTCCATTCGAGTAAACTCTAAGTATCGATTATTCTTTGAATGGAATGATGGCGCACATAATGTTCATTTGTCTGCACATGACTATAAATCGCTCATCCATTAAGGTTAAAAATGAAGCTATTTTCAATTTCATCCCGGGATACAAGCATGGACGCGATGTTTTATATCCAGGCCAGTACTAAACAACAGGCAAGTTACATATTTAGTACCCTTTCCCCGAAGCCTACTGCGAACTGCCAGCTTACAGATTTGCAGAATGAGACGGTCGTCCCTTCCATAAGCCCTATTTCGCTTTCACTTAACCCCTGGTCGATCAATTCCCAGTCCCGAACCCGGGAACTGCGTATGGCCACGCATGGTCTTAACCTGATCTGTGCAGTCACGGATGAGCATACCCGTCAGATAGTTGACTTTTGCGATAACCTTGGACAGCAGCTTAAGGATCCGGACGACAAAAGCGCCTGGGTTAAGCTCATTAATTCTGAATGCGCTTTGCTTAATTCTCCGCGTCTCTATCCCGTTCTGCTTGAGCCGGATACACCGGCACAATTTGAAATCTTTGTGCCAGCTCCGGAAGATGGAGAACACGACACGGTCATAGCCAGCGTTGTTAAAGAATGTTTCGGAGATGAATGCCGGTACAGAGTAACGGACAAAGCTTTTGCAATGTCGGAAAAGCCAGTCATCAGGCTGGAAGCTCATTTCAATGACAAACGCGAAAAGGTTTTAGAACTGACCTTTTCCTGTTTCAATCTTTCACTCTCAGCGTCCGTGCATGAAAACCAGCTACGTCAGATTTTGTTACTTTGCGAAGACTTTGGCGTAAGGCTTCAGGGTAGAGCAGGGGCATCCTGCCACGTTAATATGCGCAGTGCTTACCGTCGTCTTGCTCATGTTGGCACCGGCTCTCGCCCAGGTGATGACAGTGATGTGCGGGTCTATACCTCGTTAAAAGAAGAAAAAGATGTTAAGAGGCTGCTTGATAAGTCAACCAGGGGAAGTGAGCTTGTACCGGCGAGGCACGGGCAGCAGTTTAACGGGGTCTTAGTGAATGCCACACCCGCATCGGCCACTACTGGTTTCATTTACCTTTCGCATGATTTTCCGGAAGGCCAGTTTATGATGACAGCCGAGGTGTTGCATGTTGGAATTACACCAGGCGGTATTTACTACATTGAAACACTGGACGGTTACCGGTTTATCGTGACAGCGTTTGAGAAGGGATTAATGAACGGTTTGAGGGAGTTTATAGCTGCAAATGAGGAATATTTTAAGTATTACCGCTGGTCTTAGTATCTGAGCTGAAACCGGTAGGCCAGGGAAGGCAACCGGGAAAATGCAATTTAACCTGATCCTATACCTACGACTATCTTTATCCACTTATAATAGCCTCACCAAATTATAATGCCCGATCACCGCATTTGCTTAAACCTCACATATTCTTCTTATGCTTCCCCTGATAATCTACGACCGAAAGACAAAGGAAAGTGAATACGAAATAAGATTTATGAGCACATAAAAGTTACTTTTCCTTGGTGGCACATCACAAACATTGTGGGTTTCATAATCCTTTTTGTTATTTAAAAAGGATGTGTTCAATTCTAATTAAAGGTGGTATTTTTTTTGAAAGTTTGCTGGGAGGTTATTAGCTGGGGGGATGGGTAACAGTATAATAAGTACAGATGAAAAGGAGGTTTTATGAAAGCGTTAGACGTGGTTTCAACTCAACTCAACTTTATTAATCTGTTGGATCAGGCAGGATATGCTCTTTCAGAAATTGTTGTAAAACGCTTCAGTGCTGCACCAGCCTTTAACGAAGGGCACTGGTTGTTCATTGCAGAGCAGGATAACCGCTACATTGAAGTGGTCTGTATTCTCTCTTTAGCTTCAGAAAGCGGAGAGCAGCATATTGATGTTTTTATTAATATGTTCGAAGACCCGATTGATGATGTTATTTCACGAAACATTGAAACCAAAACCTTTGCGACGCTTTATAAATACATTGAACGTATACCTTTTACTCCGGGTGTAAAGAAAGAATTCTTGAGCAGTATTGAGAACATCAATTTTAGTTAATCAAAAACCACAACTTTTTGCCACCAAGTTATTAGGTAATGCTATCAACCTGATATAATTACCTTAACATGAATATGAGCGGAGCCGGGTTATGTCTAATAATACTGAAGTCATTAGCTGTGATTTATTTTCAACTCTATCTTCACTTAATTTTAGCACCGAGGATATTACAGGTTTGACTCCGGCCAACTTTCGAAAGGGAGCTTTCTTACATGCAAAAATTTCTGCTAGCCAGGCCACGCGAGCGACTGATATTTCCATTCAATTACTCACGGATCGTGTTTCAGGTGAAATGAACTACGTAATAGTAATTGGCAGGCACGAAGGACTCCTGCAAAGCGAAGCAATTGACCCAAACGCTGATAAGCAATACCGGGAAAACCGTTATTCTCGCCATTTTATCTCAGTAACCGATGCCAATACCAAAGCCCTGAAAAAAACCTGCAAGGTAATGAAAACATATATCAAAGAGCAGGCATTTAAGCCTAACACCTGGGGGCACAGTTTCATTAAGGGTTGATTTATTCTTGCCCCGGTGAGCCGGGGCAACGCTAAATTAACCTCAAACTGTGCTGGAGGCACAAATGTCTGAAAAACACTTTATCGTTAAAATCCAGAACCGAAACGGCGACCATGAGAATAGCTATGTTCGGTTACTCGTCAGCGATTGTGAGAAAAATGCTTGCCAGACGGCACTCATTTCAGAGTGCCATGGCGAGCTTGAACAGCTGAGTTTTGAAGACGGTGGGGTTTACGACTACAACGGCGAAAATCACTACAGTGTCAGGAGCTGCGTGGAGGTTGCTCCAGAAGACGTTGCAACTTTGCAACGCTTCCTTTAACACCTGCGACATTTGATTAAATATCGGGCGTCCGCTACAGGATGCCCGTGATTTAAACGATTCCTCAAAGATCGCTGTCACTCCTGATAACTGTATTAAGAGCAGGTTTGTGATAGGTTCAGCGTAACAACATTACTGGAATTTTGGTTGCCTTGATGAAGAGCTGCTTTTCTGATTTACCCGTTAAAGACGGCACGTCCGGAACCTGGAAACTGGACACATTCGAAATTACCGCAGATAAGGCGATGAGCCTCGCCCTTCGTGCCGAGTATACAGGTAATACAGACGAGTTTATCCCGCCCGGTAGATATCGGCGTTTGTCCAACGGCTGGGATGTGGTGATGTCCAATACCCCGATGGAGATCAGAACCTGCCAGGATTTTTTAGAGCGAGCCACCGGGCGCGTGCTCATTAATGGTCTTGGTCTGGGGATGGTGCTTCACGCCATTCTTCAAAAAGAAGATGTAACCCATGTAACAGTAATTGAAAAAGAACAGGACGTTATTAACCTCGTTGCGGCCTCGTTTGCAAACGATCCTCGCGTTGAAATTATCCATGCTGATGCAATGATGTATTGCCCACCAGCAGGCGTCACGTACAACGCATGCTGGCACGACATATGGCCAGACTTCGCAACAGCTAACCTCTCACAGATGGATAAGCTGGAAATTAAGTACCGGGACATCTGTGAATGGCAGGGCTCGTGGGGCAGGGAGGAGTGTGAGCAAAAGCACATTGAGTTTCAAAATCTTGGGGCTGATTGAGTACAACTTTTGAAGGTGTCTCCGCTAAAGAAGACTGGGTCTCTTTGCGCATGCCCAGCTGTGCTGCATGACCTGACAAAGCCTATAAATAAACAGATCGGTTTGATTTAGTAATCCCCCTTCCAACCATCAGGCCGATATTTAAACTGCATCTCCATTAAGGATGGCTGATGAGCACGATTTCTACGGATTTAATTGCACGGATCTACGCAGCCTCCGAATTGCCGTTGAGCAACGACGAGCTTTATCGCGAAGTGCAGCGTGAAACTGGCATGTCGGATGCCGAATTGCACGAACTGAAAGAATTTGGGTCAGATAAAACCAGAACCAGCGGCGTCAAACACAAAGTACGCTGGTTTCAGCAGACTCTTCGGCAGGCCGGAGTCATCGAACGCGTTCCAGAAAAACGGGGCGTCTGGAGATACTCCTCTAAGACGAAAACAAACCTACACGAGTCATGGGAAAAGCTCTGTGTTGTCGGTTTCTCAACTTCTCTTGGGGCATCGGTTTTTGGAAACGCCTATGCCTTCTTCAGCAATATCACAGAGCAAATTCATCTTTGCCTGACCTCGCCGCCTTACCTCCTTCGAAATTCAAGAGACTACGGGCATGGCGGGGGGCGTGGCGAGCAGGTTTATATTGACTGGCTTCTGCGTATCCTCGAACCGATCGTGAAACAGCTTGTACCCGGCGCAAGTGTGGCATTGAATATCACTCAAGATAGCTTTAATAGGGGCAGGCCTTCACGTTCTCTGTATCTGGAGCGTCTGACACTGGCATTATGTGACAAGCTGGGGCTTGAGCTCATGGACAGGCTTCAGTGGGTGAATCGCAGTAAGCCCCCATCGCCAACGCACTGGGCATGTAAGCAACGAGTGCAGCTCTGCTCATCGTATGAGCCTGTGCTGTGGTTTACCAATGATGCGAGTAAGGTTCGTTCAAACAACTTACGTGTACTGCAACCGCATTCAGAGCAGCATCTTAAATTGCAGGCAGCAGGCGGTGAAAATCGCACGACCTTTTATGGTGATGGGGCGTACCAGCTTAAAAGCGGATCCTTTGGAAATAAAACAGAAGGAACGATCCCCAAAAATACTTTGTTTTACGGCAATAGCTGCGCTGATACGAGATTTTGCCATTCCATTGCCCGCGAGCTAGGTTTTCCGCTGCATGGTGCAACGTCTCCTACCAGGCTTGCAGCGTTTCTGATTGAGTTTTTGACAGAGCCGGGAGATCTTGTTGTAGATCCCTTCGCTGGCCTGCATAAAGTTCCCATCGCAGCCGAGCGACTTGGCAGACGTTGGCTGGCGACGGACAAAATCATGGAATGGCTGGCGATTTCCCGAAACCTTTTTACGGCCGCACCGGGATATAAGAGTAACCCCATGCTGGACGAGCTCGCCGAACTGTATCGGGCTTAATGCAAGTTAACGGTTTTGATAAAGTGGTTTGAAGCGACAAGCGGTTTATTCATTTTGCATTGTTTCTACCATAAAATGACAATATTAACGGCTTAGCATACGCCGCAGAGATAATTAGGGTGCCATTCATTTCCGGTTGTCTGTATTAACGAGTGTATTCAATATTCACTTGTTTCTCCGATATAGACCCAACAAAAAAAACTGATGGTTGTGATACAGAACTTGTTGAATTAACATCCGGTACATTAACTATATTGGTAATTTAGACGGTTTCTAAATTAAAGGTGGACAGATATGAAGTCAGATACAGAAATGGTTTCTCCTATCGAGTTGCACATTGGCGATCATGTCCAGCGGCATGGTGCTTTATTTGAGGTTATGCATATTGTTGAATCCGAATGCGATATTCCCGGCGGCATCCGGGTAGCAGCATGCATTTCACGGGTTATCGGTGACGTTACGGGCAATATTCCTCGTGGTTGGCTGGAAACACCGAAGCGTATGGCTGAGCGAGGAGTTAAGTGGGCGACGAGTCTGCCTGAGGGGCTTTACTTTAACATCCAGGGGAACGCACATGCGAAAGTAAGCCGGGTTATTCGTAATGTGACTAATTGAAACTTTTTTCTGAATTGCGGTGTAAAAGTTACTTTTCACCGCATCGTTTTCCCTAACTACTAAATCAGAGCTTCTCTGAAATAAGCGGATTTAACCGCTAGCGATTTATTCAGGCCATTTTATTCTAATCATTATCCTACACTTCAAAAATATTCATTATTTTTTCTTCTGACCTATTAGCCAGAATTCTCGATTCGGTATCATTTACTTACGGTAAATCTTTTGAAAACGAGGTAAATGGCATGCATTCTCAGGATCCTATCACGAAATTAACCCAGACGTTGCAACGCGACGATGGTTCTCAGGTTCGTATTGTAGCGCAGCGGGGATATGGAAGTGGGCTTACAGCCTCGCTTGATGTGTACGTTCTCCGTCGTGATTCCTCTGAAAGCAACTGGTCACTGTGCGGAAAAGATCCTCACCCAGAGTGGAGAAAGATGTCAGTAGATGAGTATCAGAAATTTGGACGCTCTGAAATGCTGCGTTATGCCACACCAGGTGAAATTCTCAGGGTGGCATCCGCTATTGGCCAGCCAATGAGCTTCCTCGATGGCAACCCTGCGTTTTAGCCCGAACCCTGGCGACGCCTTTTAAACCGGCGTCATTCTTTTTACGAGCAACAGACGGAGAAAAAATGAATCTGAACGAACGAAGCACGAGCGCAGCAACGCCAGATTTGAGCCGACTTTATCTCATTTCCGGGCGCATTATGTTTGATGATGATGATCAGGCCTACCTGGTCGAAGCCGACTCCCCTGGTGATGCAGAGGAGGCTTTCCGGCATCATATTGCTGACAGTGCCGACGACTTAGAAAAGGTGATTATAGTTTCCTCTACAAGTTTCGCTTCAGCTCACAGCAGTCGCGTAATTTGTCGGCCTGCCGTGAAGTAATTTCAACTTCCAATGATATTTCCCTCTTTATAAAAGCCGCCGTCTGGCGGTTTTTATTTGCAAAAATGAATATTAATCCTGAATGATATTAATTTAAGATGAGGTAGTGTTCATATTCTTCTTCTTAATATTTTTTCTAAAAAAACGCCTTCAGGTTATTAGTTGGTATTAGTGTATTTGTTATGATCTTCTCATCAAATACATTAATTAAATAATCAAGGAGTCAACTGTGGCAGATAATTATACTCAGGCGTCGTTTATTATTCCCTGCACTCAGGAGCAGGCAAAAATGGCACAAGAAGCAATCACATTCGTTACCGAAGCAGAAATTGCAGAAGGTGAGCGTTTGCTTGATAAGCCACTGACAGATTGTTCTCTGACTGAGAAGCTGATCCTCAGTATTATCGAGAACCACCCTGAGTATGACCCTTCTGAGCCGAGCTTTGGGCAACCATCCTGCCCAGACTGCAATTATGAACTGTTGTTCGCAACAGAAGTTACCAGCAGTGGGCTGGCAGTTTTTCATGGAGAGACCATTGATCTTGACCATGCAATTTGCCTCACAACTGCCGTGCTGTCGGTATTCGACCTCTCGGAAATGGTAACAATTACTGCTGCATTTACATGCAGTAAAAGCCGGACAGATGAATTTGGGGGTATGACTATTCTGGTCACAAAGGATACCCACTATTACCAGGATGGCTGTCAGTTTTCTCGTCTCATGAATGAGGCTCACAAAGCCGGTATCCAGTATGCTCTGTGTAAAGTGACGCATTACCACGGTGAGAGCAGCTATGTGGCAAGCTATGTCCTGAGCTGCGACGTAGCGGATTCAGCCCAGGAGGTCGTTAACAAACGACTGAAGGCATGTGCCGGAAAAGAGCCAGAAGACGGAATCTATATTCTGTGTGAAGAAGACAACACTAGTCTTTCGGTCGAACTCGTTACAGAACTGTCTCCGCTCGATTACGACAAGCTGAGCAAGCTTCTCCCTTCCCTTGACACCCTTTGCGGCGCTTAAGCCTGCCAATTACCGTAGCCACCGGTTTCCCCGGTGGCCTGGAGCCTGCCATGACCAATAAATTCATAGTTTCTACCGTTGATTGTATCAATGAATTTGCAAGTGACGTTCCGCAGAGTGTTTCCTTACGGATAGATACAATGCTTGAACAGCGTATCCGCAAATTGGCGGCATACGTGAAAGAAAACGATCTTCATTTAACTGAGTTTTACTTCTATGAGGCTTTGTTGAATAAATCGAACTTTTGCTGAGTTGAAGGATCAGATCACGCATCTTCCCGACAACGCAGACCGTTCCGTGGCAAAGCAAAAGTTCAAAATCACCAACTGGCCCACCTACAATAAAGCCCTCATCAACCGTGGCTCCATAACTTTCTGGCTGGATGATGAAGCTATTCAGGCCTGGTATGAGTCGGCAACGCCTTCATCACGGGGAAGACCTCAGCGCTATTCTGACCTTGCCATCACGACTGTGCTGGTCATTAAACGCGT
>NZ_JBMKJN010000029.1:0-57969 GCF_049236805.1 Enterobacter cloacae complex sp. XAL002
CCGGAGGGGCGAGGGGATTGCTCAGTGCTCGCATTAATTTGTGGGGATCCCTCAGCCCATAGGGAGAGGGAACCGATCGAGCACGTAGGCCCGGTAAGCGCAGCGCCACCGGGCAATTACAGCGCTACTGATTCTCTATCAACAACGCTTCCAGCAGATCCAGATCGTGCAGCAGCTTTTGCAGCGTCTCGTTGCTGATCTGCCGCGTCGCGCGCAGGTGATACAGCTCGGCACGCTCGGAGCGCAGCGCCGCCAGGCGGAAACGGCGCTCGAGGTTCTCTTCCTGCAACGAACTTTCCACATCGTTACGTCCGTCAGCACGGCGACGCAAATTACCGATCACGCGTGAACTGACTTCCTTCAGCAGCTGGTTATCAATGTTCTCTTCGGCATCGGCGGCCAGACGCTCCTCCATCTTCTCGATGGCGACAATCGCTACTTCCGCCGTCGCCGCACGGGCAATCCGCTCTTCCTTATGCTGCTGCGAGGTGTCACCCGCATCAATATGCTGCAGCAGAATCGGCAGCATAATTACGCCGACAAACAGGGAGAAGAGGATCACGCCCGCCGCCAGGAACACCAGCTCGTAGCGCGCCGGGAAGACGTCGCCCGTCGGCAGAAGCAGAGGAATGGAGAGCACACCAGCAAGGGTGATCGCCCCGCGAACGCCCGCGAAAGAGGCAATCAGCAGCTCGCGCGTGGTCCAGGAGCCGAACTCCATCGGCTTTTTGGTCAGGAAGCGAACGCTGAACTTCTTCATCGTCCACAGCCAGCCGAAACGCACCAGCATCAGCGAAAGGTAGATGAGTACGATATCGGTAAACAGCATCCAGACTTCAACGTTTGGATCCGCTTCGGCCGCTATCAGCGAAGATTCCATAATGCCCGGCAGTTGCAGGCCCAACAGCAGGAACACCATGCCGTTAAAGACAAACTCGAGCATCGCCCAGGTACTGTTCGCGCGCAGACGCATCGCCAGTGGCGCCCGGCGCATCACGCCGGAGCGGGTGATGGTCATCCCCGCAGCTACCGCCGCCAGAATGCCCGACACGCCGATATGTTCGGCAATCAGGTAAGAGGCGAACGGCAGCAGGAACAGCAGGACGATCTGCGTCGCCGGTTCATCGCCGCCCCAGCGGCTGAGGAAGCGCAGCGAACGACCGTACAGCCAGCTTACAACAAAGCCTGCGAGGATACCGCCAATAGCCACCTTGAAGAATTCGAGGGTTGCACCGCCGACGGTAAAGACCATGGTGCCCATGGCTACCGCCACGGCAAACTTCAGGGCGACCAGGCCGGAAGCGTCGTTCATCAGCGCCTCGCCCTGCAAAATGCCCATGATTTTCTTAGGAATGCGCCCTTCGCCCACAATGCCGGACAGCGCCACGGCGTCGGTCGGCGACAGCACGGCAGCCAGCGCAAAGGCGGGTATAAGCGGGATCCCCGGTACGGCCCAGTAGATCAGGAAACCAATCCCGACCACGGTAACGACCACCAGCGCCAGCGCCAGACCGAAGATCTCTCGCCCGTGCTCAAGAAATTCGCGCGTCGGCGTTTTCCAGCCATCGGCAAACAGCAGCGGCGGGATAAACAGCACGAGGAACAGTTCCGGATCGAACTCCACGTGCAGACCGAACGTCGGCCACGCCAGCAGCGCGCCGATAGCTATTTGCATTAAAGGCAGGGGGACCTGGAAGGGCAGTACGCGTGTAACCACCCCGGATAATGAGACCACAAGGGTCATGATGAGTATTGTGAAGAAAATTTCCATGCGTTCCCTGTTTGCTGTGTTTCTTTTTAAGCCAAACCTGAGGCGTCGTGCCTCTTATTCTATCCTCTCCAGAGTAACGTAAAAGACAACGGGATGAGTCCTGAAAATAAAAACGGGCGGCCTGAGCCACCCGTTTTCGCATCAATGGATAACTTAAATTGCCCAGCCGCCCGCGTAGAACGCCACCAGCGCAACGGCGATGACAACGGTACCGATGTTCAGCTTGCGCCACTCACCGGAGACCAGACGCCCAATCACCAGCGAGGCGAAACCGATCATAATGCCGGTCACGATGTTACAGGTCAGCACGATAAAGACCGCGGTGATCAGACCGGACATGGCATCAACAAAGTCAGCAAAGTCGATTTTCGCCACGTTGCTCAGCATCAGCAGGCCGACGTACATCAGCGCAGGTGCGGTCGCGTAAGCTGGCACCAGATAAGAGAGCGGAGAGAGGAACAGGATCAGCAGGAACAGTACGCCAACGGTAATAGCCGTCAGGCCGGTTTTGCCGCCTGCCGCCGTACCCGCTGCGGACTCAATGTACACTGCCGCTGGCGCTGCACCCACCAGGCCAGAGAAAACGCTGCTCAGGGAGTCGGTGGTCAGCGCTTTGCCGCCGTCAATGATCTGGCCGTCTTTGTCCAGCAGGTTAGCCTGCCCCGCCACCGCGCGGATGGTCCCGGTGGCGTCAAACACCGCGGTCATTACCAGCGCCAGCACGCTTGGCAGGATCACCGGGTTCAGCGCGCCCACAATATCCAGGCTGCCAATCAGGGAGTTACCGTTGTCATCGCTCAGCGACGGCATGGCGAAAATCCCGGAGAAATGAACGGACGGGTCGAAGATCAGACCGACGATGGACACGCCGATAATGGTCAGCAGAATGCCGCCCGGCACTTTCAGTTTTTCCAGGCCAATGATCACCGCCAGACCCACCAGCGACATAATTACCGGGAAGCTCGCGAAGTTACCCAGCGCAACCGGCAGGCCGTCCAGCGGGTTCTTGATGACCAGACCCACGCCGTTGGCGGCAATCAGCAGCAGGAACAGGCCGATGCCGATACCGGTGCCGTGCGCCACGCCCTGCGGCAGGTTGCGCAAAATCCAGCTACGGATGCCGGTAGCAGAGATCACGGTGAACAGTACACCCATCAGGAACACCGCGCCGAGCGCTACCGGGACGCTGATATGCTGGCCCAGCACCAGGCTGAAGGCGGTAAACGCGGTCAGGGAGATGGCGCACCCGATCGCCAGCGGCAGGTTCGCCCACAGGCCCATCACAATCGAACCCACACCCGCAACCAGGCAGGTGGCAACGAAGACCGCCGCTGGCGGGAAACCGGCTTTGCCGAGCATGCCCGGCACCACGATGACGGAGTACACCATCGCCAGAAACGTCGTCAGACCGGCAACAACTTCCTGGCGCACGGTGCTGCCGCGAGCAGAAATTTTAAACATGGCGTCAAGTGAACCGCCGGTACGCGCAGATGGCGTAGACATAGAAAACATCCCCTGAAAATTTTTATTGAAAGTCCGTAAGCGTGGTGGAGACTCCACTGCCAGCGAAACGTCAAATCCTTGTGCTGCGTTTGCGACGAAAGGGGCGTCACAAAAAAAGCAAACGTTTAGCTCCGCGCTTACAAAACGGGTGGTCAAATGTAGGCAAACGATTATCTAGCCTAATACCCGCCCTTTTCAACTGAACTTTCTCGTTTTTCGCTAAAATTGCCTCATGACGATGAAGAATTAAGCAGAGGATGCGCAAACGTTATCGTCCATGCGCAATTTCGTTACATTTCATCCCCCGCCGGGTATCGTCAGCGGGCCGCCTTTCGCAAGCGTTGTCTGCCAGCCCGGACGTGCCTCCACTCTCTGTTTCCACGCCGCTATGTGGTCGAGATTGTCGATGCCGCCTCTCGCCAGCAGGGCGAAGAGGGGAAAACTCATCTGGATGTCCGCCATGGTCAGCGTGTCGCCGGCAAACCAGCTGTTTTCGGCAAGATGATCGTTAATAAAGCGCGCATGCGTTTCCAGCTGGCGGTTGAGATACGCTTTTTGCACCCCCTGCCCCAGCGCCTTACCCAGCGTGCGCAGGCCAAACGGGACGGGGGGTTTGCCGAGGCTGTTAAATACCAGCTTCATTAACAGCAGCGGCATCAAAGATCCTTCGGCGTAATGCAGCCAGAAGCGATACTGCACTTTATGAGCGGGATCTAACGGTTTGAATCGTGACGCCGAATCGTACGTTTCCTGAAGATATTCCAGAATCGCGCCTGATTCAGCCAGAACCAGTCCGTTATCTTCCAGTACCGGGGATTTTCCCAGCGGATGCACTTTTTTGAGCGCGTCTGGTGCGAGCATGGTTTTTTCGCGCTGGTAGCGCACAATCTCATATGTCAGACCCAGCTCTTCCAGCGCCCAGAGGACGCGATGGGAACGAGACTGGTTAAGGTGGTGGACCGTTAGCATGATGTTCTCCGGTGATTCATACTTTTTAACTATAGAAAACTGAACAACTTCACGAAAAAAATTCGGCTAAAATCTCATCATCTCCGGTGGCAAAAACGGCGGCCGGGCATAGAATTAAAGTGTCAGTACAAACCGGAACCTCCTCCATAAGCTCGACACGAGGAGTACTGATGTCGGGGGAAACCCTCCCGTGAGCCAGCGGGATAGAGAGAAAGACAAAGACCGGAAAAAACTAAAGCGCCCTTAGTGGCGCTTTAGTTCTTTATGCTTGTTGCCGGGTGGCGGCTGCGCCTTACCCGGCAAACACCTTTCAATCCTCCTCCAGCAACCGCGCCCCTGTTCCCTGCTCGCCCAGCCTGTCACCCGGGTTACGCAGCGGACAATCACTACGTGATAAACACCCGCAACCAATGCAGCCATCCAGTTCATCGCGCAGGGCCACCAGCGTGTGAATACGACGATCCAGTTCTTCTCGCCACTGGGACGACAGCTGCTTCCACTCTTTCGCGCTCAGCGAGTGCCCTTCCGGCAATACGCCGAACGCGTCGCCGATGGTAGCCAGGGGGATGCCGATACGTTGCGCAATTTTGATAATCGCCACGTAGCGGAGCACATCGCGGGTATAGCGCCGCTGGTTTCCGGCGTTACGGATACTTTTTATTAACCCTTTGCTTTCATAGAAGTGGAGCGCCGACACCGCCACGCCGCTTCGTTTCGCCACTTCACCTGGGGTTAACAGCGCTTTGATGCGCGGTAATCTCTTTTCCATAAAACCTCTTTACCTCAAGTTAACTTGAGGAATTATACTCCCCCGCAGAGAAAACGACGAATCAACTAGGACAGATGTCTCCACAGAGGGGTAACCTTATGTCGCATCAGCAAATTATTCAGACGCTTATTGAATGGATTGATGAACATATCGACCAGCCGTTGAACATTGATGTGGTCGCTAAGAAGTCGGGCTATTCGAAATGGTATTTACAGAGAATGTTCCGCACCGTAATGCATCAAACGCTGGGTGACTACATTCGCCAGCGCAGGCTCCTGCTGGCGGCGCAGGCGTTACGCTCAACGCAGCGGCCCATTTTTGATATCGCAATGGATCTGGGCTATGTGTCGCAGCAGACCTTTTCCCGCGTCTTCCGCCGCGAGTTTGACCGTACGCCGAGCGACTACCGCCATCAGCTCAATTAATGCGTGTTAACGCAAGGGTTGCTGCTGCCAGGCCATAAATGCCTGGGGCGGCATCGCTTTCGCGAAGTGCCATCCCTGACAATACTGCACGCCACGCTTCAGCAGCCAGCTCACCTGCTCCCCCGTCTCGACCCCTTCCGCAATGGTTTTCAGCCGCAGGCTTTGCGCCATCTCAATGATGTGCTCGGCAATCAGGTGGCTGGTGCTGTTGGTGGTTAAGGTATCGATAAAAGATTTGTCGATTTTCAGGATATCGACGTTCAGCGAATAGAGGTTATGCAGGTTAGAGTAGCCGGTTCCGAAATCATCAATCGCCACTTCATACCCCGCCTGGCGAAACGCCTGAATGACCGGCGTGGTTTTCGGCACGTCAATAAACCCCCGCTCCGTCACCTCAATTTTTATTTGCTGCGCGCGAACCGAGTAAAAGCGGGCTTTGTCGGAGATCAGGGCGATAAGACGCGAAGAGTGAAAATCCGACGCCGACAGGTTAATCGAGACATACAGATCGGGGTGAGCGGCAAGAAAATGCCCCAGATCGGTGAACACCTCCTCCACGACGTAATCCGTAATGCGCTCAATCATCCCCTCTTTTTCGGCCAGGGGAATAAATTCCGCCGGGCTCATAACCTGACCGTTGAATCCTGGCCAGCGCAACAACGCCTCTGCTCCCACGCACTGGTTATTTTTTATATCAATAATGGGCTGATAATGGACGCACAGCTGGCGTTTGTTTAGCGCCCGGTGCAGAAGTCGGCCAGGCGAATTGAATTCACGGTGTGTTCGCGACCACACCAGCAAAATAATAATGCTGCAAATCATCCCCAGCGGTAGCGTCAGAGTAGCCTGATGATAAAGCGTTTTATAAAAACGGGCATTGGACGTTGAAACAATAGCCGCAATGGGACGCTGCTCAGATTTCACGATCGTATAAAAACGGTCGCCTTTCTGAAAAGTCGTTTCCTGATGTCGGAGCATCGAATGCAATAAAGAAATATTGGCTTTCTGACTCACAGAAAAGAATGCATTGCTGACGGTGTCATACACTCCCCACGACAGGGAACGATCGTCTGACATCACCTCACTGTACGAAAGCGGGTTGACCACTGCGACATAATTTCCGCGCTGCATATATATCATTTTATAACCATTAAAAAATGGCGTATCGCGAAAATAATAGATAGCAACGTCGGGTTTACGTGTGTAATTGGCAGCGGGGATGATGTAAGGATGATCCGGCGTAAAAAGGGTCGAGCAGAGAAAGTCCTGGCCTTCAGCATAAATTAAATCGGCAACAAAAAGGCGACCGCGGGAAACGTTCAACATATATTGACGATGCTCCGGCGTACACACTTTACCCTGATATTTTTCCGCGTCTTCCCGGGCCATATCAACCTGTTGAATAACCCGTTCAGTTTTGTTTAAAGCAAGTTCAGCAAACGTGCGCAGCTGAGCGCTGATTTCCGACACGGCTCTAAGCTGGGCAAACCATAGCGCAAGCATCACCGGCAGCATAACTACCATGATAATCCCGACCGCTTTGAGCATTTTGCGCCGCGCGCTACGATTCATTTCCCGCTCTGTATCCCTGCATGTTGTACGCCTGTAGCAATGAAGACCGGCTGCTTTGATAAACAGGTGATTACGTTGCATGAATCATGGGAAGTTAGCAACTGACTTTTGGTATTAAAAATCCTAAAATTCGTGATGCCGATAATATTTTCCCGTAAGCCAAACTAAAAGTATTCATTTCGTTTCTGATAAGGATAATAATTACCCGCGACAGGTGTGGAAAATTCGTTGGCTGAAATAGCCTGCTCTTTGTTCTTATACTGATTTATAAATAATCAGACGCCAGAACCGTTTTTCCTCTTCCCGTACGCTTGGCGTCATATAATGCCTTATCAGCACGCATCAGTATGGCAGAAGTATCCCGTTGCCCCTGACAGACTTCAACCACCCCGGCGCTGAAAGAGAGTACCAGCGTTTTATCGCCCACACGCAGCGGTTTTGAGATCAGCGCGGCACGCAGCCGGGAAGAGAGCAACGTAGCGGCCATACCATCCGTACGCGCCAGCAGAAGAACAAACTCTTCGCCCCCTACCCGTCCCAGTGCTGACCCGGCCGGGCTCACTTCGCGAATACGGTCGCAAAAGTGAATCAATGCCGCATCGCCAACCTGATGTCCCCACCGATCGTTGATCTGCTTGAAATAATCGAGGTCGAACATCAGGAGACAGAAATGGCTACTGACATCCTGCGGCGAACTGGCTGCCAGCGCCACTTTGAGCCGCTGTAAAATTGTCGAGCGATTCAGACAGCCCGTCAGATCGTCCGTGGTGGCTTTGACGGTCAGCTGCTGTTCTGCTTTTTTACGTTCGGTGATATCGAGGCCAATATTGAGAATGGAGTTATCCGGTAAAAGGATGTTTGACCAGAGGATGGTTAACGGCGTCCCGTCTTTACGCACCGGGTGCCATTCGTACATATCCTTAAGTGGTGCGAAACGAACCGACTCCTGCACGCGCTGTCGCTCCTCGGGATCCGGGTAAAACAGGGCCAGCGGATCGGGGTGCTCGCCGATTTCAGTCATACTCCAGCCAAAGACTTTTTCGCATTCGGCGTTCCACAATACACACCGGTTATGTCTGTCAAAGGCGTTCATCAATACCGGAGCACGTTCAAATAAAGTTTTATATTGCGTGACGACGCGCTGCATCTCTTGCGCTGTTTTTTCCCGCACGATGATGTCATCAAAATAATCTTTTAGCTTCTCGACCAATACCACCACGATATTTTTCAATATCGGCAACGAGGTCAGTTTTTCATTAAAAGCCAAAAAGAAATAACCACTGCACTGTCTGCCATGCGCTGAGAGTTTACACAGCACGCCGCTTTGCAGCCGCGCATAGCCCGGGTGCTGAGGGGAAAATACCGCCCGGCCAATATGCTCTTTCCAGTAGATAACGCGCCAGGCGCGGTGATGCCGCTGCAACAGGGTGCTGGCAAGAAAATCCGCCACGTTGAAGGCGTGACACGTCACGTCGCCGGCACAAACCACGCGCGGCCCGTCTGCGGATTCGACACTGACCCACGAGAGATTTGCCCCCAGTGCGCTGTTGATGATTTCCAGCATTTCAACCGGCGAACACTGCGCGTTGAGTTGTGGCATCAGCTTCGCCAGGGCGTGCAGAGCCTGCATGCTGTCGTTAATAATCTCGCGTCTTTTTTCTTTCATTATCTTTTCGCAGGTCATTAATCGAGAGAGCAACCGCAATAACTCATATCTGAATAAAAGAATAAGACCACGAAATCAAAGAGTATGCTGAGTGTTAAAAAAAAATAAAAATCCAAATAATTCAATGTGATGAATTATTTTTGCGGGTACATTTATTGTTCCACACAAGCATAATCCATAGACATACTGCTGTAAACGCTATACAGCCGAGGGTGTTTTGCAAAGGTTTTGCTATCTGAATGAATTAAAAATAAAAATTCCGGCTTAGCGCCGATCTGAACGAGGACGATATATTTTACCCGGTTATAAACCCACTTTTACCTCATACGATACTGGCGAATAAAACAGCAAATGTGATATAGTTCACACATCTTATGTAACGAGAAACATTGTTTCATTCCAGTTCGTCTGTTTTGTCGAGGATGGGTTTTATGGCAACCATTACCACCAGCATGGTGCTCCTGCGCTGGCCGTTGTTGAGCGCGGTTTTGATGTTCCTGGCCAGCACGTTAAACATTCAGTTCCGAAAGTCCGACTACGCAGGTCTTGCTGTGATTAGCACCCTGTTAGGGTTGGGTGCCGCATGCTGGTTCGCGACAGGTTTGCTCGGCATTACGCTGGTGGATATGGCCGCCGTCTGGGAAAACATTAAAGTGGTGATGGTTGAAGCCATGAGCCACACTCCGCCAGACTGGCCGATGGTGATTACCTGATAGCCTGTTATAAAAAACCCAGACATTGTCTGGGTTTTTTGTGTTTCACGCGTCTGGATATCAGAACGGGATATCGTCGTCGAAGTCCATTGGCGGTTCGTTAGACGGTGCCGGAGCAGACTGCTGCTGCGGACGAGACTGCGCGCCGCCGCTGAACTGATTGCCGCCCTGAGGCTGTTGAGGCTGACCCCAACCGCCCTGCTGCTGGCCGCCACCTGCCGGTGCGCCACCGCCCTGACGACCACCCAGCATCTGCATGGTGCCGCCTACGTTGACCACCACTTCCGTGGTGTATTTTTCCTGACCGGATTGATCGGTCCATTTGCGGGTACGCAGCTGGCCTTCGATATAGACCTGAGAACCCTTACGCAGATACTCACCGGCCACTTCAGCCAGTTTGCCAAACAGCACAACGCGGTGCCATTCGGTCTGCTCTTTCATTTCACCGGTCGCTTTATCACGCCAGGATTCGGAAGTAGCCAGCGTAATGTTGGCAACTGCGCCACCACTCGGCATGTAGCGTACTTCCGGGTCCTGGCCCAGATTACCGACGAGAATCACCTTGTTTACGCCTCTGCTGGCCATGTTCGTGTCTCCTGAATACGTTTCTTAATAGTGTAAACGCGCGAGTGTACCATTTCCATGCGACACTTTGATAGTTGCGTAGCATGTTCCAGAGTTCTCTAGCGGACTCGACATTGTTACACAGTGAATCAGAAAATGCATTCCAATACTGTATATTCAAACAGGTCATTTTGTGTCATAATTAGCCGTTTCTGACAGCCGTTTGTCCTTCAAACAAATCAGGCAATCCGTGTTCCAACCGGGAAAGGTGAATGGATAAGATCGAAGTTCGGGGCGCCCGCACCCACAATCTCAAGAATATCAACCTCATAATCCCTCGCGACAAACTCATCGTCGTGACCGGGCTTTCGGGGTCTGGCAAATCCTCACTGGCTTTCGACACTTTGTATGCCGAAGGACAGCGTCGTTACGTTGAATCGCTCTCGGCGTACGCGCGTCAGTTCCTGTCGCTGATGGAAAAACCGGATGTCGACCACATTGAAGGGTTGTCTCCTGCTATCTCCATTGAGCAGAAATCCACATCGCATAACCCGCGTTCTACGGTCGGTACCATTACCGAAATCCATGACTACCTGCGTCTGCTGTATGCGCGCGTGGGCGAGCCGCGTTGTCCGGATCATGACGTTCCGCTGGCGGCCCAGACCGTCAGCCAGATGGTGGATAACGTGCTGTCTCAGCCGGAAGGCAAACGCCTGATGCTGCTGGCGCCAATCATTAAAGAGCGTAAGGGTGAACACACCAAAACGCTGGAAAACCTGGCAAGCCAGGGCTATATCCGCGCCCGTATCGATGGCGAAGTGTGTGACCTGTCCGATCCGCCAAAGCTGGAGCTGCAAAAGAAACACACCATCGAAGTGGTGATTGACCGCTTTAAGGTACGTGAAGATCTGGCGACGCGTCTGGCGGAATCCTTTGAAACGGCGCTGGAACTGTCGGGCGGCACGGCGGTGGTGTCAGACATGGACGATGCGAAAGCGGAAGAGCTGCTCTTCTCCGCCAACTTCGCCTGCCCGATTTGCGGCTACAGCATGCGCGAGCTGGAACCGCGGCTGTTCTCGTTCAACAACCCAGCGGGCGCGTGCCCGACCTGTGACGGCCTCGGCGTTCAGCAATATTTCGACCCGGACCGCGTGATCCAGAACCCGGAGCTGTCGCTGGCGGGTGGCGCCATTCGCGGCTGGGATAAGCGTAATTTTTACTACTTCCAGATGCTGAAATCGCTGGCAGAGCACTATAAGTTCGACGTTGAAGCCCCGTGGGCCAGCCTCAGCGCGAACGTACATAAAGTGATCCTGTTCGGTTCCGGCAAAGAGAACATCGAGTTCAAGTACATGAACGATCGCGGTGACACTTCCGTGCGTCGCCACCCGTTCGAAGGGGTGCTGCACAACATGGAGCGCCGCTACAAAGAGACCGAATCCAGCGCGGTGCGTGAGGAGCTGGCGAAGTTCATCAGCAACCGCTCCTGCGCCACCTGCGAGGGTACACGTCTGCGTCGCGAAGCGCGTCACGTGTTTGTTGAAAACACGGCGCTGCCGACCATCTCAGACATGAGCATCGGTCACGCAATGGACTTCTTCAACAACCTGAAGCTCTCCGGCCAGCGCGCAAAAATCGCTGAAAAAGTGCTGAAAGAGATCGGCGATCGCCTCAAGTTCCTCGTGAACGTCGGCCTGAACTACCTGACGCTTTCCCGATCGGCTGAAACGCTCTCCGGCGGTGAAGCCCAGCGTATCCGTCTGGCGAGCCAGATTGGCGCGGGCTTAGTCGGCGTGATGTACGTACTGGATGAGCCGTCTATCGGCCTGCACCAGCGCGACAACGAACGCCTGCTCGGCACGCTGGTTCACCTGCGTAACCTTGGCAACACGGTGATTGTGGTTGAGCACGACGAAGACGCCATTCGCGCCGCAGACCACGTGATCGACATCGGCCCGGGCGCTGGCGTGCACGGCGGACAGGTGGTGGCAGAAGGGACGCTGAAAGACATTATGGCGGTGCCCGAGTCGCTGACCGGCCAGTACATGAGCGGCAAGCGCAAAATTGAAGTGCCAAAACAACGCGTGGCGGCGAACCCGGAAAAAGTGCTGAAGCTAACCGGGGCGCGCGGCAACAACCTGAAAGACGTGACCCTGACGCTGCCTGTCGGGCTGTTTACCTGCATCACCGGCGTGTCCGGTTCCGGTAAATCGACGCTGATCAACGATACACTGTTCCCGATTGCGCAGACGGCGCTGAACGGCGCGACGCTGGCCGAGCCTGCACCGTACCGCGACATTCAGGGGCTGGAGCATTTCGACAAGGTTATCGATATCGATCAGAGCCCGATTGGCCGCACCCCACGTTCCAACCCGGCGACCTATACTGGCGTCTTTACGCCCGTCCGTGAACTCTTCGCGGGTGTACCGGAAGCGCGTTCGCGCGGCTACACGCCAGGACGTTTCAGCTTTAACGTGCGCGGCGGCCGCTGTGAAGCGTGCCAGGGCGACGGCGTAATCAAGGTTGAGATGCACTTCCTGCCGGATATCTACGTGCCGTGCGACCAGTGTAAAGGCAAGCGCTATAACCGCGAAACGCTGGAGATTAAGTACAAAGGCAAGACCATCCACGAAGTGCTGGATATGACTATCGAAGAGGCGCGCGAGTTCTTTGACGCCGTCCCTGCGCTGGCGCGTAAGCTGCAAACCCTGATGGATGTTGGTCTGACCTATATCCGTCTGGGGCAGTCAGCGACAACGCTGTCCGGTGGTGAAGCGCAGCGCGTGAAGCTGGCGCGTGAGCTGTCCAAACGCGGAACCGGTCAGACGCTGTATATTCTGGACGAGCCGACCACCGGCCTGCATTTTGCGGATATCCAGCAGCTGCTGGACGTGCTGCACCAGCTGCGCGATCAGGGCAACACCATCGTGGTGATTGAGCACAACCTGGACGTGATTAAAACCGCGGACTGGATTGTCGATCTCGGCCCGGAAGGCGGCAGCGGCGGCGGTGAAATCCTCGTCTCCGGTACGCCAGAGACTGTTGCAGAGTGCGAAGCCTCGCACACCGCGCGCTTCCTTAAACCGTTGCTGTAATCGTTACACGGAGAGCTGCTGTCGGATCGTTTCCGGCAGCAGTTCTACCGCCTGTTGATACGACGCATCTACCAGGTAGTAAATTTGCGAATCTGGCAGCGAGCCGTCGAGAAACACCGTACTCCAGTGTGCTTTATTCAGATGCTTGCTTGGCCTGACATCATCGTGCTGCTGGCGCAGTAAGTCGGCCAGTTCAGGACTGGTTTTCAGCGATGCCGCAGGACGTCCCTCCACCTCTTTTACCATCGCGAACAACACATCACCCACTTTGATCTGCGTGGCTTTCCAGTCGCTGTGAACGCTCTGTTCTGCGCCCGGCTTGCTCATGCAGTACTGAAGTATCTCCGAAATTGTCATCTTTATTCCCCTTGTAGCGTTGCGATAATTTTACGCGAACCACCGTGAATGCGATGTTCTCCCAGCCAGATCCCCTGCCACGTTCCCAGCAGTAGCCGTCCGTTGTGGACCGGCAGCATCAACGAGACGCCCAGCAAAGAGGATTTGATGTGCGAAGGCATATCATCCGCCCCCTCGTAATCATGGTCATACGGGGCGTTATCCGGGACGGTTTTCAGAAAATGCCGCTCCATGTCAGACCGGACGGTGGGATCGCAATTTTCATTGAGCGTGAGAGAAGCAGACGTGTGCTGAAGCAGCAGATGCAGCAAACCCGTTTTGACGCGCGACAGGTCGCGGATTTGCCCGATGACTTCGTCCGTCACCAGGTGAAATCCGCGTGGTTTTGCGCTTAAGGTCAGGGTCTGTTGATACCACATGTGCTGCTCCGTGTTGAAAGATGAATCTTTCTAAGTGTGCAGCAAGAAAGCGAAAGGTAAAACCCGCGCGGAGAGATTTGCTTAAAAAAGCATTCACCCCGCCGTTAATGCATCAGTATTCGGAGTTAACGATCACCTCTTCACCAAATTTTCCGGCCATTGGCAGCGGCCGGTAGGTGGAGTTCGAGGCGCGTAACACCCGGATGCCTCTGGCTCCCACATCGTGCGCCGCGGTGATGTCGTTATCTGAATCACCGTAGAACACCTTGATATTTTTCTTTTCCAGCCACTGGGTTTTGGTGTTTTGCCCTTCCTGGTCCCCGGCAAAAATGACCGGATTCATGCTGGCCGCCGGGATCAGAAAATCATCCTGTAGCGTTTTCGAGACGGTTTCGGTTTTGGTCTGGCTACGTCCTGTCACGAAGTAAATGCTGTCGCCGCGCTTTACGTGCATGGCGATCAGCGCGCGGGCAACCTCTTTCGGGATACTGAACTCATCCCAGCCGTTGTTCATCTTTTCCCAGAATTCCGGGTTTTTCAGATAGGCTTCGCTGTCCGGGGAGTACGTTTTTTTGCCGCGCCAGAAACCGGGGCTGGAGAAGAGAACGGTATCGTCAATATCGAAGCCCACGGCCATCGGCGGGCGACCCGTCAGGCTGTTTTCGATTTGTGCCACTGAAACCCAGTGAATGGGGGCCTGTTCGGCAAGAATGGCGGCGGTGGTGCCGGTATAAAGCGGCGTGGGTGCAGAAGCCCGCGCAACAACGGTACTATTAAGCGAGAACAATAAGCAGGCGGCGCTGAGCGCCAGTGTGATCTTGCGCATGTTTTCCCCTGAATATTCAGTTTGTTATCTTTTTATTTTGAGCGGATGGTCAAAAACTATCCGACCATAACCCCAGCGGGAGGGGAAGAAAAGGAGTTTTTACTTATGAAGCTGAATAAAAAGAAGACGATCACAAAGCGCAGAAGAAACGTGTAGACCCGGTAAGCGAAGCACCGCCGGGCAATGACTGGCACCGGCGCGAACAAAAAAGCCGGGTGGCGGCTGCGCCTTACCCGGCCTACATATAGCATGCAAGTAAGTGAATACTTACATTACGGATGCAAACGCCTGCGCCACGCGCTGGACGTTGCCAGCATTCAGCCCCGCCACGCACATACGGCCGCTGGCGATCAGGTAGACGCCGAACTCTTCCCGCAGGCGATCGACCTGCGCCGCGCTCAGTCCGGTATAGCTGAACATCCCGCGCTGCTTGAGAAGATAATCAAAGTTATGTCCAGGCACGGCCTCTTTCAGAACGTTAACCAGCTCCTGACGCATCGACAGGATGCGCTCACGCATCGCTTCCACTTCCGCAAGCCAGGTGGCTTTCAGTGTTTCGTCACCGAGAACTGTCGCCACCACCTGCGCACCAAAGTTCGGCGGGCTGGAGTAGATACGGCGGACCGTCGCTTTCAGCTGACCGAGTACGCGTCCCGCGGCTTCGGCGTCTTCACACACCACGGACAGACCGCCGACGCGCTCGCCGTAGAGGGAGAAGATTTTTGAGAAAGAGTTGCTGACCAGCGCAGGCAGACCCGCGCTGGCAATCGCACGAATGGCGTAGGCGTCCTCCTCCATGCCCGCCCCAAAGCCCTGATAGGCGATGTCGAGGAACGGGATCAGGTTACGCGCCTTCAGTACCTCGATCACCGCATCCCACTGGGCATTGGTGAGGTCCGCACCGGTCGGGTTATGGCAGCACGGATGCAGCAATACGATACTGCGCTCCGGCAGGGTGTTCAGTTTTTCCAGCAGCGCATCAACGCGTACGCCGTTGGTTTCGCTGTCGAACCATGGATAGGTCGCAACCTTAAAGCCCGCGCCTTCAAAGATGGCCACGTGGTTTTCCCACGTCGGGTCGCTGACCCACACGCCGGAATCCGGGAAGTACTTTTTCAGGAAATCTGCGCCTACCTTCAGCGCACCCGAGCCACCCAGCGTCTGGATAGTCGCCACGCGCTTTTGCGCGAGCACCGCGTGATCCGCACCAAACAGCAGCGGCGCAATGGTATTACGGTAGGTATTTAACCCTTCCATCGGCAGATAAAGCGAAGCCCCGTGCGGGGTTGCGTTAAGACGCGCTTCGGCTTCGGCAACGGCTTTCAGTTGAGGAATGATGCCGTCCTCGTTGTAATAAAGACCGATGCTGAGGTTCACTTTGTCGCTGCGAGGATCTTCTTTGAAACGCTCCATCAAGGAGAGGATAGGGTCGCCGGCGTAGGCGTCTACTTTCTGAAACACGCGATGTTCTCCGGATTATTATGAGGCAGGATTTTCAACAATAAACCGGAAGCAGGAGAAGGTCGAGAAGGTTATGAAAACCGTTTCTGGATATGCCCACGAATTTGTTCGATACGTTCAGACGTCGACCCTGTGACGCGTAAATACGGGATATTTCGGCGCGCCAGTTCAGCGATATACCACGACTGCTGCCTGCGGCGAAACGCCGCGCCTTGCCTGGTACCGTCCTGTACAAAGGGAAATTCATCGCCGCACAGTACAACCAGCGAGTAGTCCCGCCCGGCTAAGTCGTACAGCGCCTGAGGCGCCGAGCCATACTGGTCGAGGGTATAAAACAGCGTGGTTAAGGGCGACGTATCACAAATCAGATAAGGCGCCGTGCTGGCTGCGTCCTCACGCCGCACCTGCTCGCGCGCAATATGCAGGAGATCGTCGCATTCCAGTACTCCGTTCTTTTCTTCCCAGTATTCGCGCCCGAACTCAGCGACATAGGGCGCGTTAAGCGCTGCTGCCAACGCCCGGGAAAGCGTGCTTTTGCCCGTCGACTCGCCGCCCAATAAGCAAATTCGAAAGACAAAACTCCGGTAAACCTCCGCCGAGAGCATCTCGCGGTAGCGATGAACATCAGAGCGAATAAGCGTTCCTGAGGGCGCATCAGGGCCCTCCGGGCGCTGAAGCCGCACGTGCGTGACCGGTTTGCCAAAACGCTGGCTTAATACGCGGGCAAAGCCATCGCCGTAATCCTCCGCAGTGAATACGGCGTCCGGTCGGCAGTGAAAGAAGCGTTCGCACAGGGTAGCCACGTAGTGTCGGTGGCGATCGGCATCTGCGTCGTTGGGCGGCGGCGGTTCAATATCATGGCCCGCCGCGATCTCTGGCGAAAACACCAGGTGACGACACCGCGGGAAACGCGTCTGTAGCCAATGAAGGCGCTTTTCGGGTTCGCACCCCGGCATTTCCGGTAGCGAATAGCTGATGATAAACACCGTCTCGCACCGGGCAAGCGCAGCGTTGATAAGCAATTCATGTCCTGCGTGTAAGGGCGCGAACTTGCCGACAATCAGACCCTCTGCGTAAGGTTTCATCGCGCGCGGATCTCCTTACGCCATTGATATAAACCGTGCCAGGCGTTAAACCAGAACACCAGATACAGAACCGCGGTCAAATGCAGGCCCCTCATCGCATACAGCGGCACGGCAAGGGTATTGACGGCAAGCCAGACGTACCAGTTCTCCAGGCGTCGGCCCATAAGCATGAACTGCGCCAGGATGCTGAAAGTTAAAATGATGGAGTCCAGCCAGGGCGCCCAGGCGTTGGTATACCGATGCAATAAAAGCCCGTACAGCGCCGCTACTGCCACGGCACAGGCCAGCAGAAGGAGAAAATGTCTGGGGTGGGTTCGCCGCACCGGCAATACCTCTCCGCGGTTTCCTTTCAGCCAGTGCACCCAACCCGTTATGCTCGTGATAATGAAAAAGAGCTGTAGGGTAACATCGGCATAGAGCTGCACTGAATAGAAGACCCAGGCGTATAGCCCGCTGCCGAGAATACCGATCCACCACGTGTTGATATTGTTTCTGGCCGCCAGCCAGACAGAGAGCGCATAGGCCAGACAAGCAGCCATTTCAGATGGTGACATATCCCTTCCCGGATACTGTGATTAGTCGACGTATTTCATCGCTACCCTTGAGGTTAGGCGCGTGATAAGTTCGTAAGCACTCACTTTTGTTATTTCAGCAATACGCTCTACCGGCAGGCCTTCGCCCCACATCACCGCATCGTCACCCGCTTTATCCTGCGCGTCGGGTCCCAGATCGACACAAACCATGTCCATCGCCACACGGCCGACAATCTTCACTTCGCGACCATTGACCAGTACCGGCGTACCCGTTGGCGCGGCGCGCGGATAGCCGTCGCCGTAGCCCATCGCTACCACGCCAAGCCGCGTGTCGCGCTCACTCGTCCAGGTGCCGCCATAACCTACCGGCTCGCCTGCTTTGTGCTCACGCACGGCAATCAGCTTTGAAACCAGCGACATCACCGGCTTAAAGCCGAAGTCCGGTCCCCAGGGTTTGTTCTCAAGCGGGGAAACGCCATACAGGATAATCCCCGGACGCGCCCAGTCGAAGTGCGACTGCGGCCACAGCAGAAGGCCGCCAGACGCCGCAATGGAGCGCATCCCCGGTTTGCCTTCGCAGAAGGTGGTGAAGATATCAAGCTGCTGTTCCGTTGCGCCGCATTCAGGCTCATCGGCGCGGGCAAAGTGGCTGACGATATTCACCGGCTGACGCACGTTCTGGCACTGGCACAGCCGCTGATAAAACGCTTCGGCATTCTCCGGGCGCACGCCCAGGCGGTGCATGCCCGTGTCGAGCTTCATCCACACGGTGACCGGCTCGCTCAGTTCGGCCGTTTCCAGCGCGGCCAGCTGTTCTTCGTTATGCACCGCCGTGTGCAGGTGCTGATCGGCAATGGTCGGCAGGTCCGAGGCTTCAAAAAAGCCTTCGAGGAGCAGAATCGGTTGCGTAATTCCACCTGCGCGCAGGCGGAGAGCTTCTTCGAGACGGGCGACGCCAAAAGCGTCGGCATCGGGGAGCGTTCGCGCGGTCTCAAGAAGACCGTGTCCGTAAGCGTTCGCTTTCACGACTGCAACGAGCTTACTGGCGGGCGCCAGTTCTCGCAGACGTTGCAGGTTGTGTCGCAGAGCGCGGCGGTTAATCACAACAGTTGCCGCTTGCATTTGAATTCCTTAGAAATTACTCATCATCATATTGAGGACCGGCATAGTTGTCGAAACGCGACCACTGGCCGTTAAAGGTCAGACGTACCGTACCGATGGGGCCGTTACGTTGCTTACCAATAATAATTTCGGCGATCCCTTTCAGATCGCTGTTCTCGTGATAAACCTCATCACGGTAGATGAACATGATTAAGTCGGCATCCTGCTCGATGGAGCCGGATTCACGCAGGTCGGAGTTGACCGGGCGCTTGTCTGCACGTTGTTCCAGAGAACGGTTTAGCTGCGACAGCGCCACCACCGGCACGTGCAGCTCTTTGGCTAACGCTTTGAGTGAGCGGGAAATTTCGGCAATCTCCAGCGTACGGTTGTCGGAAAGCGACGGAACGCGCATCAGCTGAAGGTAGTCGATCATGATGAGACCGATACCACCGTGTTCACGGGCGATACGGCGCGCGCGGGAGCGCACTTCCGTCGGCGTCAGGCCGGAGGAATCATCAATATAGATGTTCCGTTTTTCCAGCAAAATCCCCATGGTGCCGGAGATCCGCGCCCAGTCCTCATCGTCGAGCTGACCGGTACGGATGCGGGTCTGATCCACGCGCGACAGGGATGCCAGAGAACGCATCATGATCTGTTCTGAGGGCATTTCAAGACTGAAGATAAGAACCGGTTTATCCTGCAACATCGCCGCGTTTTCGACGAGGTTCATCGCAAATGTCGTTTTACCCATCGACGGACGCGCCGCGACGATAATCAAATCCGATGGCTGAAGACCTGCCGTTTTCTTGTTGAGATCGTCATAACCGGTGTTCACCCCCGTCACGCCATCGTGCGGCTGCTGGAAAAGCTGCTCAATACGCGCAACGGTGGCGTCGAGCACATCGGCGATGTTTTTCGGGCCTTCGTCTTTGTTCGCACGGCTTTCGGCGATTTTAAAGACGCGGGACTCGGCAAGATCAAGTAGATCTTCGCTGGTGCGCCCCTGGGGATCGAAACCGGCCTCGGCGATCTCATTCGCCACCGAGATCATCTCGCGGACAACGGCACGTTCACGGACGATATCAGCGTAAGCGCTGATGTTCGCGGCACTTGGCGTGTTTTTTGACAGTTCTGCCAGATAGGCAAACCCGCCGACACTGTCGAGCTGTCCCAGACGCTCCAGCGATTCTGCGAGTGTAATCAGGTCGATCGGGCTGCCCGACTCCTGCAAACGCGCCATTTCAGTAAAGATGTGGCGGTGCGGGCGGGTATAGAAGTCTTCCGCAACAACGCGCTCGGCGACGTCGTCCCAACGTTCGTTATCCAGCATTAAACCGCCCAACACCGACTGTTCCGCTTCAATCGAGTGCGGCGGGACTTTTAACCCGGCGACCTGATAATCACGTTCACGGGGTTCAGTCTGTTTGTTGAAGGGTTTGTTTCCTGCCATAGTGAATGGAGTTACCGAGATAAAGAGTGGGTCGAAAGATTACCATAATTTTCTAACGGAGGGAGCATGGCAACACGCATTGAGTTCCAGAAACATGGCGGGCCAGACGTACTGCAAGCCGTGGAGTTTACCCCCACGGCACCTGGCGAGAACGAAATCCAGGTTGAAAACAAAGCGATCGGCATTAACTACATCGATACCTATATTCGCGGCGGTCTCTATCCGCCTCCGTCGATGCCGAGCGGACTGGGCACCGAGGCGGCCGGTATCGTCAGCAAGGTGGGCAGCGCGGTTAAGCACATTAAGGAAGGCGATCGCGTGGTGTACGCGCAGTCGGCGCTGGGCGCTTACAGCTCCATCCATAACGTTCCGGCCGAGAAAGCGGCGCTTCTGCCAAATGCGATCGGCTTCGAGCAGGCTGCCGCCTCATTCCTGAAAGGGCTGACGGTCTATTATCTGCTGCGCAAAACCTACGAAATTAAGCCTGACGAGCAATTCCTGTTTCACGCAGCCGCAGGTGGCGTAGGGCTGATTGCCTGCCAGTGGGCGAAAGCCCTGGGGGCGAAGCTGATCGGCACCACAGGCAGCGCGCAAAAAGCGCAGCGCGCGCTGGACGCGGGCGCATGGCAGGTGATCAACTACCGGGAAGAGAGCATCGTTGAGCGGCTGAAAGAGATCACTGGCGGCAAAAAGGTACGCGTGGTGTATGACTCGGTGGGGAAAGACACCTGGGAATCTTCGCTGGACTGCCTGCAACGTCGCGGGCTGATGGTGAGCTTCGGTAACGCCTCCGGGGCTGTCACCGGCGTGAACCTGGGCATTCTGAATCAGAAAGGGTCGCTGTATGTCACCCGCCCTTCCCTGCAAGGTTACATCACTAATCGGGAAGAACTTGAGGAAGCCAGCAACGAGCTGTTCTCGCTGATCGCCAGCGGGGTGATCAAAGTGGATGTGGCAGAAGCGCAGAAATATCCGCTGACCGATGCGCAACGTGCGCATGAGGTGCTGGAGAGCCGGGCAACCCAGGGCTCAAGTCTGTTAATTCCCTGAGCCATAAAAAGAAATTGGGCTTCCCATGGGAAGCCCTTTCTTTTTTTTAGTTCGGCTGTATGTAGGGTACAGCTCGATGAATTCTTTAGCGGCAGCCATAGTGACAGATTCGATAAGTAAATCCTATTCTGTTCTAAAGATTGCTGCCGGAAAAGTTGCAGGTATGTGACGTACCCCTCAATACCTTAGTAACGGAAGCGGTTATTACGCTGATAAGTCGGCAGTTTTGGTGATTTAATCGCCCGTATGGCCCATACCACCGCAATCGCCAGAAGTAACCACGGCAAGAGTTTAATCGTCAGGGCAAATAATCCGCCGACAAACATCACCACCGTGGCCACAACGAGCGCGGCCAGAATACCGAGCAGCGACACGCCCGTGACCATCAGCATGATAAAGAAGCCAATCACAAAAAGTAGTTCCAGCATGGTGCTCTCCCACGAGTTCCCGAATGATGCTGCGATCATTACAAGAATCATGCCAAAAATAAGTTGTTGTTCTGAAAGCAAAACGCCCCGCAATGTGTTGCAGGGCGTGGCGTATTTGACCATCTTTTAGCGAAATTTAACGTTTATCCGCAACCAGACGCAGCGCGTGTTCCAGTACCTCAATATCCGCACCGGCTTTATGCGCGTTCTCGCTGAGATAACGACGCCACTGGCGCGCGCCAGGAATGCCCTGGAACAGGCCAAGCATATGGCGGGTAATGTGGCCCAGATACGTACCATGACTCAGCTCGCGCTCAATGTACGGATACATGGCGCGCACTACGGCCACGGGATCGGTGTCAGCACCCTCAACGCCAAAGATTTCCCGGTCAACCGTCGCCAGAATGCCCGGATTCTGATACGCCTCGCGTCCGACCATCACGCCATCCATATGTTCGAGGTGCGCTTTGGCCTCGTCCAGCGACTTAATACCGCCATTGATCGACATGGTCAGGTGTGGGAAGTCGCGTTTCAGCTGGTACACGCGCGGGTAGTCCAGCGGCGGGATCTCGCGGTTTTCTTTCGGGCTGAGGCCTGAGAGCCAGGCTTTACGGGCGTGGATGATAAACATCTCGCATTCACCCTTCCCTGATACCGTGTTGATGAAATCACACAGAAACTCATAGCTGTCCTGGTCGTCTATGCCGATACGGGTTTTGACCGTGACCGGGATAGAGACGACGTCGCGCATCGCTTTGATGCAGTCCGCCACCAGGTGCGCATTTCCCATCAGACACGCGCCGAACATGCCGTTTTGCACACGGTCGGACGGACAACCGACGTTGAGGTTAATCTCGTCATAGCCGCGTTCTTCGGCCAGCTTCGCGCACTGCGCCAGCGCAGCCGGATCGCTGCCACCGAGTTGCAGCGCAACCGGATGCTCCTCTTCGCTGTACGCCAGATAGTCGCCTTTGCCGTGAATAATTGCGCCGGTAGTGACCATTTCGGTGTATAGCAGCGTATGGCGGGAGAGCTGACGCAGGAAATAGCGGCAGTGTCTGTCCGTCCAGTCGAGCATTGGCGCAATGGAGAAACGATGTGCAGGGAAAGCGGTCTGAAATTCTGACGACATGGCGAACTTTTAAGCATCTGGTGGAAAAGGGGCGCTACTATAGCACAAAGAAAAGCCGGAGGCGCAGCGCCTCCGGTGTACTTTAGAACGTCATGCTCAACTGTGCCCCTGCGCCCCAGGTCTCGTCTTCGCCATAAAGCCCCATCAGGTCAACGTGGACGGAGTTGAACGGCGCGAAACCGACACCGCCGGTAAAGACGTTGCTGTCGTTCCCTTTCATATCCGCACGATAACCGGCGCGTACTGCCAGCCAGCTCAGCGGCGTGACTTCGGCACCGACGCCAACGTACTGGGAGGTGTCTTCGCTTTTAAAGCCCTTGGTTTCGGTCAGATCGCCATCTGCGGTCAGCGTGACCAGATCGTTGTGCCAGGCGGCCCCGGCAGTGACCAGCGGACGGATCTGATAGGTGTCTTTATAACTCACCACCTCTCCCGTGCGCCCGTTGCGAATGCGGATATCTTTGGTATCGATATCGCGCGACATCAGGTTTTGCCCGCTCACGCCGACCGTCCAGTTTTCACCGAAATCAGCAGCAATACCGGCATCGACGTTGAAGCCAGTGTCGTCGGTACGGTAGCGGCTGTCGTTCCACTTATTACTGTCGTAATCGTAGATTGAGGTAGTGTAGTTATAGAGCCAGGTTTTTTGCAGCTTCGGCGTGACGCCAACGGAAACCGGAACGCCGCCAAGATCGAACTGACGGGCTACCGCAATACCGTAGTCGGACACAATCGCCGCCCGACCAGACGCCGTAGAGTTAAGGTTTTTGGTGATCTGATCGGAACCGTTTAGCGCGGCATCCAGCGCCACACCGGCAGCCACCGCATCGCTTCGTTGTATACCGCGCAGATAATCAATGTCCTGCTGATCGATTGAAGAGCTGACGCGGCCATGTGCATAGCCTTTTGCCATAAAGGCCACGGAAAGTACATCGTTAGGGATACTGACGGCAATCCCCGCCCCTGCGGTGGCGTGTGCGGTTTTGCCTTTCAGGTAGTCCAGCTCATCAGCGAGATCTTTCGCTGCGCCCTGGAACTGATTGATCGAACCTAATGGATTCGTGATGATATCAATGGGGGTCAGACTATCAACCACGTCCTTGTAATGATTGATTTTATCGTTAATGGTATCAATCTCGTCCTGAAGATTGTCTTCATCGGTCACCTGCACGCCAACGGACGGCAAAATGACCGTCACATCATCCTCGGGCTTAGATTTTGCCAGTAACGCGGGGTTGATTAACGCCCCGCTGCCATAGCTGCCTGCTGCCACGCCCGTGCCGCCCATTGCGTCACTACGCGCTTCCGTCCAGGTATTGGCTGCTCCCGCCTGATTTGCCATAAAAAAGGAGACAGCGATGCTAACCATCGAAAATTTAAAATGTTTTTTCACAGTGTGCTCGTAAATAGTTTGTTATTAGTTAACCCTGTCTGTTATCACCCAAACAGGAACGAACTATTGCTGTGAATAAGTACAAAAAGACCCGCTATTTCCCTAAGTTAAATTCCATCCCGGCCTGTTCTAATGTGTGACGACCATCAATATTTATAGAAGAGGAAATTATTTTCGCCCAGGTTTTCCATCGTGCGGGCCAAAAAACTGAGGCGGATGGTCTACCCAGTGGTCTTCGCGCGTCACGGCATACACCGGATTGAGGGGATAGTAGATGCGGTTATGTTTTTTATTAGCCTCACCCACCACCAGTAAGCGCACCTCTTCATCGGTGTTGTTGATAAAGGTATGGCACCCCCCCGTGCCGGCAGGAAATCCCACGCTGTCTCCGGGTTCAAGCTTCCACAGATAACCATTGATCCAGGCCTCAGGGTAACCCTCCAGAACGTAAACAAACTCCTCTTCGTCGCTTTCCGCATGCGGATAAGAAGTACGGCGTCCGGGCGGCAGCCGTTCATGGTGAATACCAATGCGGCCGAGACCCAGCTTGCGGGCCAGCGGCGCGCCAATAGAAAACCGTTCATTGCTGTCCGGATACGTTGCGTCATCGGCGCCTTCCACGTCCCGCCAGTGCCGAATACAGTCAGGTCTTTTCATCATGCGATCTCCCGATTTGCGATGCGTCAGGTATAGCACAGCCCGGCGGATCTCGGTGTTTTTAGCAGAACATGATAAAGTGAGGGTTTTCTACCCTTTTCACATCCGAGGTGCCCGATGGACAAGTCCACAAAAGAGCTGTTAGCGCAAGCTGAAAAGCTGTGCGCGCAACGCAATGTGCGCCTGACCCCGCAGCGCCTTGAGGTACTGCGTCTGATGAGCCTGCAACAGGGTGCCATCAGCGCTTACGATCTGCTCGACCTGCTGCGTGAAAGCGAGCCGCAGGCAAAACCGCCGACCGTCTATCGGGCGCTGGATTTTCTGCTGGAGCAAGGGTTTGTGCATAAAGTGGAATCAACAAACAGCTATGTGCTGTGCCATCTTTTTGACCAGCCTACTCACACGTCCGCCATGTTTATCTGCGATCGCTGTGGCGTGGTGAAGGAAGAGTGTGCGGAAGGTGTGGAAGATATTATGCATACGCTGGCAGCCAGAATGGGCTTTGCGCTGCGCCATAACGTGATCGAAGCCCACGGCTTATGTTCTGCCTGCGTGGAGGTGGAGTCATGCCGTCATCAGGATGCCTGTCAGCACGATCACTCTATCCTGGTGAAGAAAAAGCCGCGTTAAGGCCAAAGAAAAAGGCGGCTCATGGCCGCCCTTTGGGGATAGTGCCGGTTACCAGCGGTAGTCGTTACGGGTTTCCCAGTCTTTGACTTCGTTTTCCGCCTGATCTTTTTCGTAACCGTAGCGCTCCTGGATTTTACCTACCAGCTGATCGCGCTTACCTTCAATGACGGTCATATCGTCATCTGTCAGCTTACCCCACTGTTCTTTCGCTTTACCTTTGAATTGCTTCCAGTTGCCGCCGATTTCGTCTTTATTCATAATCGTGTCCTCGTGTTAAGCGTCTATGAGTGTCGTCCGCTTCGTTCTATTCTGCTGGACGTGATTATTATTGTAGTTAAGGATTCGGCATTTATTTTTATATTCGGAATCTTTAACCGTTACGATATATCGTGCGGGGCTGGAAACCAGGTATTGTTTCGCCAGTGACGACGCCAGATAACGGCCAGCGAAAGGCCACGCAGTGAGAGAAACACCGCCAGCGCGAGCCACAGACCATGATTGCCGAGATACGGCAAGGTCAGCAGCGTCAGGCCGAACCCCGCCGCAGCGACGGCCATGCTGTTGCGCATCTCCGCCCCTCGCGTCGCACCAATAAACATGCCGTCCAGCAAATAGCACCACACACCCACCACCGGTAATACTACCTGCCAGAGGATGTAGCGATCGGCCAGCTCACGTAGCGCGGGCAACGAGGTGAGAAGCGCGACAATATGCCCACCAAAACAGGCGTAAACCAGAGCAAAGACCAGCGCCACCAGACCCGCCTGACGACAGGCAGCACGCCAGACTTCGCGTAACTGGCCGCTTTCACGCGCGCCATAAGCCTGCCCTGAATGCGCCTCGACGGCGTAAGCAAAACCATCCAGCGCGTAAGCGGTAAAGGTCAGTAACGTCATGAGCACTGCGTTGACGGCGACGATCTCAGGCCCAAGACGCGCACCAAAAACGGTTAATGCGCCGAAGCAGAGTTGCAGCAGGAGCGAACGGAGCATGATGTCGCGATTAAGCGCCAGCAGCTTACGCATATTGCCGCGCCAGGCCGATTTCAGCAGATCCAGGGTGATACCGCGCATCGCCAGCACGCGCCAGACCATCCCCAAACCGATCAGCAGCGTCCCGTACTCGGCAATTGCCGTAGCCAGCGCCGCGCCCCGGACGTTCATGTGCAGTCCCATCACCAGCCAGAGATCGAGGACAATATTGAAAAGGTTACCCACCACCAGCAGGATCACCGGCGCGCGGGCATACTGCACGCCCAGCAGCCAGCCCAGAAGGACCAGGTTTGCCAGTGAAGCGGGCGCGCTGAGCCAGCGAATTTCGAGGAACCGCCGGGCTTGTTCCAGTACGGCATCGCTGCCGCCTACAATATGGAGCGCAAGATCAATCAGCGGCGTACGCAACAGAACGATTAACGCGCCAGCACCGAACGCCAGAATGAGCGGCTGAACCAGCGCACGCGCCAGACGCAGGGGATCTTTTGCACCATACGCCTGGGCCGTAAGGCCTGTCGTACTCATGCGCAGAAAAAGTAGCAGCATAAAGAGGAAGCTGGTCGCCGTTGCGCCAATCGCGACGCCGCCCAGGTAAATCGGCGAATCGAGATGCCCGATAACTGCCGTATCCACCAGCCCCAGCAGAGGAACGGTAATATTGGAAAAAATCATCGGTAGCGCAAGACGCCACAACGCCTTATCGGCAGAAGTTAGCAATGCCATGGAAATTACCGGAATCAGAAAACAGGCCAGGCTGTAGAGGAACTACAGCCTGTCAGGAAGAGATTACAGCCATTCACCGTTGCGGATAACGCCGACCGCCAGCCCTTCAATAGAGAAGCTCTGCTCGCGGAGATCCACCACAATCGGGGAGAATTCATTGTTTTCAGGCAGAAGCTGCACGGTATTGCCTTGTTTTTTCAGGCGCTTAACCGTCACTTCATCATCAATGCGCGCCACCACGACTTGCCCGTTACGCACGTCCTGCGTTTTGTGTACCGCCAGCAGATCGCCATCCAGAATACCGATATCTTTCATGGACATTCCGCTAACGCGCAGCAGGAAATCGGCGCTCGGCTTGAACATGCCTGGGTCAACCTGATAGTGCCCTTCGATGTGCTGCTGCGCCAGCAGAGGTTCACCTGCGGCTACGCGACCCACCAGCGGAATACCGCTCTCTTCTTCCACCAGCAGACGGATGCCGCGTGAGGCGCCGGAAACAATCTCAATCACGCCCTTACGCGCAAGCGCCTTAAGGTGCTCTTCGGCAGCATTAGGAGAACGGAAGCCCAGACGCTGCGCAATTTCTGCACGCGTGGGTGGCATACCCGTCTGGCCGATATGATCCCGAATGAGATCAAACACCTCTTGCTGCCTGGTCGTTAACGCTTTCATACCGCCCCCTGGGTGTATATACAGTTATGCTGTGAGTATATACAGTCAAAGGCGATTTTGGAACCAAAAACTGCACAAAAAACCAGGGACTTAATTATTCCTCGAGGCTCATCGGAAATGCGACCAAAGTAGCGTGACCCATGTGATCGCCGCCGTGATAATCGACAGCAGTACGGCAGCGGAACCCATGTCTTTCGCCCGGCCAGACAGTTCATGGAATTCCGACCCGATTCGGTCAACAACGGCCTCAATAGCGCTATTCAGAATTTCCACTATCATCACCAGAAGGACAGATCCGATGAGCAGTACGCGGGTGATAGCATCAACATCAAGGAAGCAGGCGATGACAACGGCAACGATTGCGGCAACCGCTTCCTGGCGGAAAGCGGCTTCATTAACCCATGCGGCGCGGAAACCTTTCCATGAATAACCGGCAGCTTTAATGATTCGAGTTAACCCAGTGGTATTATTGGCCATTAAAAGAACCTTTTATGATAAATAGCGTCAGTAACTAAAGCCGCAGCGCGTTTTGCTGCGACCTGAAGTATGACGGGTAACAACAGAAATTTTGCGCGCTTTCTGTTATCCTTGCGCCGCAATTGCATTATTAACCAGAGGCTTTACATCGTTTATGTCCGGCTGGCCACGAATTTACTACAAATTACTTAATTTACCATTAAGCGTACTGGTAAAAAGTAAGTCTATCCCAGCAGAACCTGCGCTGGAATTAGGGCTCGATACGTCGCGCCCTATTATGTACGTTTTGCCTTATAACTCGAAGGCAGACCTGCTAACGCTTCGCGCTCAATGTCTGGCGCACGATTTACCTGACCCGCTTGAACCGCTGGAAGTCGACGGTACGCTGCTGCCGCGCTACGTGTTCATCCATGGCGGACCGCGCGTGTTCACCTATTACACGCCGAAAGAAGAGTCCATTAAGCTGTTCCATGATTACCTCGATCTGCACCGCAGCAACCCCGATCTGGACGTGCAGATGGTGCCGGTGTCGGTGATGTTTGGCCGTCGTCCGGGGCGTGAAAAAGGGGAAGAGAACCCGCCGCTGCGTATGCTCAACGGCATTCAGAAATTCTTCGCCGTCTCATGGCTGGGACGCGACAGCTTTGTTCGCTTCTCGCCTTCCGTTTCACTGCGCCGCATGGCGGATGAACACGGTACTGACAAAATCATTGCGCAAAAGCTGGCGCGCGTTGCGCGTATGCACTTTGCACGTCAGCGTCTGGCGGCCGTTGGGCCACGTCTCCCGGCGCGTCAGGATCTGTTTAACAAGCTGCTGGCTTCCAAAGCGATTGCCCGTGCCGTAGAAGACGAAGCGCGCAGCAAGAAGATTTCGCACGAGAAAGCGCAGCAGAACGCAATCGCGCTGATGGAAGAGATCGCCGCGAACTTCTCCTACGAGATGATTCGTCTCTCTGACCGTATCCTCGGTTTCACGTGGAACCGCCTCTATCAGGGGATTAACGTCCACAACGCCGAGCGCGTGCGTCAGTTAGCGCATGACGGCCACGAGATTGTCTATGTGCCCTGCCACCGCAGCCACATGGACTACCTGCTGCTCTCTTACGTGCTCTATCACCAGGGCCTGGTGCCGCCGCATATTGCTGCCGGTATCAACCTGAACTTCTGGCCAGCTGGTCCGATTTTCCGCCGTCTGGGTGCGTTCTTCATTCGTCGTACCTTCAAGGGTAACAAGCTCTACTCCACCGTCTTCAGGGAGTATCTGGGCGAGCTGTTCAGCCGCGGTTATTCCGTGGAGTACTTTGTTGAAGGCGGTCGCTCCCGTACCGGTCGTCTGCTCGATCCGAAGACCGGCACGCTGTCGATGACCATTCAGGCCATGCTGCGTGGCGGTACGCGTCCTATCACGCTGGTGCCTATTTACATCGGTTATGAACACGTGATGGAAGTGGGCACCTACGCGAAAGAGCTGCGCGGTGCGACCAAAGAGAAAGAGAGTCTGCCGCAGATGCTGCGTGGTCTGAGTAAATTGCGCAACCTCGGTCAGGGCTACGTGAACTTTGGCGAGCCCCTGCCCCTGATGACATATCTGAACCATCATGTTCCGGAGTGGCGCGAGTCTATTGATCCTATCGAAGCGGTACGTCCGGCCTGGCTGACGCCAACGGTCAACGGCATTGCATCCGAGCTGATGGTACGCATCAACAATGCTGGTGCGGCAAACGCCATGAACCTGTGTTGTACCGCGCTTCTGGCCTCTCGCCAGCGTTCACTGACCCGTGAACAGCTGACCGAGCAGATTGATTGCTATCTGGATATCATGCGCAACGTGCCGTATTCCGTGGATTCGACCGTGCCGTCTGCCACCGCCAGCGAATTGATCGATCACGCGTTGCAGATGAACAAGTTCGAAGTCGAGAAAGATACGATTGGTGACATCATCATTCTGCCGCGCGAGCAGGCCGTGCTGATGACCTACTACCGTAATAACATCACGCACATGCTGATGCTGCCGTCACTGATGGCAGCCATTATTACCCAGCACCGCCGTATTTCGCGTCAGGAGCTGCTGCGCCATATTCAGGCCATCTATCCGATGCTGAAAGCGGAGCTGTTCCTGCGCTGGAGTAACGATGAGCTGGCGGCAGAGCTCGATAAAATGTCCGCAGAGATGCGTCGTCAGGGGCTGATTACCATCAGTGATGACGAACTGCATATCAATCCGTCACGTTCCCGAACCTTGCAGCTCCTGGCTTCCGGTGCGCGTGAGACGTTGCAGCGCTACGCCATTACCTTCTGGTTATTGAGTGCTAACCCGTCAATCAACCGCGGTACGCTGGAAAAAGAGAGTCGGACACTGGCCCAGCGCCTGTCCGTTCTGCATGGCATTAACGCCCCGGAATTCTTCGACAAAGCGGTATTCAGCTCCCTGGTGCTGACGCTGCGCGACGAAGGTTACATTAGCGATACGGGCGATGCTGAGCCGGAAGAGACGATGAAGGTTTACCAGATGCTGGCAGAGCTGATTACCGCGGATGTGCGTTTAACGATTGAGAGTTCAACGCAGGGCGAGTGATGTTAAAGCCGGGTGGCGCTAACGCTTACCCGGCCTACATGTTCTGCTAAATCGTCGGCCGGGTAAGGCGAAGCCGCCACCCGGTTTTTTTATGACCAGTAACTCATCGCTAGCCCCATAAACAGCACCAGCCCGACGTAGTTATTATTCAGAAACGCTTTAAAGCAGGCTTCACGCTCGCGCTTCGCGATCAGCTTCTGCTGATACGCAAACAGCAGACCCGCCACCAGCACGGACCAGTAAAACTCCCAGTTCAGCCCGTTCAGGCTACCAATCGCCACCATCAGCGCCAGCACCGACACCTGCAATATGCCGATGATCAGTTTGTCGTGACGGCCAAACAGGATCGCCGTCGATTTGATGCCAATCTTGAGATCGTCATCGCGATCGACCATCGCGTATTGGGTATCGTACGCAACGGCCCAGAGAATATTCGCCAGGAACATCAGCCAGCAACTGAGCGGAACGGACTCGCTGACCGCGGCAAACGCCATGGGAATCGACCAGCCAAATGCCGCACCCAATACCACCTGCGGCAGATGGGTGTATCGCTTCATAAATGGGTAGACCCAGGCCAGCGCCAGAGCAGCGACGGACAGCAGAATGGTCATGGTGTTAAGGGTTAACACCAGCATGAAAGAGAGAAGCACCAGCACCACAAACAGGATGCGCGCCTCTTTCCCGGTCACCTGACCGCTCGGCAAAGGACGATTCGCGGTGCGCTTAACATGTCCATCAAATTTCCGGTCAGCATAGTCGTTGACCACACAGCCCGCAGCGCGCATCAGCCAGACACCCGCCACAAACACCGCCAGGATCCACAGCGGCGGTACGCCCGGCGTGGCAACCCACAGCGCCCATAAGGTCGGCCACAGCAGCAGCAGCGCGCCAATGGGTTTATCAGTACGCATCAGGCGGTGATAGGCCAGCAGCTTATTCTGCGTCAGACTCCACTCCATTTTTTCTCCCTCTTAATACAACGGCGATGCAGGCAAAAAGAGTTCCGTCAGTATTAACGGCTTGCCACTCAAACGAAGGCGGGAACGTCGCCCCCACAAATCGGCATCGCAACCAATTTCAATAAAATCACGGGTCAGTTCAGACGAGGTGAACAGATAGCGCCCCAGCGGCGTTTTGCCGAGGCGTTGCAGTGCCAGCTCCGGCCCGGAAAGTGTAGACTCAGGAACCACCGTTCGCCCGGCAAGCCACGGCTCGCCATCCGCACAGAGTAAAATTTCACGCAGCCAGTAGCGTTCTTCCTGCGGCAGCAGCGGCAGCTCGCTGGCAATCTCCGCAGGCGAGACAAACCCTTCCTGAATCATCGTCACCGTGACCGTTTTACCCTGTTGCTCAAAACGTTTTGTCATGGAATCTTCCAGCAGCAGCCAGTCCAGCTGTTCCGGGTCAAGCGCAGGGATGTGGTCGAAATAGCGTAGCGCACGCAGCTGCGTTAGCGCGGGGTGTGACATGCCAGACTCTCCGATACATAACGTAAAAGCATTGTATCGCAGATTGGCAAAATGAGGACGGACAAACAGAATTTAACGATCACTATCGCAACAAAGGTGCAACTTAGCCAAAAAAAGTGCGCCCGCGAAGGCGCACCAAACGACTAACAAAATCAGCACTGTGGGGAGACGGTTACCCCTTGCCTTTTACACTGCTGATAAAGGTGGAACGGGCAGTGGTTGAACCTAAACGCTCGGCTTCATCAAGCAGTTTCAGCGCTTTATCGACATCGCCGTTTTTAACTGCCTGCTTGATGGCGTTGTTAAAGTAAGTTTCAGTATCGTTAAGCACCGGCTCGGCTTTTTTCGCCGGGGCCGGGGCTGCGGCTGGTGCTGCGGCTGGCGCGGCATACACAGGCGCGGCAGTATTACCCACCGTTACCGGACCCGGGCCAGATGAGCCAAACAGTGGGCCTACGAGTACGCTGGAGCTGCTGTTGGTTTTCACCTTCAGCTTAAGCAGGCCGTCGGTGGTATGGCGCGCAATCGGATCGGGAATATCGGGAATGGCGTTACCAACCCCTTTGGCATAGGCTTTTGCCGGATCGAGCAGAGTGGTGGTTTGCTGCAAATCTTTTTCAGTGGTGAAGACCAGTACGTAGAGCTTTTGCTGCCCGAGCGCCGGGGTCAGACGCATTACCCCTTCCAGGCGGTCCGCGCTCATTACACCCGGCTCTTGATAGGTAAAATAGCTGCTGGGGAAATAGGCGGAAGGCGTCATGTTCTGATCGAGGATCAGAACGTTCGGCGCAAAAATGCTGGTCTGTTTGTTAACTTCACTGGATAAAGTCAACGTTAGCTCACCGATATTAGCCGGTACGCTATAGGCGGCTACCGGCCCGGTAATGCCAGCCACATTGAGCTGTTGGCCACCCGTCGCAAGCTGTGTGCTCTGCGTTTTGGACTGATCCACCGGCGTCCAGGTTAATTGCTGTAGAGCGGCTGTCGGAATGGCAGGCGCTGCGCTGGTATTCTGCGGTACATAATTGACGTCAGCGAGCGTAACGCCAGGCACACAGGCCAGCAGACCCGCTGTCAGGCACAGCGCGACGAGATTTTTCTTCATTTTCATTGTTATCACCTCAGAAAGCGTAAGCACTGCGGTGGCCAGGCAATAGCGCGCAGTACCTCAGGAATTGAGGGGCTCTCGCCCCCCAGATTACATCGTCAGATCAGGATGCGGTTACCACCAGATTTCCATCTGGGCGCCGAAGGAGAACTCATCGTCATCGCCGCGGCTGGTAGAGAATCGACCGTTACCGGTGGAGTCAGAGATCGCGTAACGGGTGGCATCGCCGTTACCGTTCTTCGCGTAGCCCCATTTCTCATCCCACTTCGCGTAGGTTGCGAAGACACGGATGGCCGGACGAGACCAGATGCTGTCGCCAGCCTGCCACTGTTGCGCCAGGGTGATTTTGTACTGGCTGTTGCGATCGCCGGTTTCCTGGGATTTGACGTTGTCGTAGCCCACTTCCAGCAGGGTGCTCATGATTGGCGTCCATTTGTACATCGGACGTACACCCACGGTCCACCAGTCACTCCCCTGGTTATCATCCATGTCGAGTTTCTGGTACATACCGACATACATCAGGTCCCACTTGTCGGCCAGGGTGATTGCACCGTGGTCCAGGATGCGCCAGAGGCTGCCGTTGTTGTTAATCACATCGTTGGCGTAATTGGTCGTCGTGCCATCAGGATTCGTGATGGTAAAGCTGGAAGAACCATAGGAACCCTGGCTCAGACCTTTACCCTGCGTGGTCATTGAGTCCATCGCATACTGCAGCACAAACTTGTTGTAGCCTTTCAGCATGCTCTGGGTATGTTCAGCGGTGAACATCCAGCCATCTTTCGACGCGCCGTCGGCAAGATCATAGCCGTCGGTCGTGTTCGCGCGGCCATAATCCACACCCAGTTCCAGCACGCCGTCCGGGTTAGTTTCCAGGCCCGCTAAACGCACGTCAAATACGTCGTTCGCGGTATCTTTGGTACGGTCATAGATGTTCTGGCTGCTGAAGGCATAAGAACCGCCAGCTTCCTGGGAACGCGTCGCTGCCAGAGACAGTTTACCGAAGCCCAGATCGATGTTTTCAATACCGGCACCAGGACCAGAGATATCCCAGTAGTAGAAGTCGATCATGTGTACGTCATGACGCTGATAGAAGCGCTTACCGGCCCAGATGGTAGAGCCAGGCAGCCATTCAATCAGGTTTTTACCCTGCACGTTAGCTTCACGGAACGCCGGATCGGTACCTTCCCAGTCATTCTGCTGTGCCACGGAGTACGCTACGTTGGTGTCGAAATAGAAGCTCTTGTCGCCTTCTTTCCACACTTCCTGGCCCAGTTTCAGTTCGGCGTAGGTTTCACATTCGTTACCGAGACGGTATTTACTTTGTGCGCCTGTTGCCTGGAAACATTGTTGTTCACCGCCACTACCCGTCCAGCCGATACCAGAACGAGCATAACCATGGAAATCCACTGCCAGTGCCTGAGCAGACATTACGCCCGCTGCGACGGCAACTGCCAAAGGAAGTTTGCGCAGAGTAATCATTATTCTATCTCCTGAGATCATTGCTTTTCTTTGTAATTGGAATGCTTAAACGCCTGGCTCTTTGTGCAACCGACGACATGCAGTGCCATCCTCACGGAACAGATGGCAACGCTCTGGCGGCAAACCGATAGCGAATGTGGCACCCTCTTCTACCAACACCACGTCATTCTGGCGGTAGACCAGGTTCTGACGGATGGCGGGGATCTGGATATGAATCTGTGTTTCGTGACCAAGCTGTTCGACGACCTGAACTTCACCTTCCAGCGTCACATCAGCGATGTGGCTCGGCAGTAAATGCTCAGGGCGGATACCGAGGGACATATTGGCCCCCACCTGTACATTGGCGCTGTCGACCGGCAGCCAGACTTGCTGACGGTTTGGCAGCTCCACCTGTACCTGTTCGATTGCCGTCGCGGTCACTTTTACGGGCAGGAAGTTCATCTTTGGCGAGCCAATGAAGCCCGCAACAAAGCGGTCTGCCGGATAGTGATACAGCTCCAGCGGTTTGCCCACCTGCGCCACGCGACCGGCGTCCAGTACCACGATTTTGTCGGCCAGCGTCATCGCTTCGACCTGATCGTGGGTGACGTAAATCATCGTGCGCCCCAGGCGCTTGTGCAGACGGGAGATTTCGATACGCATCTGGACGCGCAAGGCGGCATCCAGGTTAGAGAGAGGTTCATCGAGCAGGAATACGCGCGGCTCGGCCACCAGCGTACGGCCGATCGCCACACGCTGACGCTGACCACCGGAGAGCGCCTTCGGTTTACGCTCCAGCAGATGTGCCAGCTGGAGCACTTCCGCCACCTGGGTGACGCGCTGGTTAATGGTCTCTTTTTTCGCGCCGGCCAGCTTCAGGCCAAAGGACATGTTCTCGGCAACGGAAAGATGCGGATAAAGCGCATAAGACTGGAACACCATGCCCACGCCGCGTTCAGCTGGCGGGATGTCGTTCATTCGGGTATCACCAATAAATAAATCGCCACTGGTGATGGTTTCAAGACCGGCAATCATACGCAGCAGAGTAGATTTACCACAGCCTGATGGACCAACGAACACCACAAACTCACCTTCGTGGATGTCCAGATTGATGTCTTTTGACACCACAACGTCGCCCCAGGCTTTCGTTACATTACGCAGCTGTACGCTCGCCATGCCCTTCTCCCTTCGTTACAACCTGTCACCGACAGAAACATTCAAGATAAGTTCACTATGCGTGTTCCATTACTTTCGTGAATCCTCCACCCCCCGGCTTTTTTATGGGGGAGGAGGCGGGAGGATGAGAGAGCAGGCTCTGCGACCGCAGCGGAGGGGCTAAGGCGAAAATCGTGAAGCGGCCTGCAAAATTCAGTGGGTTTTTATGTGCGCCAGCACTCATAACTTAAATTTATGTTACAGGGATCACACAAACAGGGGGTGGGGCGTAGGGACTGGGAGGATGGAAAGAGGATGTCAAATAAGGAGACTGAGTCACGTTGAACCACCTTATGTATCCACGAGCACATCACCAATAAAGGATGGCAGATATGAAGATCAAGACTGGCGCACGCGTTTTCGCATTGTCCGCCCTCGCAGCAATGATGATTTCCGCACCGGCTCTCGCCAAAATTGAAGAAGGTAAGCTGGTTATCTGGATTAACGGCGACAAGGGCTATAACGGTCTGGCCGAAGTGGGCAAAAAATTCGAGAAAGACACTGGTATCAAAGTCACCGTAGAACACCCGGACAAACTGGAAGAGAAGTTCCCGCAGGTTGCGGCAACCGGCGATGGTCCGGACATTATCTTCTGGGCGCATGACCGTTTCGGGGGCTACGCGCAGTCTGGCCTGCTGGCAGAAGTCACGCCAGACAAAGCCTTCCAGGACAAACTGTTCCCGTTCACCTGGGACGCCGTTCGCTATAACGGCAAGCTGATCGCTTACCCAATCGCGGTTGAAGCCCTGTCACTGATTTACAACAAAGACCTGGTGCCAAATCCACCGAAAACCTGGGAAGAGATCCCTGCTCTGGATAAAGAGCTGAAGGCGAAAGGTAAATCCGCTCTGATGTTCAACCTGCAAGAGCCGTACTTCACCTGGCCGCTGATTGCTGCCGACGGCGGCTACGCGTTCAAGTTTGAAAACGGCAAATATGACGTGAAAGACGTGGGCGTGGACAACGCGGGCGCGAAAAAAGGCCTGACCTTCCTGGTTGACCTGATTAAGAACAAACACATGAATGCGGATACCGACTACTCCATCGCGGAAGCGGCGTTCAACAAAGGCGAAACCGCGATGACCATCAACGGTCCGTGGGCCTGGACCAATATCGACAAGAGCAAAGTCAACTACGGCGTGACCCTGCTGCCAACCTTCAACGGCAAGCCGTCTAAACCGTTTGTTGGCGTGCTGAGCGCGGGTATCAACGCCGCCAGCCCGAACAAAGAGCTGGCGAAAGAGTTCCTCGAAAACTACCTGCTGACCGATCAGGGTCTGGATGAAGTGAACAAGGACAAACCGCTGGGCGCCGTTGCGCTGAAATCCTTCCAGGATCAATTAGCGAAAGATCCACGCATTGCGGCCACCATGGATAACGCCCAGAAAGGCGAAATCATGCCGAACATCCCACAGATGGCTGCGTTCTGGTACGCCACCCGTACCGCCGTCATCAACGCGGCAAGCGGTCGCCAGACTGTTGATGCCGCGCTGAAAGATGCTCAGGGTCGTATTACTAAGTAAGTCTGAAAAACGGCGGGTGGCGAGTGCGCTTACCCGCCCTACGACTACGGCACGATCCGTAGGTCAGGTAAGCGCAGCGCCACCTGACGATAAGTTTCCACCGTTGTAGAGGAAGAACCCCATGGATGTCATTAAAAAGAAACGCTGGTGGCAAAGCGACGCACTGAAGTGGTCAGTGATAGGTCTGCTGTGTCTGCTGGTGGGTTACCTTGTTGTTTTAATGTACGTGCAAGGGGAATACCTTTTTGCCATCATGACGCTGATTTTAAGCTCGGTTGGCCTGTATATTTTCGCCAACCGTAAAGCGTATGCCTGGCGCTATGTCTACCCCGGTGTTGCCGGGATGGGGCTGTTTGTCCTCTTTCCGCTGATCTGCACCATCGCGATTGCCTTTACTAACTACAGCAGCACCAACCAGCTCGCGCAGGAGCGTGCCACCCAGGTGCTTCTGGATCGTTCTTATCAGGCGGGTAAAACCTTTAACTTCGGCCTGTATCCTGCGGGAGATGAGTGGAAGTTAGCGCTCACTGACGGTGAGAGCGGCAAAAACTATCTTTCCGACGCGTTCAAATTTGGCGGCGAGCAGAAGCTGGTCTTAAAAGAGGCCGCGGCCCTGCCGGAAGGTGAACGTGCCAACCTGCGTATCATCACTCAAAATCGCCAGGCGCTGACCCAGCTCACCGCCGTGCTGCCCGATGACAGCAAAGTAACCATGAGCTCGCTGCGCCAGTTTTCCGGCACGCAGCCGCTTTATACTCTGGCGGATGACGGCACGCTGACCAACAACCAGAGCGGCGTAAAATACCGCCCGAACAACGATATCGGTTTCTATCAGTCGGTGAATGCCGACGGCAGCTGGGGCGACGACAAGCTCAGCCCGGGCTATACCGTTACCATCGGCTGGGATAACTTTACCCGCGTGTTTACCGACGAAGGCATCCAGAAACCGTTCTTCGCCATCTTCGTCTGGACGGTAGTCTTCTCCATCCTGACCGTGATCCTGACCGTGGCCGTGGGCATGGTGCTGGCCTGTCTGGTCCAGTGGGAATCCCTGAAAGGGAAAGCGATTTACCGCGTGCTGCTGATTCTGCCGTACGCCGTGCCGTCGTTCATCTCGATTCTGATTTTCAAAGGGTTGTTTAACCAGAGCTTCGGTGAAATCAACATGATGCTGAGCGCGCTGTTCGGCATCAAACCGGCCTGGTTCAGCGACCCGACCACCGCTCGCTCGATGATTATCATCGTGAACACCTGGCTCGGTTATCCGTACATGATGATCCTGTGCATGGGGCTGCTGAAGGCCATCCCGGACGACCTGTACGAAGCCTCGGCGATGGACGGCGCGGGTCCGTTCCAGAACTTCTTCAAAATTACCCTGCCGCTGCTCATTAAGCCGCTGACGCCGCTGATGATTGCCAGCTTCGCCTTTAACTTTAACAACTTTGTGCTGATTCAGCTGTTGACCAACGGCGGTCCGGACCGTCTCGGCACCACCACGCCGGCAGGCTATACCGACCTGCTCGTGAGCTACACCTACCGTATCGCCTTCGAAGGCGGCGGCGGTCAGGACTTCGGACTGGCGGCGGCGATTGCCACCCTGATCTTCCTGCTGGTGGGCGCCCTGGCGATCGTGAACCTGAAAGCTACACGTATGAAATTTGACTAAGGAGGGCACTGAACATGGCTATGGTACAACCCAAATCTCAGAAACTGCGCCTCCTCGCGACGCACTTAGGCCTGCTGATTTTCATCGCGGCGATCATGTTCCCGCTGCTGATGGTTATCGCCATCTCCCTGCGTTCGGGGAACTTCGCCACCGGGAGCCTAATCCCGGATGAAATCTCCTGGGAGCACTGGAAACTCGCGCTGGGCTTCAGTGTGGAACACGCGGATGGCCGAGTCACTCCGCCGCCGTTCCCGGTGCTGCTGTGGTTGTGGAACTCGGTAAAAGTGGCGACCATTACTGCCATCGGCATCGTGACGCTCTCCACCACTTGTGCTTACGCCTTCGCCCGTATGCGTTTCCCGGGCAAAGCGACGCTGCTGAAAGGGATGCTGATTTTCCAGATGTTCCCGGCGGTGCTGTCACTGGTGGCGTTGTATGCCCTGTTTGATCGTCTTGGCCAGTACGTGCCGTTTATCGGCCTGAACACCCACGGCGGCGTGATCTTCGCCTATCTTGGCGGCATCGCCCTGCATGTGTGGACCATCAAGGGCTATTTCGAAACCATCGATGGTTCACTGGAAGAAGCCGCCGCGCTGGATGGCGCCACCCCGTGGCAGGCGTTCCGCCTGGTGCTGCTGCCGCTGTCGGTGCCGATTCTGGCGGTGGTGTTCATCCTGTCGTTTATCGCGGCGATCACCGAAGTACCGGTCGCCTCTCTGTTGCTGCGCGATGTGAACAGCTACACCCTGGCCGTCGGTATGCAGCAATACCTCAACCCGCAAAACTACCTGTGGGGCGACTTTGCCGCGGCGGCCGTACTCTCTGCCATCCCGATTACCGTGGTGTTCCTGCTGGCCCAGCGCTGGCTGGTCAACGGCCTGACGGCGGGCGGTGTGAAAGGTTAAGTTTCATCTGTTATGCCACTGCAACCCTCAACTTTAGACGTATTGTATTGAACCAACTTGTGACTGTTGTTAGGCGCTCTTCGGAGCGCCCTTTTTTTATTCGCGTTTCAGCCGCTTTGAGTTGCACAGCCAGAGGGTGATCACCAGCAGCAGGATCGCCGCCGAGTAGATCAGCACGTCGAGCGGGGATTTATGATCGACGATGATCAGCCGCACAATGGCGGTGATGCCAATATAGACAAAATAGCGCAGCGGGAAGTGAAAGCCGGACTGAAAGTACTTCACAATCAGGGCGATAAATTCAAAGTAGAGAAAGTAGACCACCAGGCCTTCCACCAGCGCGTATTTGCTGGTTTGCTCAGGTGCGAACAGCACATCCGCCAGATGCACCGTCTCTTTACCCAGAAACACGACCAGGATCAGGCCAAGGCTCAGCAGACCGAGGTTCAGCACGGTCTGGAGTATCGTTGAGATAAACTCAACACGCGGACGAGTCAGGGATGTCATACAGCACCTCATTCTCCAGGGCGAGGTTCCTGTATAACGCAAAAATGTGACGGGGATCTATATTTTTTGTTTATGTTTTGTCCACATGAACATTCTTGCCGGGCGGCACTGCGTTTGCCCGGCCTACAAAAATATTCTTGTAGGCCCGGTAAGCGCAGCGCCACCGGGCAAACAAGCATCAGCGGAAGTTAATGTTCTTATCGCTGGTCATATCATACAGCTGGAACTTACGTCCAAGCTGCTGACCGCCGTCGCGCGTCAGCGGCGTCCAGCCCACTGCCGCACGGCTGCGGGTTGGGCCTGACGAGAACAGATCCAGCGGAATCGACACGTACACCCCTTTGGTGAAGTCCCCTTCCCCGTACTCGTCTGGCGAAACGTTGGTGATGGTGGCATAACCGCCTACCACTACGCCGCTGTCGAAGTGTTTGGAGATATCCAGCGTGCCGCCCTTATCGCCCGCCAGGTACTGCCCGACGCTGGCTTTCACCAGCACATCCTGTGCGAACGACGGCGTCCAGTAGGCGGTCAGGTGGCCGGTTTTGACGCTGTAGTCGGTGAACTTCATCATGTCCTGCGCGCTGCGCCAGTCACGCTGTTTCACGTAGTTGGCATCAATCCCAAACGCCCAGTTGCTGTCGACGGGACGATAAAGCACCTCCGCCCCCGCGCCGCCGAACATGGTTTCCAGATAGCCACCGTAAACCTGGCCGTAGAAGCCGTTACCGAAGTACTGGAAGTAGTTGGCCTGCAGGTTATTCACGTAGATATCGTTCTGCACATATTCGCGAACGCGGGTACGCACGCGCGGCAGTTTTGAATCGTTCGGCGGGTTGGTGTAGTTAAATTTGTCGTAGTTGTTGGCAAGGTTGCCGAACAGACTACCGGTGGTCAACAGGTGGTCGGTCACCCACAGATCCGCCGTCGCCATCGCGCCCAGCTGATACATGTAGAAGTTTTCCGGCCCACCCACGGACTGGTTCAGCACCGGATCGATATGGAAATCGAAGCGGGATTTATCGATATACCAGCCCTGCTCGGTGCTCTCTGGCACCACCGGCTCAACGCGTTTTTGCACCAGCTCGGTTTCATGTCCCAGCGGTTCGCCTTCAAGATGACGCTTAAGGCTGGCAACATCGGTTTCAGTGGTGACCTGCGGCAGGTTGAGACGGTTCTCCGTCACGCGGATCGTGCGGATCCCCTCCGGCAGATCGTTCATGACGATCCGGTTGGCGCGCTCGATCCCTTCGCGGGAGTCGCGGTATTTTACCTGCTCGCCGGTGACGTACAGCGTATCGCCTTTGGTCTGGATCTTCGGATCCGCCAGGCCTGCGTTATATTTCAGCAGCGTCAGCTGGTTCGCTACTACGGAGTGCTGAATGATCGCATCCTGCGGCTCCGGCTGGTATTTGGGCCGCGGGTTATCATTGTAGCGCGGCCGCATGTCGTTAAAGTTGGTGCGCAGCGTAAAGCCAAACATCAGGGTATTACCGCGCTCATAGCTGAGGTTAACGTCGGCCCAGTCGGTGACGCGGTAAATGGCGCCGAGGTTAAACTTGCTCTTCTGCTCAATCTTGCCGGCAAAATCTTCGCTGTAGTTATTGCCTTCGTACTCCAGCTTCAGGCGCAGCGGCTGCCATGGCGTTTGATACTCTACGCCTCCAAACAGCGAGGCCGGGCCGTGGAACATCTGGTCGCCGTTGATGGAACCCGCTTTTTTATAGCTGTTATCGCGGTAGCAGTATTTGTCGCTGTAGGTACAGAACGGGTTGGTTACGTTGCCGCTGGTGCCGAGGTAGCCCCAGCCAAGACCCAGCGAGAAATCAAACGGTCCCCAGGCTTTGCTGGCAACGATGTATTCCGCATCAAACAGGCCGGTCCCGCCAATGTCTTTCGCCCCGACGGAGACCTGCGGCATCCAGTAGCTCTCTTCCCACAGGCGCAGCTTCACGTCGAAGGCTTTGTCTTTATAGGTCTGATCGCCGGAGAAGGCGTCCACGCTGCTGTACTGTTTTGTACGCACGTCGGTGTAACGCAGCGTGGTCTCCAGCCAGGGGAACAGCTGCACGGACGCAGAGTAGTAACGGTACTGATCGTTATCGCGATAGTTAAGGCTGATTTCCCCTTCGCGGGCCATACGCGCGGTCGGGGTTTGAAGTAAGCCCACGCCGCCAAAATCGGACTGCGACGGGCCGATGGGTGCCGGATACGTTTCTGCATGACAGGCGGCACTCACGCACAGTGCAAGCATGCTGTAGAGATAGGTTTTTTTCATTATTCCGGTATCCGCTGTATCAGGGAGCGAAGGATATCGGCATTAAGCCCGTCATACGCTTTCGTCCAGAAATGGTCGGCAAAACCGACAAAAATGATGCTGCCTGGCATAGGTTCGATATGGCGTTTATTCCAGTAAGCCACCGGCGCTTTTTGCGTCTGCCCGTCAGGATAGACCACCCAGGCATAGCTGTTATCCGCACCGCTGAGCAAGCTTTGCTCGTCGAGATAGCTCACGACGTCCCGGCCCGGCGTAAACGACTTTTTGCCAGGGCTGCTGATAAGCCCCATCACGGTGACGGTGGAAGGCTGAGCCGGCAGCCACAGGGTATAGTCCCCTTCCAGCGACGGATTGCCGTTTTCGGCGACGCGCACCTCATCCGGATCGAGATTCACCTTCTGGCGACCCGTCACCTTAACCGCCTGAAGCTGCTGACGCAGGCTAGTAATGGCCGCGGCATCGTCAGCATCTTCCTGTTGTGCCAGCCCGCTCAGTCGGGCGAGCAGCGCCTGATGTTTTTGTTCCGCTACAATCGTCGCCTGACGCTCGCTGATAACCGCCCCGGTCCACCAGCTTTTCGCCAGCCTCGGCTGCCCCACCAGATCGAGCAGATGCCCGGCATTGGTTAAGGTTTTAGGTTTTTCGCTGTCCGGGGTGTAGACCTGTACCGTTCCCGCAGACCACGCCAGCGGCGAGGCCAGGCTGGCGAGAAGCGCAACGTGAATGAACATTTTCATGATTTCGCCGCCTTGATCAGGGTGGTCTTCACCGGGAAGAAACCGGCACCGAGATACTGTAAGGACTGGCGGATTTGCCCCTCTTCGTCCACCCAGAAGCGGTTATGCCAGGTGGCCTGATCGGTTGTCACCTCTTCATCCAGCACGCGCACCTGCGTTTCGTCGCTGCCCACTTTGACGCTGTCCGTACCATCCCAGCGGAAGGTGGAGCGGGCCGTGGCGTAGCGCACCTGTTTGTGCTCGGTCCAGCCCATTGTGCGCGTCCAGCTTGCGCCATCGACGATATGATTCGGCTTGATGAGCGGATCTTCAGCCAGGTTGTTTACCTCAAGCAGGTTGTCGCCGCCGAGCAACGTTTTCACGATTCGGGAATGCTGAGTCACGATGGTGGCCTGATCCTGCGTCACCCATTTCTGCTGCCCGTTTTCATCGAAAGCGAGCACCACAAACAGTTGCGGACCATCGTTTAGCTGCATGTACTGGCTGGCATACGGCATGTTCTGAAGTTCGTCATCGGTCAGATGCACGCCCGGCGTGCCGAACATGCTGTCCCACAGTGAGTGGCCCAGCCCTTTGGTGGTAGCTGAGCACGCCTGCAACAGCAGGCAAATCAGGATGATTGCAGGTCGCTTCACGACTCTTCTCCGAAGGGGCGAAATAACCACACCGAAGTGTGGTTATGATTAAAACACCCGGTATTACTGGGTGCTGGTCGTCGTAGTGGTCGTGGTTCCGGTATTGGAGCCATCACCGCCACCGGTTGCCGCCAGCGCGACACCCACGGCTGAACTTACGGCGCTGGTGCTGGCTGCGGTAGAACTCCCCGCAGACGCAGACGTCGCTGCCGACCCTGCTGCTTCCCCGACCTGGACCGGAGCTGCATAGACAGACGTCGCCGCAAGCGCAGATATGGCAAAAATGCCATACAGTACTTTCTTCATAACAATTTCCCTTCAATGAATGAATGGAGATTTGCCCGAAAAGAAATTCAGGCGGATTCGAGTATACACAACTAAAGCAGTGGGTTTACCGTGGGGGTAAATAGGGATGAGGTTTTCAGACTAATGGTTAAAAATGAAAAGAAAAAATAATTATTGAAATAGATAACCATTCATTATCAAACAGTTATAATATAAACCCATTAAATTATCACTCCGTATTTTCTTAAAATAACCCTCAGCAATTAACGGGGTAACCGTGTTTTTCGGATTAAACTCAGATTCAGAATTTGAGATAACTAACAGACATCAGGAATTATCCGATAAAAAAATGCCGGCATATCGCCGGCATTGTTCATGACATATTTATTACGCACGCCATGCTTTATAACGGTTAATCAGACCATTGGTGGAGCTGTCGTGGCTGTCGATTGCTTTATCGTCACCCAGCTCTGGCAGAATGCGGTTTGCCAGCTGTTTGCCCAGCTCAACGCCCCACTGGTCAAAGGTGAAGATGTTCAGAATAGCGCCCTGAGTGAAGATCTTGTGCTCGTAGAGGGCAATCAGCGCGCCCAGGCTGAACGGCGTAATTTCACGCAGCAGAATGGAGTTAGTTGGACGGTTGCCTTCGAACACTTTGAACGGCACAACGTGTTCCAGGGTTGCCGGATCTTTACCCTGGTCACGGTACTCCTGCTCAACCACCTCGCGGGATTTACCGAACGCCAGCGCTTCGGTCTGGGCGAAGAAGTTAGACAGCAGCTTCGGATGGTGGTCGGACAGCGGGTTGTGCGTAATCGCCGGGGCGATGAAATCGCACGGTACCATTTTGGTGCCCTGATGGATCAGCTGGTAGAACGCGTGCTGACCGTTGGTGCCCGGCTCGCCCCAGATGATTGGGCCAGTCTGATAATCCACCGCGTTACCGTTACGGTCAACGTACTTGCCGTTGGATTCCATGTTGCCCTGCTGGAAGTAGGCCGCAAAGCGGTGCATATACTGGTCGTACGGCAGAATCGCTTCGGTTTCAGCGCCGAAGAAGTTGTTGTACCAGATCCCGATCAGCGCCAGCAGCACCGGCAGGTTTTTCTCAGGCGCGGTGGTGGAGAAGTGTTTGTCCATCGCGTGCGCGCCGGAGAGCAGCTCAACGAAGTTGTCGAAGCCGACGGACAGGATGATGGACAGACCGATCGCAGACCACAGTGAGTAGCGGCCACCCACCCAGTCCCAGAATTCAAACATGTTCGCAGTATCAATACCGAACTCACCCACCGCTTTACCGTTGGTGGACAGCGCCGCGAAGTGTTTCGCCACGTGCTTTTCGTCGCCCGCGGTTTTCAGGAACCAGTCGCGCGCGCTGTGGGCGTTGGTCATGGTTTCCTGAGTGGTGAAGGTTTTAGACGCCACCAGGAACAGCGTGGTTTCCGGGTTCACCTTTTTCAGCACTTCAGCGATGTGAGTCCCATCGACGTTGGACACGAAGTGCATGTTGAGATGGTTTTTGTACGGGCGCAGCGCCTCGGTCACCATGAACGGGCCGAGGTCAGAGCCGCCGATACCGATGTTTACGACGTCGGTGATCGCTTTGCCGGTGTAGCCTTTCCACTGACCTGAGATGATCGCTTCAGAGAAGGTTTTCATCTTTTCCAGCACCGCGTTCACTTCCGGCATCACATCTTTGCCGTCAACGATAATTGGAGTATTGCTACGGTTGCGCAGCGCCACGTGCAGCACGGCACGGTCTTCGGTGCGGTTGATCTTCTCACCGGAGAACATGGATTTGATGGCATCTGCCAGCTCAGTCTCTTTCGCCAGATCTTGCAGCTTCGCCAGCGTCTCTTCGGTGATACGGTTCTTGGAGAAATCCACCAGCATCAGGTCATCGAAGGTGGCGGAAAACTTGCTGAAACGATCGGCATCTTTCGCGAACAGATCCGCGATAGTGACGTCTTTCATTTCATCAAAATGTTTCTGTAGTGCCTGCCATGCAGCGGTCTGCGTTGGGTTGATGTTTTTCATAGCAATACTCTTCTGATTTGAGAATTGTGACTGCGGTCGATTGTAGCGCCTGCAAATAAAAATTGTGATGGTTTTTATGCCATTGCCCTGGTCTGCATCAAACGCAGGTGAAAAGACCCGAAAAGTATAGCTGCTGTCGCGCCCTTCCGGCGTGGCGAAATGTTGGTCAAAAAGGGGTAAAAAGGAGCATAAAATATGGGCCTGTTATAAGTCCTGTTTCTGAGGGGTACCCCCCCATGAAAAATCCGCATAATCCCAGCATTGACAGGACCTCCCCCGCATTTTATTTATAGGGCCGTATTTTGCGCCTGCACCTGTTCTCGCTTCATTCTTGTGCCAAGGTCGCTCTATTCATTCCCTGACACGAGGTTGTTATGACGAGTTTTGTGGTCGCCAAGTTTGGCGGCACCAGTGTGGCAGACTACGCTGCCATGAACCGCAGCGCCGATGTGGTGCTGGCCGATCCGAATACCCGCCTGGTGGTGCTCTCCGCCTCAGCCGGCGTGACGAACCTGCTGGTTTCTTTGTCTGAAGGACTGGAAGCGACCGAGCGTTTCGTGAAGCTGGATGCACTGCGCAAAATTCAGTTCGACATCCTTGAGCGTCTGCAAAACCCGAACGTCATTCGTGAGGAAGTGGAACGCCTGCTGGAAAATATCACTACCCTGGCAGAAGCCGCTTCACTGGCAACCTCTACCGCCCTAACCGATGAACTGGTCAGCCACGGCGAACTGATGTCCACCCTGCTGTTCGTTGAAATCATGCGCGAGCGCAATATTCAGGCGCAGTGGTTCGACGTGCGTAAAGTAATGCGCACCAGCGACCGCTTTGGCCGCGCCGAGCCGGACGTTGAAGCTTTGGCAGAGCTCACTAACCAGCAGCTTGCCCCGCGTCTGGATGAAGGCATAGTGATCACCCAGGGCTTTATCGGCAGCGAAGCCAAAGGGCGCACAACCACGCTGGGCCGTGGCGGCAGCGACTATACCGCCGCCCTGCTGGGTGAAGCCCTGCATGCCACCCGCGTGGATATCTGGACGGACGTGCCGGGCATTTACACCACCGACCCGCGCGTGGTCTCTGCGGCAAAACGCATTGACGTGATCGCCTTTGAAGAAGCGGCTGAAATGGCCACCTTCGGCGCAAAAGTGCTGCATCCGGCCACGCTGCTGCCTGCCGTGCGCAGCGACATTCCGGTCTTCGTTGGCTCCAGTAAAGATCCAAAGGCGGGCGGGACGCTGGTCTGCAAGAAAACCGAGAACCCGCCGCTTTTCCGCGCGCTGGCCCTGCGTCGTAAGCAGACGCTGGTTACCCTGCACAGCCATAATATGCTGCACTCCCGCGGATTCCTGGCGGAAGTGTTTGGCATCCTGGCGCGCCACAATATCTCCGTGGACCTGATCACCACGTCAGAAGTCAGCATTGCGCTGACGCTCGACACCACCGGTTCAACCTCAACGGGTGATACCCTGCTGACGCAGTCGCTGCTTATTGAGCTTTCCGAGCTGTGCCGCGTGGAGGTGGAAGAAGATCTGGCGCTGGTTGCCATCATCGGTAATAAGCTGTCGCGCGCGTGCGGCGTGGGCAAAGAGGTGTTCGGCGTGCTCGACCCGTTCAGCATCCGCATGATTTGCTACGGCGCGTCCAGCTACAACCTCTGCTTCCTGGTCCCTGCCGATCAGGCCGAGCAGGTTGTGCAGAAACTTCATCAGAATTTATTTGAATAAAATTCGTTAGCACGATAAACATTATCCATAAGCCGGGCACAGACCCGGCTTTTTTATAACAAAACAACACGACAATACTGCAAGGAATTCACTATGCTCTCCGCTATCACCCGGCTGTTCCCGTTATGGGCGCTGCTGCTCTCCGTACTCGCGTATTACACTCCCACCACGTTCACAGGCATTGGTCCGTGGGTCACCACGCTACTGATGCTGATTATGTTCGGCATGGGCGTGCATCTAAAAATTGACGATTTCAAACGCGTGCTGTCTCGCCCGGCACCGGTTGCCGCAGGGATTTTCCTGCACTACCTGGTGATGCCGCTCGCGGCCTGGCTGCTGGCGATGGCCTTTAAGATGCCGCCCGACCTTTCCGCCGGGATGGTGCTGGTGGGGAGCGTCGCCAGCGGCACGGCATCTAACGTCATGATCTATCTGGCGAAAGGCGACGTGGCGCTCTCCGTCACTATCTCTTCCGTTTCCACGCTGGTGGGCGTGATTGCCACGCCGCTGTTAACCCGCCTGTACGTGGACGCGCATATCCAGGTGGATGTGATGGGCATGCTGCTCAGCATTCTGCAAATCGTGGTGATCCCGATTGCGCTGGGACTGGTGATCCACCATCTCTTCCCGCGGGTGGTGAAAGCGGTTGAGCCGTATCTGCCCGCGTTTTCGATGGTCTGCATACTTGCCATTATCAGCGCCGTGGTAGCCGGTTCCGCATCGCACATTGCTTCAGTGGGCTTTGTAGTGATCGTCGCGGTTGTGCTGCATAACACCATTGGTCTGCTGGGCGGATACTGGGGTGGAAAGCTGTTTGGTTTCGACGAATCCACCTGCCGCACGCTGGCGATCGAAGTGGGGATGCAGAACTCTGGCCTGGCGGCGGCGCTGGGTAAAATTTACTTCTCACCGCTGGCGGCGCTACCGGGAGCGCTGTTCTCCGTCTGGCACAACCTGTCCGGTTCGCTGTTAGCAGGGTACTGGTCCGGTAAGCCGATTGATGACCAACCGAAAAAAGATGCGGTGAAACAGGGTTAATTGAGCCGGCTTGCTTTACACTGAAGCCTCCCCATCAGGAGGCTTCAGCAATGGCTACACCACGTTTGACCCAGAAAGACATGACCGAAGCCGAGCAGCGCGAACTTAAAACGCTTCTCGACCGCGCCCGCATCGCGCATGGCCGCACGCTGACGAACGCCGAAACCAATCAGGTTAAAAAAGAGTACATCGATAAGCTGATGGCGCAACGTGATGCCGCGGCGAAAAAAGCCCGCAAGCTGAAAAAAGAGCAGGCGTATAAACCCGACGCAGAGGCGACTTTTTCCTGGTCCGCCAGCACATCAACCCGTGGAAGGCGCTAATCAGCGCCCTTTCTTTTTGCGCCCCGGCTGGGTAAAGCGTTTTCCGTTGCCCGGCTTGCCTCGCCCTTTCTCTTCCGCCTGCGGTGCCTTCACCACCGGACGCTTAATCGCCTGCGTTTTCGGTTTGGCTTTAGCTTTCGGCTTCGCTTCGGACGAGGAGTTCTCGATAAGTTTGAACAGCTCGATCAGCTCGTCATCCGTTAAGTCACGCCACTCGCCCAGCGGGATGCCAGACAGGCTGACGTTCATGATGCGCGTGCGTTCCAGCTTCGTCACTTCATAACCGAAGTACTCGCACATGCGGCGGATCTGGCGGTTCAGGCCCTGAACCAGCGTGATGCGGAACGCGAACGGTGCTTCTTTTTTGACTTTACACTTCTTCGTCACGGTGCCCAGAATCGGCACGCCAGCGCCCATTCCGCGGATAAACTCGTCCGTCACCGGCTTGTTCACCGTCACGATGTACTCTTTCTCGTGGTCGTTACCGGCACGCAGAATTTTGTTGACCAGATCGCCGTGGTTGGTGAGGAAAATCAGCCCCTGAGAGTCTTTATCCAGACGGCCAATCGGGAAAATGCGGCTACTGTGGTTCACGAAATCAACAATGTTGTCCCGCTCGCCATCTTCCGTGGTGCTGACAATCCCAACCGGTTTGTTCAACGCGATAAACACCAGGTCTTCGGCATCACGCGGTTCGATGACCTGACCATTCACTTTCACCACATCGCCAGGTACCACCTGATCGCCAATGGTGGCGCGTTTGCCGTTAAGAAACACGTTACCCTGTTCAATGTAACGGTCAGCCTCGCGACGTGAGCAGATCCCGCTCTCGCTAATGTATTTGTTTAATCGGGTTGATTGAGTTGGCAGCATAGTTTCTCCTGTGAAGGGCGAAATATACCTTACCTTGCGCCTGACAAAAAAGTCCTAGTAACCGCTGATCAGAAAATCGAGTGCATCCCGCAATGAAGCACTGCTGTTAGTAAGATCGGCAACGCGTTCACCTAACTCTTTTAGCGATATGCCTGCCATCATGTGCATCATCACCACGTAGGGTTTTCCCGCGACCTCAACGGCGGGAGCGACCATAGAAGCTTTATTTTTCTTCAAGCCACTCTGCGCGCCGATGTTCACGAAATTGCTCCTGCAAAGCCGCCGTTAGCACGGCAGAAAGGTTAAGTTTAAGCCTTCGCGCCTCTTCAAGAATGTCCGGCGACAGGGAAACATTCACTGATTTTTTAATGCTATTAGCACCGCGCATGAGAACCCCCATTGGAATGCGCATGAACTGGCGAAGTGTAGCGTAATAATTGAGCACTTCCTATTCCCTTAAAAATGTAAGGGTTGAAGAATAAATTGCTCTTTATGGTAGTCACGCCTCACAAAACCGTTTTGCGAGGCGCTTTCAGAGATTAATACTCATCCCGCTCATCGTCTTCATCCGGCTGCTCCATCACGCTGTATGCCACCGCACAGAACAATGAGTTAAGACGCTTCATATCTCCCAGCAGCCCCAGGTGGAGCGAGCTGGTTTCGATACTCTGCACGTTCTGCTGGTGCAGACGCTCAACGTGGGCGTGCGAGTAGCGCCGGTTGAGGATGCGGAAACGGTGCTTGTTGCGGCGCAGGCGGCGCGCGCTCGGCACGTCGCTGGAGAAGAAGACCGACATCGCCAGCTTCAGGTTGCTGACCAGCTGTTCGTGGAGCGCTTCCAGCTCCTTCAGCCCTTCGACAGAAAACGCCCGACGTGCGGCCAGGGATTTGTCTGCGATTTCACTGCCCATACGCTCGACAATATCCGAAGCCTGCTCCAGGTTAAGCGACATCTCAATGATTTCCGCCCAGCGGCGCGACTCCTCTTCCGCCAGCTCGTCCTGCGGGATCCGCGCCAGATAGAGCTTGATGGCGGTATACAGCACGTTGATATCGTCCGCCAGCCTGCGCAGCTCTTTTTCTTCGCGCGGCTCGCCGTGCATCACCTTTTGCAACCCTTCCAGCATGGTTTCCATCGCGTCACCCATGCGCAGCGTTTCGCGGGCGGCATTGGCGATAGCCAGCGCGGGCGTGTCCAGCACCGAGGTGTCCAGATGCTTCGGTTTAAGGCGCGCGTCCAGCTCCGGTTCATCACGAATAAGCCGCTCGCAGAAGCGGGCCATCGGCGCGGCAAACGGCACCATCGCCAGACAGCGCACCAGGTTGTAGAAGACGTGAAAGTAGATCACCAGCTCCGCTTTCGGCAGAGAGAGGTTGTCCATCAGGTTCGCCAGCGGGTGCACAAACGGCAGAATGATCAGGCTACCCACCAGCTTGAAGAGCAAACTCCCCAGCGCCACCCGTCGGGCGGCAGCATTGGCTGCACTGTTGTTAAGCATCGCCAGCAGGCCAGAGCCAAGATTCGCACCGATGACCAGGCATAGCGCCACCGGGAAAGAGATCGCGCCCGCAGCGGTTAAGGTCGCCGTCAGGAGGACCGCTGCCAGGCTGGAGTAGCTGACAATGGCAAACACCGCGCCGATCAGCGCATCCAGCATAATATCGCCGGTTAACGAGGCGAAAATGACCTGCACACCGTTGGCCTGGGTAATCGGCGTAACTGCCTGCACAATCAGCTCCAGCGCTAGCAGGATCAGCCCGAGGCCAATACCGACGCGGCCAAGCTGCCCGGCACGGCTTTGCTTACGGCCGAGGAAGAAAATGACGCCAATAAAAATCAGCAGCGGCGACAGCCAGGAGAGATCGAAGGTCAGGATACGTGCCATCAGCGCGGTACCGACGTCGGCGCCAAGGACAATCACCAGCGCCGGGGCGAGCGCCACCAGATCCTGCGCCACGAACGAGGTGACGAGCATGGTGGTGGCGTTGCTGCTTTGCACCAGCGCCGTGACGCCAATACCCGCACAGAAGGCGAGCGGCTTCTTCTCAACGCTGCCGCTGAGAACGGTACGTAAACGTGCGCCAAACACGCGCATCACGCCGGTACGAACGATATGGGTGCCCCATACCAGCAGTGCGACTGCGGAGAGCAGGTGTAACAACGTCAACACAGTGGGTTTTCCTCCTTATCGTTATCTGTTTTCCTGAGGCTTGTTGCGCGTTATCTTGCCGGATGGCGGCTACGCCTTATCCGGCCTACGCGCAGGCCCGGTCAGCGCAGCGCCGCCGGGCAATGTAGTAAGAACTTTCTTCCAGTATAAGGGTTTAAACGTAAGAAAGAGACAAGGCACCATAGCGGTGCCCTGTTTGTTGTAAGGAAAAGTGACGTTAGTCTGCGTCGTAGCCTAAATTCGGCGCCAGCCAGCGTTCCACCTCAGACACGCTCATGCCTTTTCGCAGGGCGTAGTCTTCAATCTGATCCCGCTGAAGCTGTGCCACGGCGAAATACTTGCTGTCCGGGTGGCTGAAATACCAGCCGGAAACGGACGCGCCCGGCCACATGGCGAACGACTCGGTAAGTTTCATGCCGGTATGCGCTTCCACGTCGAGCAGTTTCCAGATAGTGCCCTTCTCGGTGTGTTCCGGGCAGGCCGGATACCCCGGCGCCGGACGAATGCCCTGGTAGTTTTCGCGGATCAGCTCCTCGTTGCTGAGATTCTCATTCGCCGCGTAGCCCCAGTGCACCTTACGTACGCGCTCGTGGAGGTACTCAGCAAAGGCTTCCGCCAGGCGATCGGCGATCGCTTTCACCATGATTTTGTTGTAATCATCGTGCTGTGCGTCGTACGCGTCCGCCAGCGCGTCTTCTTCCAGACCGCCGGTCACCGCAAAGGCGCCGATATAGTCGGCTTTACCGGAGAGTTTCGGTGCGACGAAATCCGCCAGGCAGTAGTTGGCAAAGCCCACTTTCTCGGTTTGCTGGCGCAGATGGTGGCTCACGGCCAGCACATGGGTGCGGGTTTCATCGCGGTAGATTTCTATGTCGTCGCCCACGCGGTTCGCCGGGAACAGCCCCACCACGCCGCGCGGGTTGAGGGCTTTCTCTGCGCTCAGTCTGTCGAGCATATCGTTGGCATCTTTAAACAGGCGTTTCGCCTCTTCGCCTACTACCTCATCTTCAAGAATGCGCGGATATTTGCCCGCCAGCGACCAGGTCATGAAGAATGGCGTCCAGTCGATGTAGTTACGCAGCGTTTCGATGCTGGCCGTCACGTCCTGCACGCCCAGACGGTGCGCGACCGGCGGCGTATAGCTGGACCAGTCGAACGCCAGATCGTTATCGCGTGCCGCCTGAAGCGAAACCGGCGGCGTGCGCGGTTTCTTACGTCCATGCTGAATGCGGACGGTTTCATACTCTTTGCGGGTGCGGGCGACAAAGTCATCGCGCTGGGTGTCAGACAGCAGCGCGGAGACCACGCCCACGGTGCGCGAGGCGTTTTGGACATACACCGTCGGCCCACTGTAGTTCTGCTCAATTTTCACTGCGGTGTGGGCTTTCGAGGTGGTTGCCCCGCCAATCAGCAGTGGAATAGTGAAGCCCTGGCGCTCCATCTCTTTTGCCACGTTGACCATTTCGTCCAGCGACGGCGTAATCAGCCCGGAAAGACCAATCAGATCCGCATTCACTTCGCGAGCGGTCCTGAGGATTTTATCCGCCGGGACCATCACGCCAAGATCGATAATTTCGTAGTTATTGCATTGCAGTACCACGCCGACAATGTTTTTGCCGATGTCGTGCACGTCGCCCTTCACGGTGGCAATGACCATCTTACCGTTACTGGAGCCCTTCTCTTTGCTGGCTTCGATAAACGGCTCAAGATAAGCCACGGCCTGCTTCATGACGCGGGCGGATTTCACCACCTGCGGCAGGAACATTTTGCCCTCGCCGAACAGATCGCCGACCACGTTCATGCCGTCCATCAGCGGCCCTTCGATCACTTCAATCGGACGGGCTGCCTGCTGACGCGCTTCCTCGGTATCCTGCTCAATGAACTCAGTAATGCCTTTTACCAGCGAGTATTCCAGACGCTTTCTCACATCCCAGGAACGCCATTCGGCCTGTTGAACATTGGCTGATTCGTCAGCTTTACTGCCGCGGTATTTTTCCGCCAGATCCAGCATGCGTTCGGTGGCGTCGTCGCGACGGTTGAGGATCACATCTTCTACTGCGTCGCGTAGTTCTGCGGGCAGGTCGTCGTAAATCGCCAGCTGTCCGGCGTTAACGATCCCCATGTCCATCCCGTTGCGGATGGCATAGTAGAGGAACACGGCGTGGATGGCCTCACGCACCGGGTCGTTGCCGCGGAACGAGAACGAGACGTTCGACACGCCGCCGGAAATTAGCGCATGCGGTAGCTCGCGTTTGATGTCTTCACACGCGCCGATAAAGTCCTGGGCGTAGTTGTTGTGCTCTTCAATGCCGGTTGCGACAGCAAAGATGTTCGGGTCGAAAATAATGTCTTCCGGCGGGAAGCCCACCTCTTCGGTCAAAATTTTGTACGCCCGGCGGCAAATCTCAATTTTGCGCTCGCGGGTATCGGCCTGGCCCACTTCATCGAAGGCCATCACCACCACGGCGGCCCCGTAGCGACGCACCAGCTTCGCGTGGTGGATAAAGGTATCGACGCCCTCTTTCATTGAGATGGAGTTAACGATGCCTTTGCCCTGAATGCACTTCAGCCCCTTTTCGATGACGTCCCATTTGGAAGAGTCAATCATGATCGGCACGCGGGCGATGTCCGGCTCGCCGGCAATCAGGTTGAGGAAGCGCACCATCGCCGCTTCGGCGTCGAGCATCCCCTCGTCCATGTTGATATCGATAATCTGCGCGCCGCTCTCCACCTGCTGGCGGGCAACGTCCAGCGCTTCGCTGTACTTCTCTTCTTTGATCAGGCGCTTGAACTTCGCAGAACCGGTGACGTTGGTACGTTCACCCACGTTCACAAACAGGCTGTCGTCGCCGATGGTCAACGGCTCAAGGCCGGACAGACGGCAGGCTACCGGAAGCTCGGGTAACTTGCGCGGTGCAAGCCCGGCGACGGCGCGGCTCATGGCGGCGATGTGCTCCGGCGTGGTGCCGCAGCAGCCGCCGACGATGTTGAGGAAGCCAGATTCGGCCCACTCGCGGATTTGCGCCGCCATGGTGTCGGCATCCAGATCGTACTCACCGAATGCATTCGGCAGACCGGCGTTCGGGTGGGCGGTGACGTAGCACTCTGCGATGCGCGAAAGCTCCTGCACGTACTGGCGCAGCTCGTCCGGCCCCAGCGCGCAGTTCAGGCCGAAGGAGAGCGCTTCGGCATGGCGCAGAGAGTTATAAAACGCTTCGGTTGTCTGGCCGGAAAGCGTGCGCCCCGAGGCATCGGTGATGGTGCCGGAAATCATGATCGGCAGGTCAACGCCCAGCGCCTCAAATTCCTCTTTCACCGCGTAAATTGCAGCTTTGGCGTTGAGAGTGTCGAATACGGTTTCAATCAGGATCAGGTCGGAACCGCCTTCCACCAGCGCTTTAGTGGACTCACGATACGCGGCCACCAGTTGGTCAAAGGTGATATTGCGGAAGGCTGGATCGTTCACGTCCGGAGAAATCGACGCGGTGCGGTTGGTCGGGCCCAGCACCCCGGCAACATAGCGCGGCTTGTCCGGCGTGCGGGCCGTCCACTCGTCGGCGCAGGCGCGGGCGAGTTTCGCCGCTTCAAAGTTGATCTCCGCCGACAGGGATTCCATCTGGTAATCCGCCATGGCGATGGTTGTCGAGTTGAAGGTGTTGGTTTCTACAATATCCGCACCCGCTTCGAAGTAGGCGTTGTGGATATCCCTGATGACAGAGGGTTTGCTCAACACCAGCAGGTCATTGTTTCCTTTCAGGTCACAAGGCCAGTCGGCAAAGCGCTCGCCGCGGAAATCGTCTTCACTCAGACGATAGCCCTGGATCATGGTGCCCATGCCGCCGTCCAGCACCAGAATTCGTTCATTTAACTGCGCACGCAGTTGCTCTACTTTGCTGCTCACACTTGCTCCCGACAACGTTCAACATGGCCAAAAGGCTGCGTTCCATACTGGCATAATCTCTAAGGGTCGAAAAGTCACACAGCGGTAACATGAGACATGTTCACAATCACTCCTCCGATCAGTCAGGAAAGCGGTTGCAAAACCACCAAATAAAACGAAAATGATTTCCACGATACAGAAAAAGGAGTTCGTCATGGTTACGACCGTTCCCGCTAAACGCGGCAGAAAACCTGCTGCAACCACCGCTGCACAACCTGGCGGACAGGTTCAATCCCTGACGCGCGGCCTGAAGCTGCTGGAATGGATAGCCGAATCGCATGGTAGCGTGGCCCTGACAGAGCTGGCGCAGCAGGCTGGCCTGCCGAATTCCACCACGCACCGTCTGCTGACCACCATGCAGCAGCTGGGCTTCGTGCGTCAGGTGGGCGAGCTGGGACACTGGGCGGTGGGCGCACATGCGTTTATTGTCGGCAGCAGCTTCCTGCAAAGCCGCAACCTGCTGGCGATTGTCCACCCGATTCTGCGCAAGCTGATGGAGGAGTCCGGCGAGACGGTAAACCTGGCCGTGCTGGATCAGAGCGATCATCAGGCGATTATCATCGACCAGGTGCAGTGTACGCAGCTGATGCGCATGTCCGCACCGATTGGCGGCAAGCTGCCGATGCATGCCTCTGGCGCAGGGAAAGCGTTTCTCTCGCAGCTTAGCGAAGAGCAGGTGACGGGTCTGCTGCACCGTAAAGGTCTGCACGCCTACACCCACGCCACCCTGGTGTCGCCGGTGCATCTGAAAGAAGATCTGGCTCTGACCCGCAAGCGCGGCTATTCGTTTGATGACGAAGAACATGCCCTCGGGCTGCGCTGCCTCGCGTCCTGTATTTTCGACGAACACCGCGAGCCGTTTGCCGCCATCTCCATCTCCGGGCCGATTTCACGTATGACCGACGACCGCGTCACCGAGCTGGGTGCGCTGGTGATTAAGGCCGCGAAAGAGGTGACGCTGGCGTATGGTGGGATTCGCTAGGATTGAGGGCGGTCTGGTGCCCTCACCCCGGCCCTCTCCCACAGGGCTGAGGGTTCCCCACAAATTAATGCGAGCACTGAGCAATCCCCT